>JADGEK010000003.1:0-45103 GCA_016744395.1 Gammaproteobacteria bacterium | reverse complement strand
ATTCTATCTTATTGATTTAACATAAAATATTTTGAAACGGCACTTGAGCATACTATTGGGAATAACAAATGTTTATTAGTGTTCTTGATCTTTTTAAAATTGGTGTTGGCCCTTCAAGCTCTCATACTATGGGGCCTATGCTAGCTGCATGGGAATTTAATCGTCTCATCAAAAAATATTGTTTAACACATGAACTGGCTCAAGATGTGACTGTTCGATGTACACTCAAAGGCTCGTTATCTGCGACAGGAAAAGGTCATGCAACTGATCGTGCAGTAGCCTTAGGTCTAAACGGTTATTTACCAAAGGATGTGGCTACTCAGGATTTAGATACTCTTGTTCATCGGATTTGGACAAAAGCATCCATTCAAATAGATAACAAACATATTGCCCTTTTCTCAGCAAGCAAAGACATTGTTTTTGATACTGGTAAGCCTCTTACAGAACATCCAAATGGTATGATTTTTGAACTGTTTAGTGAGACAGGATACCTGCTTATTTCAGAAATCTACTTTTCTATTGGTGGTGGTTTCATTAGCAGACGGGCAGATATGAAGCAATTGGTTGCTCCTCTCAAAATGTCAGCAGCAGATTCTTTTCCCTATAGTTTTAATTCAGCCCAATCAATGTTGAAAATGTCAACAGATAGTGGCTTATCAATTGCGCAGATGAAGCATCTTAATGAAACTGTGCTTATTTCAGAGAAAACGCTGAATCAAGGGTTAGATTTAATTTGGCAATCCATGAAGCAGTGCATTGAAAGAGGATTAAATACGGAAGGTTTTTTACCAGGTGGTCTAAAGATACCTCGGCGTGCAAAAGAGCTCCATCAGCAACTGCAAGAGCAACCCAAGAAAGCAGATGTTAACGATTGGTTATGCGCCTATGCGATGGCGGTAAATGAAGAAAATGCTGCTGGACATCTGGTGGTTACTGCACCTACAAACGGTGCGGCTGGTGTTATACCCTCGGTACTGTACTATTTTACAAACCATATGGGAGGAACTGAACAGCAAGTGAGAGAGTTTTTATTAACTGCAAGTGCTATAGGTGGCCTCATCAAACATCTTAGTTCAATTTCAGGTGCTGAAGTAGGATGTCAAGGTGAGGTGGGTTCTGCTGCTTCTATGGCGGCATCTGGGCTATGCGCTGTCTTGGGAGGAACTTCCCAACAAATAGAGCATGCTGCTGAAATTGCCCTCGAACACCATCTTGGTATGACCTGTGACCCTGTTCATGGGCTTGTGCAAGTTCCTTGTATCGAGCGGAATGGTTTTGGTGCAATTAAGGCATATACTGCTACCTCCCTTGCTAAACGTGGAACGGGTAAACATTTTATGTCGTTGGATAAATGCATTGCAGCAATGAAACAAACGGGTGAAGAAATGTCCGTAAAATTTAAAGAAACATCTTTGGGTGGTCTTGCCGTCACTATTACTGAGTGTTGAAAATATCTAATAAAATGCTCTGGCAAACATATAAAACTAAGCAGTGTTTATACTACTGAGCATGATGTTATGTTTGTTATTTTAGTTATTAAAAATCAGCTGTTTTTGTTAACTGTTTTCGTATAGAATTCACCATAAAATTTTTGCTTGTTAAATATTTCCAAAATATTAAAGTTTAACCAGCAACACCTTATTAACCTTTTCTAACATGATACACAACAAATGAATGATAAAACGATAGCAACTCACAACGGTAATTTTCATGCAGATGATGTTTTCAGCATCGCTGCACTTAAGAGCATATTTCCTTTCTTTAAGCTTATTCGTACACGTGATTTAGAATGTATCGCCAAGGCAGATATTGTGATTGATGTAGGCGGTGAATATGACTCAGATGCAGACCGTTTTGATCATCATCAACGTGGTGGTGCAGGTGAGCGTGAAAATGGTATTCCTTATTCCTCATTTGGTTTGATATGGCAGAAATACGGCTTAGAAATATGCCAGGGTAACCAAGATGTAGCAAACGCTGTTGATGCTGGTCTCGTATCAACGATTGATGCTATCGATTGTGGTCATGTTGAAGGTGTTTCTCAAGGTATTAGCCTTAGTCAAACTATTTCAATGTTTAACCCAACTTGGCAAGAAGAGAGTCACTTTGATACATGTTTTGATGAAGCGGTTGATTTTGCCTCGCGCGTTTTAACACGATTCATTGCCTCTGCTAACGGTGGCATTAGTGCGAAAGAAATTGTGGCTAAAGCTATTGATAATGCAGAAGATCCAAGAGTGATTGTATTAGAAAAATATACCCCTTGGAAAAGAACGGTTCACGCCTTATCTGAAGAGGCTTTATATATGATTTATCCCTCTCAGACTGGGCAATGGAGAATTCAAACAGTACCTGTTGAACCAGGTTCATTTGAAGACAGAAAATCACTGCCTAAACAATGGGCTGGCTTATCCGATAAAGACCTTAAAGACGTAACAGGTATTGATGATGCCATGTTTTGCCACAATGGTTTATTTATTGCGGGTGCAGAATCATTTGAAAGTACTATGAAAATGGCATCCATCGCACTTAAAGGATAATAAGTGTAATCCCCAAAATAAAAAACATAACAACTCAAATTAATATAGATGTTTTTTACGCTACGCTCCATAAAAATCCAGTCGTTTGAGTTGTTATGAGTGGTGTACCCCTTATTTATACAGCGCTTTTATACGCCATCAACGAAAAGAGAACTGACTCTATGTCAAAGGTATTAGTTAAATTTAGCTACGAAAAAGAAACTAAAAACAGTGTCCGTTATAAAGAGCAGCCAGAAGCTGGAAAAGCGCCTATTGTCGGTACTTTGTATGTGCAAAAGTGGTTTGCAGGTGACAGTAAAACACTGGAGATTTCAATCGAGAAAATAGATTGATCTTCAGGGCAAAAGGTTAAATGCAACCGCAAGCAGATCCGTTTATTGTTCCTCTTTGTGATGGTGAAATTAAAATTATTTATCAAGATGAGCATCTATTGTTGATTAATAAGCCAGGCATTTTATTAACTCTTTCGGGTAAACATCCTTTAAACAAAGACTCGGTTCATTTTCGTTTGGTTAAAGATTATCCCTTGGCAACGATGGTGCATCGCCTGGATTTTGGTACTTCAGGTATTATGCTAGTGGCGTTGAATAAATCAGTAAATGCCCATTTAACTAAGCAATTTCAAACCCGCTCAGTGGTAAAATATTATACCGCTTTGCTTCAGGGACATCTTGAAAATGATGAAGGTATTATTGAGTTTCCCATAGCGAAAGGTGAGTTTCCTTTGCAAAAAATCTGTTATCTCAGCGGCAAGGAAGCAGTGAGTTATTATCAAGTGATTGAACGCCTGGATAAGCCATTGGCAACAAGAGTGCTGTTTAAACCGCTGACTGGGCGCACCCATCAACTACGCATACACAGTCGTGAAATTGGTCACTCTATTCTAGGTTGTGATTTATATGCCAATGATGAGGCTTTTCACCTGTCGCCACGGTTAATGTTGCATGCCAGTCAACTTGAATTTGACCATCCCATTAGCGGAGAGAGAATAAAAGGAATTTGCCCTTGTCCGTTTTAGTGTCACAATCAGAATTATCACAACAAAGCATTGCACTGGACAAGCCAGTGAACGCGTGTTCCAAATAATTGTTTTTAACAACTATTTCAATAGAATAGTTGCTTGAGCATTCAAATCATCAAGGTATTGATTCAATTTTTCTTTGATTAATACTTTTTCGATGTTCTGTTTGACCGCATCAAATTCAGGTGGTGCGGTTGCTCGTGTATCATCAAGAATAATAACATGCCAACCAAATTGAGAGTTAACCGCTGTTTTACTCAGTTCACCTTTTTTCAGCGTGGCAACCATTTTAGAAAATGGGGCAACCATATCTTGTTCTGAGAACCAACCTAAGTCACCACCGCGAGAACCCGAACCAACATCGGTTGATTGTTCTTTGGCGAGTTTAGAAAAATCCGCACCACCTTCAATTTTTTTAATTAAAGCTTTTGCTTCTTCTTCTGTTTTAACCAGAATGTGTCGAGCTTTATATTCTTTAGGTGAATTGCCCACCACACTTGTATCGTAATAGGCCTTCATTGCCGAATCATCAATATTAAATTCTTTAGCGATTGTAGCAAGGTAGTTGGCAGCAATATAGCTCTCTGTTAAGGCTTTAATACGTGCGGCAATATCAGGTGTTTTATCGTAATTTGCTTTTATCGCTTCGTCTAAAACTAATTGACGATTAATTAAGGCTTCAGTGAGTAATTTTTTTTGAACTGGGGTAATTTCTTTAAAGTTAACCTTGCTTTGAGCGGCAGCTATTTCTAGCTGACTTTCTGTCACATTTTGACCATTAACAGTGGCCAGAACTTTATCGTCTACGAGTTCATCTCCTGCCATAAGAGTCGAACTGCTAATAAGTAATCCAGAAAAAGCGATTGTGTAGAAGTGTTTCCGGGTGGTTGATTTTAGAACGCTTAGTTTCATCTGTGCATTTCCTTAAATGGATGGTATCAATAGATTGTTTATCGATAGAACTGATGTATTCCCTAAGTTAAGGGAGTACTTTCTTAAACGGTTTGACCTGAATGGTGTCATAGACACCTGCTTCAACGTAGGGGTCATTGTCTGCCCAATTCTGTGCATCTTGAAGTGTGTCAAATTCGGCAACCACTAATGATCCTGTAAATCCTGCTTCGCCAGGATCGTTACTATCAATGGCAGGATGAGGGCCAGCAAGAATTAAACGACCTTCATCTTTAAGTGCTTCTAATCGAGCCAGGTGTGCAGGGCGTGCTTCCAGGCGCTTGCTTAAGGTGTTTTCAATATCGCTGGCAATAAAGGCATAAAGCATTAAGTATTTTCCTTGTTCTGTTCATCGGGTGTTTCTGTGATAGCTTCGCTGATGGTTTCGGGAATGGTTTCTTCATCGATGATGTGGCGTTGCAGATAAAATATCTGAAAAATCATGAAAGCAAATGTTAAACCTAGCATTCCATACATTTTAAAATCAACCCATATTGCCTGACGAGCATCTTCACTGAGACCTGCGCCATAAAAGAAAGCGACATATAGATTGAGTAAGCCACAAAACAGAAAAAAGGAAACCCACATCATATTGAGTCGGAACCAAATGGGGAGAGGCAATTGAATGGCTTCATCCAACTGTCTCTGAATAATATTCTTTTTACCGAAAAATTGACTGCCTAATAAAACCAGTCCAAATATCCAGTTAATGACCGTGACTTTCCATTTAATAAAAGTGTCATCTTGAAAGGCTAAAGTGAGTCCTCCAAAGAAGAGGATGACAACCAGGTTGATAATATGCTGGTTTTCTAACTTTTTATGCATAAACCATTGGATGGCTGAGTGGATTAACGTGGCAATAATGGCCGCTGTGGTTGCTGCATAGATGTCATTATCAGTCAGTTTGTAAGTACCGAAAAAAATGATGATTGGCAAAAAATCGTAAATAAATTTTAACATAGTCGTAAGTGAGTAAATTCCTTGTGAAGTATATGCCATCGGCTTTTTGAAAAGCCATTTAGCTCATTCTGGTTAAAAATTAACGTCAGATATTCTGACATTTTAATTCTAATAGGACAACTATTTAACAAGAGTGAATGATTTGGACTCACTGATTTAGAAAAAATTCAATGAAAAGATAATATTACAGGTAAAAATAGGTTAAAATTAGTGGTTTTGTGAACTTGTTCATTAATAAGGCTGATACTCAATCTATGCAAATCGATCTTCATACTCATTCAACTGCTTCAGATGGTCGCTTATCTCCATCAGACTTGGTGGCTCGTGCTGCTGAAGCAGGAGTTGAGGTATTGGCTTTAACTGATCATGATGGTACTGACGGGTTGGATGAAGCACGCCAAAGTGCGCATGATGCGGGTATTCGTTTTATCAATGGCATTGAATTGTCAGTGACCTGGAACAAAAGAACGGTACACATTGTCGGCTTAAATTTTAATCCTGATTATGCCCCCTTGCGGGCGGGGATTCAGAGCCTACAGAACTTTCGAGAAAGACGAGCTCGGGAAATGGCTGATAAATTAGAAAAATCAGGCATTGACGGCGCTTATGAAGGAGCCAAACAGTTTTCAGGCGGTAAAATGTTAGGCAGAATGCATTTTGCCAATTTTTTAGTGGATGCAGGTTATGCAAAGAATGTGCGTAGTGTCTTTAAGCACTATTTAGTCAATAACAAACCAGGTCATGTGACAGGTGATTGGGCAACGTTGGAAGAGGCCGTGGGTTGGATAACGGGAGCTGGTGGTGTGGCTGTCATTGCCCATCCAGCGCGTTATAAATTGACACGAACCAAGTTGCGTAAATTAATTAAGGATTTTATCAGTGCGGGTGGTCAGGCAATGGAAGTCGTTTCTGGCAGTCATGATGTGAATGAAATGAAAACCATGGCCTGTCACGCCGATGACTTTGATTTGTATGCTTCTTCGGGTTCTGATTTTCATGATCCTGCGTTTCCCTGGATCAAATTAGGACGACTGGCAGCATTACCACCCAAATGTAAACCAGTGTGGGATCTATTTCTTTAGTTTTTTTGAAGGATGTCACAAATTATGGTTGCTTTATACGTTTAGACAAGAGATGGAATGAAATAAATGAGTCAGTTCTTTCAAATACATGATGAAAATCCCCAAGTAAGGTTAGTTCGCCAAGCTGCTGATATCGTTCGCAAAGGTGGTGTTATCGTTTATCCGACCGATTCAGGCTATGCGATTGGTTGTCGTATTGGTGATAAGCAGTCCATGGACAAAATTCGTTTAATCAGGCAACTGGATAAAGCCCATAACTTCACATTGGTTTGCCGCGACCTATCTGAAATTAGCACTTATGCTCAAACGGATAATTCTCATTATCGTTTATTAAAGGCACATACACCTGGTGCTTATACTTTTATCCTTAAAGCGACTCGTGAGTTGCCCAAACGATTAATGCATCCTAAGCGGAAAACCATTGGTATTCGGATCCCTGAAAATGTTATTGCACAGGCGCTTTTAGAGGAATTAGGTGAGCCACTGCTCAGCTCAACCCTGATACTGCCCAATGAAGATGTGCCCATGACAGACCCTTATGAAATTCGACAGATTCTGGAACATCAATTGGATCTCATTATTGATGGTGGCTTTTGTGGTTTTGAAGCAACGACAGTGATTGATTTTGAAGAAGATGTGCCTATCGTCGTGCGTAAGGGATTGGGTGATGCCTCATCTTTTGAATAGACGTAGAGACAAGGAATGCCCTGTCTCTATAGAGTATTTTATAACAAAATAGTTCTGCTATTAAATATGATATAATTTTTTCGATGGACGTAACAACAATACAAAAAATTGCTATTTGGATCCTGCCCGTTTTATTGGCTGTGTCATTACATGAAGCCGCTCATGCCTGGATGGCCGATAGAAAAGGAGATTCAACGGCTCGCATGCTTGGGCGACTCACATTTAACCCTTTTAAACATATTGATCCTATTGGGACTGTTTTAGTGCCTGCTGTGATGGTTATTTTTACAGGGTTTGCTTTTGGCTGGGCTAAACCAGTGCCTGTGAATGCAAGAAACCTGGACAATCCTAAGAAAGATATGATATGGGTGGCATTGGCTGGCCCTGTCAGTAATTTTATCATGGCTTTTTTATGGGCGATATTTTTGTTTATGAGTGTTCTATTCCATGACAGTCGCTCGTCACTGAGTTTGTTTTTTTTGTATATGCCTGTTGCAGGAATTACCATAAATGTTATTTTAGGAGTTTTGAATTTATTGCCAATACCGCCTCTGGATGGTGGACGCATTTTGGCTGGGCTTCTATCCGATCAGGCGTCAGCACAATACAGCAAAATTGAACCCTATGGTCTATTTATCATTATTGGATTAATGCTATCTGGAATCTTATCTTATATGATCTTTCCTGTTATCAGTGTGTTTCTGATTGTTTTATCAAGCGTTTCAGGCTTGGATATTGACGTTTTTTATCGTTTATTAAGTGGCATACAGTAGTTGTATGTCAGTATTGTTTTTCACCTTATTCTAAAAGTTCTGCATAGAGGGAATTAATTTTGGTCGTACCGATTCACCAGCAACGAGTTTTGTCAGGCATGAGACCGACAGGTCAACTGCATCTTGGACATTATCATGGCGTTTTAAAAAACTGGATTAAACTACAGCATGAATATGACTGTTTGTTTTTTGCTGCGGATTGGCACGCGCTCACCACCCACTATGCCGAAACAGAAAATATTGAAGAAAGTACCTGGGAAATGGTCATTGATTGGCTGGCTGCAGGTGTAAACCCTGGCTCTGCCAAGATATTCATTCAGTCTCAAGTACCTGAACATGCGGAGCTGCATCTATTACTTTCTATGGTCACCCCTCTGGGTTGGCTTGAACGTGTGCCTTCTTTTAAAGATCAACAGCTCAAACTCAAAGAAAAAGATTTGGCGACTTATGGTTTTCTGGGGTATCCATTGCTGCAAAGTGCCGATATTCTTATTTATCGTGCAGGTTTGGTGCCTGTGGGCGAAGATCAGGTTGCCCATGTTGAGTTGACTCGTGAAGTGGCGCGACGTTTTAATCATATCTATGGTCGTGAAGCTGACTTTGAAGCAAAATCTGAAAATTCCATAAAAAAAATGGGTAAGAAACAGGCAAAATTATACAAACAGCTGCGTAATCGATTCCAGGAGCAGGGCGATCATGAAGCCTTGGAAACTGCAAAGGCCTTACTTGAAGGTCAGCAAAATATCACCATGGCGGATAGAGAACGCTTATTTGGATACCTTGAAGGTTCAGGTAAAATCATTCTACCTGAACCACAGGCTTTATTAACGGCCGCTTCTAAAATGCCTGGACTTGATGGTCAGAAAATGTCCAAGTCGTATGGTAATACAATTTCATTACGGGATGATTTGAAAACAGTTGATGAAAAATTACGTAAAATGCCAACGGATACAAATCGAGTGCGTTTGACTGATCCTGGTGATCCGGAGAAATGTCCTGTTTGGCAATTACATGAAGTTTATTCTGAAGATGATGTGAAAGAATGGGTACAGGAAGGTTGTAGAACTGCTGGTATTGGGTGTTTGGAATGTAAGCGACCTATTATTGATGCAGTGCAAAGCGAGTTGCAACCTATTCAGGAAAGGGCAAAAGAATTCAGTGAAAATCGCCCATTAGTTCGAAATATCGTTGCTGAAGGCCGTGAATTTGCTGCTGATTTAGCCAGTGATACTTTAGATGAAGTTCGTCAAGCAATTGGTATTCAATACCGATAAACGTAATGATATTTTGGGCTGTTCTTATAAATTGATGCATCGAGAATACATGTGAGTAATTCACCCTCAGACTCTAAACAAGCAGAGTCTATACAAGAAGTACCACAAGAGATGTTATCAGATGCCTCGCAAGAGAATGCTCAAGAGATTGATATTAGTTCTCAGCAAGACAAGGTGCCTCAACAGGAAGAAATGCCTTTTGCTTACGTACAGGGTGCCCCTGTTACTGAGTTACCAAAAGATTTATACATTCCGCCTGAAGCTTTAGAAGTTTTTCTTGAAGCCTTTGAAGGCCCACTGGATTTATTGCTCTATTTGATTAAACGTCAAAATCTGGATATTTTAGAGATTCCGATTGCAGAAATTACAGAACAGTATGTTAAATATGTTGAATTGATGCAGGACTTTCAGTTTGAGCTGGCGGCAGAATATTTAGTGATGGCTGCAATGTTGGCTGAAATTAAATCCAGAATGTTGTTGCCGCGAGTAGAAGCCCTCGAAGATGATGAAGTGGATCCAAGAGCAGAGTTAATTCGCAGGTTGCAAGAGTATGAGCGCTTCAAAAAAGCAGCCATGGATATTGACCAATTGCCTCGTATGGGAAGAGATGTTTTTCCCGTTACCACTGATATTGACTATTCCACACCAGCGCAGCAGCCTGATATTAGTATGAAAGAACTCATGTTGGCGCTTAAGGATGTGATGTCACGAGCTGCCATGTTTACACACCATAATATTGAACGTGAGACTTTATCGGTGAGGGAGAGAATGAGTATGGTTCTGGAACAAGTAGGTAGTCAGGGCTTTACTCGTTTTACCGCTTTATTTACTTATGAAGAAGGCAGAGGCGGTGTGGTTGTTACCTTTTTGGCTATCTTAGAGTTGAGTAAACAACGGTTATTGGAAATTGTGCAAACTGAAACTTATGGTTCAATTCATGTTAAGCCTTTGGCGGGTAGTGCCCTTGAAAATGAAGGGGCTGAGGCTGCAGAAATTGCCATTAATAATGGCAGTTCATTTGATACATAATGACTCCCTTTTAGAGTGCTTTGCTCTTAAGTTAGAAATGAGAAAGAAAGATGAGTGATGACTCGAATCATACAGATGCTGAAGGCTCTTATAATACAGATGCTGAAGACTCTCAAAAAATAGAAGCTGAAGGCTCTCAAAAAACAGAAGTTGAAGACTCTCAAAAAACAGAAGTTGAAGACTCTCAAAAAACAGAAGCTGATGAAAATTCCAGAAGCTTGAGTGATGTCTCTGGGATTGAAGAGACGCAGGAAACTGAAGGTGGTTCTCAGAGTAGCGGTTTAATTGTTAACGATCCTGATATTTTAGCCTCATTAAAACAACTGTCAGATGCTGTCATAGAGGGTTCAAATCAAAAAACTGTTCAAATTCAAACACCTGAAAATATTAAGAATGTGGTTGAAGGTGCCATTATGGCTGCTTCTAAAGCCATTTCTATTGATAAAATATTGACTCTTTTTTCAGAAAAAGAAGATGTTGATAAAAGCTCAATCCGCCAGGCGATTGAACAGTTAATGCAGGATTATCAGTCCAGAGGGATTGAATTAATTGAGGTCAGTAGTGGCTTTCGTTTTCAGGTAGCGCAAACAGTTGCGCCCTGGGTTTCACGTTTATGGGAAGAAAGACCACAAAAATATTCCCGGGCTTTATTAGAAACGCTCGCTTTAGTGGCTTATCGTCAGCCTGTGACTCGTGGTGAAATCGAAGAGATTCGTGGTGTCAGTGTGAGCAGTCAGATAATGAGAACTTTGGTTGAACGAGAGTGGGTGAGAGTGATAGGCCACAGAGATGTACCAGGAAAGCCTGCCATGTATGCGACCACTAAGACGTTTCTGGATTATTTTGGTCTGAAGAAATTGGATGAATTACCGACCTTATCGGAAATTCGTGATCTGGATGTTATTGATGCTGAACTGGACTTTGGTGATGAAAAGACGGGTGATGAAAAGACGGGCGATAAAGAGACGTCTGATAAAGATATAGCCAATGAAAACCAACAGGTTAAAGGCAGTGAAGAACAGGCTGACCTTCTTCAGGAAGATTTGAGTCAGGAGTCTTTAAACCAAGAGAAGACTATTGATATTAATCGATCAGAGTTAAAAGTAACTCTGCCAATTGATTCAGAACAAACAAACAGTTCAGCGCTTAAAAATAACGATGAATCGGGTGAAAAATCAGATGACGAACGTTTACCTTCAAAACGTATTGATATTGATGCTGAATTGAGTGCTTTGAAAGAAACTTATCAACAAATTGATGCGATTGAGAAGAAGAATGAAGAGCCCGATCCATTTAAGAATACTCTTGTTAACGATACTTATGTTAACGAGATACCTGCTCAAAACAACTCACCTATAGAAACAATTGATATTGAGGCGGAGTTAAATGCTTTGAAGGAAACACAGTTACAAGCGGATGCTACCGATAAGAAAGAAGCTGTACAAGATTCTGAAGATGATGTTGATAAGTAAGTAATATTTATTTTATGTATTTGAGCCTATAATAAATGCAGATTAAAAAAAATAGTGCTCTGTTGAAGTTGAATTTAAAAAAGACACCGATTATGACAAACCATTATAAATCCCCTAAATCAGATAGAATTTTCAAGAAAGATGAAGATTTGCCTTCAAAAGAAGAATTTCTTGAAGTTGAAGAACGGGAAGAATCTGAAAGAGAAGTGCGAGAGTTGGGACCTGAAGGTGAAAAGCTGCAAAAAGTGATTGCTCGCTCAGGCCATGCTTCACGCCGTGAAACTGAGCGTTTAATTGCTCAGGGTAGAATTAAAATTGATAGAGAAACAGCTAAACTGGGTGATAGAGTCGTTGGCTCAGAACGTATTTTTCTTGATGATAAAGAATTGTTTATTGCCTGGGAAAAACCCAGACAGCGTGTGCTTGTTTATCATAAACCACCAGGTGAAATTTGCAGCCGAAATGACCCTGAACATTCTAAAACCATTTTTGATGACTTACCCAGCCTTAAAGTCGGACGCTGGATTTCTGTCGGACGCCTTGATATTAATACTTCAGGGCTTATCTTACTGACGAATGATGGTGAATTAGCTAACTTGCTCATGCACCCTTCAAGTGAGATTGTACGTGAGTATGCTGTTCGTGTTTTGGGTGATGTGACTGATGACGATGTAAAGCAACTTAAAGAAGGAGTTACTCTGGATGATGGCATGGCCCATTTTGATAAAGTCAGTTATCAGGGAGGGCAAGGAGCTAACCATTGGTATCATGTCACGTTGAAAGAAGGGCGTAACCGAGAGGTGCGGCGTATGTGGGAATCCCTGGGGATCACCGTGAGTCGCCTGCAGCGAGTACGTTATGGTTGTGTCCAATTGCCTCGAGGACAAAAGGTCGGCCGTTGGGAAGATTTAGATGAAAAGCAGATGATGGAGCTTTATGAAAGTGTTGGCTTGCACATTAATAAACCTGACATGGATCATCGAGGCCGAATTGTGAACCCACTGAAAACACAGCGAGGCAAACAAAAAAAGCGTCTGGTTATGCCAGATAACAGACGAAAATCTCAGAAGAAAAAGAAAGCGCAAAGTCGACGTCGTTAGTCACTATTTTGGAAGCTTATCGTTAAGCCAGAATAGCTACGTTATGATATTACTATAAGGCGAGCATTCGATACCTTATGCTGTAGAGACTCATATTCAACCTGATAGTTCCCCATCTTTTAAGGCATCTGTCAGGTTAGATTTGAGCTAAATTCTTTTCTGCACAAACTGATTTACCATTAATTAAAGTACCTAGTGAAGTGCGTCCACAGCACTTTTTTCCTTGATGAATTCGTTCATTTTTATAATATTCCATCCATTTGCCCAGATCTTTTTGTAATTCTTTCATTGTTTGATTCTTATAGAATTTATTGTTTTTGAAATTCATTGATATATATCAAGATATTAGAAAATAATTAAAATCTGAAGTTGATTGTGTTTCAATAAGCTATATTATAACCATAATAAAAGTATGTTATTCAGTGAAATAAAGACTTAGAACTTTTAATTATATTGGGATGTCACACAATGAGCGAATTTATTACCTGGTCTGACGAGTTGAGCGTTGGAATTGAAGAGATTGATGAACAACATAAAGTTTTAGTTAATCTGATCAATAGAATGCATGATGCTATCGATAAACATCACGGGAGTGATACCGTTAAAGAAATTTTGGTGGAATTAGCGGATTATACGAAAATTCACTTTGCTGTTGAAGAAAGTCTTATGCGTATTCTTGATTTTCCAGGTTATGATGAGCATAAAGAGATCCATGATGAACTGCTGGATAATGTGGTGATGTTACATGAAAAAGTGGCATCAGGAAAAACAGCAATCAGTTTTGAATTGTTGCATTTTCTAAAGTCGTGGTTGTCTAAACACATAATGGAAGAAGATACACAATACAGCGCTTTTTTCCTTGCCACGGGCGCAAAACCTAAATTGAAAAAGAAATCTTGGATGACACGCCTTTGGGGCAGTTAATTCAGCTATAAACTGGCTCTGGCTTTGGTTCAGCATTTCTTATTTTCCTTAACCTCCTCTATTGCTTCCTCATTTTTTTCTGAGCTGAGTTTTGCAATTCGATATCACCATGAGCCAGTGTCGCCAGCTTGTTGATTAATTTGTGCTGTATCATTAACAGAAAAAACACTCTAACCATTCCAGGTTTTCATTATCC
Organism: Gammaproteobacteria bacterium; assembly: GCA_016744395.1. Classification (GTDB taxonomy): domain Bacteria; phylum Pseudomonadota; class Gammaproteobacteria; order GRL18; family GRL18; genus GRL18. The sequence continues at coordinate 31,094 of JADGEK010000003.1, read as the reverse complement.
CCACTTTAAAAAAATTGTCTGATTATCTATTTTGAATGAGTCGATATGATTTTTAGTATTTATTCTTGACTGGAAAGAATATACAGCAGTGTGCAATAATGCTTCATTAAAGTAAATTCAATTATGATGAGGAAATAGTTTTATGAGTAAGTATGTCTTTATAATCCTTTTGCTGGCTTTTAGTGTTGCAACAAAGCTTAATGCGAACCAATCCCCTCAGCCTAAAGATATACAGACAGTTGCAAAAGTAGAATCAAGATCTCTTACGTCTGGTGAAAAAGTTCGAATACAAAAACTGATTAGAGATATGAACAATGTGCTTCATAGCATTCCGGACAATGGCCCTTCAATATTTCAGGAGCCAGAACAAGTAAAAAAATATCAAAAGCGCTTTGGCCAATTTACTGATGCACTCAAACGCTATAATCAATTTCCTGATCCCATTGTTAATCAAGCACGTCAAATTTATAGCCAACTGCAACGAGCTCTGAGTACCGAATTTAAACGAGCGAATGATCAAAAAAACTCATTAGGCGATGTTCAAGCACAATTAAAAATGATAGAAAGCACACTCTTTTCTTACAAAGCGCCTGATGCTCTTAGCGCTCCTTTTGGCAAACCGAAAGCGGATGCCTGGGTACTGCTGGCGGCAAAAGTTAAACGAACAGCAAAGGAGTCCATTGAAAAAATTCAAACAATTGATAAAGCTGCGAACCTGGCCAAAAACAATCCTGGTACTGTTCAACAAGGTGCACTTTATGATAAACAAGATATTAATCGCTTGATGCGTTATGCCAATAGCCAGATTCAAAAAATCGATAAAGCAACCCAGACTACGATGGACAATTTAAAATCCAACCTTGCGGGGGTGCGTAACGAGTTGGATTATTTTCGAAATTTGGATCCTAAAAACCCGAGCCATAAAGCCAATGCCTTTCTAAAAGAAGATGCCAGTGAAAGAATTCATGGTCAACTTGATAAAAAACTAGCGATCGCTAAGTCTGCGGCATTTTTTATGTTGGCATTTGGTCAACCGCCTTCAGAAGGTATTCAATCTCTAATCAATGAAATTAATGGACTGAAAAAATCATATAGTAAAAAACAATCTCTTGCCATTGGTGAAAACAAATTGCCAAATGCTAAAAGTGATGATTCATCTCTTACCCAAATAGCGAAGAATATTCTTGATAAGAAGCAGTATCAATTTGGTGAGCATGGCCCCATTGTTTTGACATCGAAAGGAGTGATTGATCAAGAAAGAGAAGAATCAGAAGAAAGATTTACTGACATAGATGTTAGTCTCTCTGGTGATATCACTCTTCATGGAACAAAAACAACCTGGAACTATCGATGGAAAGAGTTTAAATTTGCAGCGCCCATTTTAGATAAAAATGGTGACTGGTACGTTTGGTGGATTACTGCAAGAAAATTCTCTTCTGGTGGAAGTAAAACACCTATTGAACAATGGGTGGCTGGTAGGGTAGTTAAAGGCAGCATGATTTTAAAAGATAATTTTTAGTGTATTTCAGACTGTTAATAATGACGAAATTTAGAGGTGATGGCTGAGGTTTTTTAATAAAGAGGCAAACAAGATTGTATGGTTGTTTTTGTTGCATATCAATGGACACCAATTACAAGCGTAATCTAATATCCCTTATTATTTACGATATTATCTAATTGATTGCTTGAGGTATTCAATGTGTTTGTCTTTGACTATCTTTGCGAACGATAACCGTGCTATGCATGCTGAGATAGAGAATGGTAAAATCAAAACAGGCTTCTCGTTCAGGTTTTTTTCCCGTTAGAGGTAATCTGGAATGAATAGGTAAAATCAACGTAATTTGGTATTTTAGGTTAAAGCCGAACTCAATAAACCTTTCAAACCAATGCTTGTTCAAAGGTAACAATTCGGTAGCCAAACTATGCTCTGGTAACGTCATATTTGAGTCTTGATTTGTTTTGCAGGCTACACGGTTTGTTGTTTCAGCAATTAAGCTGTTTGCTCCAATGAACGAGCCTTAACTTCAGGCTCCTGAGCAATTAGAAGCTTGCTCATGAGCTTATGGGGGTAATTAAAATAATTATCAATGAAGACTATGATTTTATTACCACTTTTATCATCAGCAATCTTGTTGAGCGAGGATTGGATACTGGGTTTAGAGAGCTCACTATTGAAACCAATTAATAAATAAATGCCAAATAACTTGCTCAGGCTAATATGATTAATCACCATTTCAGCTGTTTTGGTATTTGGAATGTTGATGTGTGAGGCTTCCATACGGCTTAAACCTGTATTATTTTCCCACTGGTAGATAGCCTTACTTTCTCTGACTAGGGGGCGAAAGTCATTTAAGGTTTGTTCGGGAGAGTCAGTTTCAAGGGCTATGAGTTTATAGCCTGTTGAAAGTAATTTTTCAAGGTGGTCCTGATTCATCATTCTTCTCGGTCAATTCAGCTTTTCTAATTAAATTATAACAAATATATTAAAAATAAACTGTGAACTAAAGAATATTTATCAGGATAAAAAATCTTTATTTTTGTTTTATTTCTGAGTGTTAAAGTAAACTCTTAAATACGTTCACAAACCACCTGGTTTCGACCTGATGATTTTGCATGATAAAGTGCATCATCGGCACGTTTTAAAAAGCTTTCTTGGGTATCACTTTCATTTAAAAGGCTAATCCCCATGCTTACCGTGATATTGATGCTTTCACCATTGCAAATACAGGGTGTCTGTTCAATATTTTCACGAATTCGTTCAGCAATTTCTTCTGCACCAGATAAAGAGGTATTATTGAGTAGCAGGTTAAATTCTTCACCGCCATAACGGAACATGGCATCACTGGCACGAGTACATTGCTTGACGCACTCTGTTAAATGTTTAAGGACACAATCACCAAAGGCGTGACCATAGGTATCATTGACCTTTTTAAAGAAGTCAATATCAAGTGCAATCATTGATAAAGGATTGTTATTTCGTTGGGCAAGCTCAATTTCCCTGATCACAATACTATTCATAGCCAAACGGTTAAATACACCCGTTAGAGGATCGTGTAAAGCAAGGTTTAAAGCGTGTTGATAATCCAGAGCATTATTAAGAGGAGACAAGAGTCCAATGAGCACTTTTTCAATAAAATTCTGCTCTTTTTCGCTAAAACGAGTCCGTCTAATGAGTGCAATTTCACCCAGATCTTTTTTATGCAAGACCAGTTGATAAGAAACTAAATGACGACCATTCGTATCAATTGTTTCAGTATTATCTGATGAGAGGTACAAGACATCATCAAGATTTAAAATAGGGGTAATATCTAATTTAAATAAAGTAATTAAATTATCCAAATCAAGAGTTGAGTGTAACTTATTCGATAATTCCAACAATGAGTGTTTATCAGCATTGAGGTTATCAATTGTTTTGTTTACTCTATTGATTTGAGCATCCATATCAACTGTATATGAACCTTTTACTATAGATAATGTTGGAGTTGCCATTTTGCTTCACCGCATTAATAATTTAATTTTTCTTGTACTTACACTTATTAATAATGCATGCTTATAGTGTGCCAACTATTAAAATATATTTAAAACTTCAATTATAACAGTTGGTTAGCTTTATTTTTTTTGTGTTTTTATGAACCAGACCATTTTTTTGACGCTTGAATTCGGCAATTTTTTTCCTTATAGTGAGTTAAAGAGTCAGAGAACTGAATCACATTTTTATCTTTTATTGTCGTACCAGGTCAGTGTTATGAATAAAATATTGTTAATTTGCTTGTCACTTCTCATTTCTAATGCTGTTTTGGCTGCAATGGAAGGGCATTTAAATGATGGAATGGTTAATCCTGGCTATTATGAAAAACCTGTCTGGTTTAAGGATTCATTTTTAGAGTTGAAAACTGAGCTGGATGATGCAAATGCGAACAACCGGCAGTTGATGCTTTATTTTCATCAGGATGGTTGTCCATATTGTAAAAAGTTATTAGATGATAACTTTTCCAATAAAGAAGTAGTGGACAAAATGAAACAGCATTTTGATTTGTTGGAAATTAATATGTGGGGCGATAAAACCGTCACTCTACTTTCTGGTGAAGAAGTATCTGAAAAAGAATTTGCTAAACAAATGAAGGTTATGTTTACGCCTACTTTGGTTGTTCTGGATAAAAAAGGTCACTCACAACTTCGAATGAATGGTTATTATGCACCTAAGAAGTTTTCTGCGGCATTAGATACTGTTTTAAATCAGTCTAAAAAAGATCAACCTGCGTTTGAGAAACAACCTGAATTACTGGCCAATAAATCAAAAGAGAAATTCATTTATAAAGGCAATGATTTAGAGCACTTAATTAATACCAGTAAAAAACCTGTCATGATATTATTTGAACAGGGAAATTGTGCAGATTGTAATGAACTGCATGGTGATATTTTCAGACGCCTTCCTATCTACAAGCAACTTCAACAATTTTCAATTGCACAAATTGATATAAACTCAGATGAGACAATTATTGCGCCTGATGGTCAAAAAATAAGCCAAAAGAACCTGGCTAAAATCATGGGCATTCAATATACACCCTCAATATTCTTTTTTGAATCAGGTAAAGAGTCTGCCAGACAAGCTATATTTCGTTCCGAAGGCTATCTTAAAAGCTTTCACATTCAGGCTGTACTGGACTACATTATCAGTAAATCCTACGTGTCAGAACCTGAGTTTCAGCGTTACGTACAACGCCGTGCGGACAAAATGAGAGCCGATGGCGTTGAAGTTGAGCTTTGGAAGTAGTAATTATTTTAAAATTTAAATCAAAAAACTAACAGTGCAGGACATTAAATGGTTTCGCAGTTCATTCTGCTTTTAATTCAACATTTAAAAATTAACATTGCTTTAATACTATATACATTGCGCCTGTGCCACCGTCTTTAGGTTGGGCTGATGAGAAGGCTAATACGTCGGGGTGTTGTCTTAACCAGCTATTGACCTTATTTTTTAGCACGGGTTTATGAGTCGATGCCCTATATCCTTTTCCATGTACCAGACGAATGCAGCGTATTTGTTGTTTTTGAGCAAAACTTATGAACTCCAATAAGGTTTCCCTGGCTTCACTGATGGTCATACCATGTAAATCAAGGTGATCATCAATTATAATTTTCCCTTGTCGTAATTGCTTTTTGGCTTTGAATTGTAGACCCGTTCGAGCAAAAAAGAGAAATTCCTCTCCTGTGACTTCTTCTGACTCTTTTTCATCTGAAATTTGGGCATGATTTGACTCGTCATCATAGTGGTTTTTATCTTTATATGGATGAGTATTTTTGGGATGAGCATAAAGATCAATTCGATCATTTCTTAATGGTTTAACGCCTTTTATAGCCTCTTGGAACGTTGAAAAATCCTCATCTGTCTGTTTTTTAGTCATTATGATGTATTTAATCGCTATAATAGGTAAAAAAATGTCTGTAAATATATGAAAAAAGTAAAATTTTAAGTATTATCTCATGTGACTCTAGTAAAACAAACAATTACAGATACTTATCTTAGCGGAGTCCTAATTTTATCTGTCAATATTGGTACTTAAATTCTCTTTAGAAAAATGAAATTCAATGCATATTCTTGTTAGTAATGATGATGGTTATTTAGCTGAAGGACTGGTTTGTCTGGTTGAACATTTGCAGCAAATTGCCCGTGTCACTGTCGTTGCACCTCAGAATGATCGCAGTGGTGCGAGCAACTCCTTGACGCTGGACAGACCTTTATTGCCTGAAACTACTGAGAATGGTTTCATTACAATTAATGGTACACCCACAGATTGTGTGCATATTGCTATTACTGCATTATTGAAAGATGATCCACCTGATATTATTGTCTCAGGGATTAATCGTGGCCCTAACCTGGGAGATGATATTCTCTATTCAGGTACAGTAGCTGCTGCAACAGAAGGTCGTTTTCTTGGTTTGCCAGCAATCGCGGTTTCGCTTGGCAGTTTTGAAGCAAAGTATTTTTCCACTGCAGCACGGTTGATTGTAAAGATCGTTGAAAAACTGCAAGTAGAACCATTGGATTCAGACACAATACTAAATATTAATGTGCCTGATGTGGAATTTGAGCAATTGGAATCTGTTCAAGTAACCCGTTTAGGAAAACGACATAAAGCAGAACCCGCAGTTGAAGCGGTTGATCCTAGAAATAGAAAAGTCTACTGGCTTGGTCCTGTAGGAAATGAAGCGGATGCAGGACCAGGAACTGATTTTTATGCCGTTAATCACAATCAGGCATCAATTACACCGATAAAGATTGATTTAACAAACTATGAAGTTCAAGATCAACTTAACCAATGGCTGAAAACACTTTGAGCTCTTTACCAAGGCTGTCTTTATTAATGATGAAGGGTAAGTTCTCTGTGAACAAAAGGATAATTTATTTATGAGCCTCTCCATAAAAGGAGTAGGGATGACTTCACAACGAACCAGGGATAGGTTAATTAACATTCTCAGAGAGAATCACATCAAAAATGAAGATGTATTAAGTGTCATTGCGTCTACACCCAGGCATTTATTTGTAGATGAGGCTTTATCCAGTCGTGCCTATGAAAACATATCTCTTCCTATTGGTCATGGTCAAACTATTTCTCAACCCTACATGGTGGCACGAATGACTGAGTTGCTTCTAGAGGGTGGAAATACCAACAGAGTGCTTGAAGTCGGCACTGGCTCAGGTTATCAAACGGCAATTTTATCCAAACTGGTTTTTAGTGTTTTCACGGTGGAACGAATTAAGCCGTTATTGGATAACGCCAAAGAAAAGTTTCGCCAGTTAAAATTAAATAATGTTTTAACCCGATATAGTGATGGTGGTTGGGGATGGCCTGAAAAAGCCCCTTATGACGCTATAATTGTCACTGCTGCTCCAGAATCATTACCGACATCATTATTGGAACAATTGGTTGATGGCGGTAAATTGATTATTCCAATGGGAATGAAGGGCGATCAGGAATTGTTACTTTTTCAGAGAGTTGGTAATAAATTTCACAAAAAGATACTTGAAAAAGTAAGTTTTGTCCCACTTCTTAAAGGTCGTACATAGCAAAATCGTATTTTTATAAAAAAGGTTTTTTGATCAAAAATGAAATTGTTTTCAAAATTATATGAAAAAGTAATGAACTGGTCCCGTCACCCTCACGCGGAACGATACTTAGCGGGATTAAGCTTTGCTGAGTCCTCTTTTTTTCCAATTCCTCCCGATGTCATGTTAGCACCGATGTCACTTGCAAAAACTGACAAGGCCTTTCGATTTGCTTTTATCACGACCGTTGCATCAGTTCTTGGCGGTATCTTAGGGTATGGGATAGGTGTTTGGTTTCTTGAATTAATTCAACCACTTATATCTAACGGTGGCCGTTGGGAACACAGTTATCTTGTGACTCAGGAATGGTTCTCAGAGTGGGGCATCTGGGCCGTTTTTATCGCTGGTTTTTCTCCAATTCCTTATAAAATATTTACTATTTCAGCGGGTGCAATTGGTATGTTATTTTTGCCTTTTGTGATCGCTTCTGCTGTTGGTCGAGGGGCACGTTTCTTTTTAGTTGCCTCCTTAATGAAGTGGGGAGGGAAAGAAATGGAACTAAAACTGAAACTATATATTGACTTTATAGGATGGTTTGTTATATTTTCAGGGGTAATTGCTTATATTATTTACAAAATATAAGCGTACTATGAGTTATAGGCGCAAAATAAAAAGTGCACTGATTAGAATCAACTTAGTAAAAGTGGTTCAATTTATAAAGCTTGGCCAAAAAAAAGCCAGTTTTGTTTGTTTGAGGATTATGAATAAGTCATTTACTTATAAAAACCTCAATTATAAGGGGTCTTTCGTCAAAGACTGGATCTTTGAATGCTTACTTGGGAAAAGAAAGGCTCTTCTGGCAAGTAATCACTTTTTTTTAGTACTGTTAGTTGTACCTGTTTTCTGGCTGGTTGGATGTTCGTCGACTTATGCACCTGTAGAACAGAGGGACTCGACGTATTATAAAAATGTAAAAAAAAAGCACATAGGTAAAGCCCCTAGCTATCATATGGTTCGCAGGGGGGAAACCTTATATTCTATAGCCTGGAAATACAGTCAGGACTATAAAAGCCTGGCTTATAGAAATAAAATTAAATCCCCGTATAAAATTTTTGTTGGGGATAAGCTGCGTATAAAGTCCTATACAACTGCTAGCAATAAAAGTTCGGCTACGGCAACTAAGACTAAAGTTTCAAATACTAAAGGTCGTAGCAATTATAGTAAGACCACTAGTAAAACAAAGTATAATAATAACGGTTCTTATAAAACGAGAACTGTATCAAAATCGTCAAAAAAAGTGGCTTCAACCACTTCAAGTAAAACGAAAAAAAGTAGTACAAGAGCGGCAAAAAATAATACAAAGTCCGCAACGTTTAAAGGAAGCAAACGACTCAGTTGGAGCTGGCCGGTAAAAGGAAAAATAATTCAACGGTATTCACCAGGAAGTGGTAAAAAGGGCATTGATATTAGTGCAGTAAAAGGAGCACTGATCAAGTCTGCTGAAGCTGGAAAAGTAGTTTACAGTGGTCAGGGTCTTGTTGGTTATGGAAGATTAATCATTATTAAACATAATGATACATTCTTAAGTGCTTATGCTCATAACCAAAGTTTGTTAGTTAATGAAGGACAGATTGTCAAAAAAGGGCAAAATATTGCTCGCTTAGGGCGCTCTGGGACTGATCGGTTTAAATTGCATTTTGAAATTCGAAAAAATGGTAAACCCGTTAATCCAATGAGCTATCTACCACGCTAATGTTTCTATTGATATGAACTTCTCATTGTACCAATAGAAATCGATAGAATTTTTATTCCCGGATACTTGTTTTTATTGTGTATCCTAACCATTAATAAAGGGGTGATTTAATGGAATCTATGGAATCTAAAGAACAATGCATCAATGCAATGTCTTCTACAACCATTGATGCATTTAGTTCAGAAAGTAATGATCAAGTTGATGTTATAGATGAACATCAGGATATCAGTGTTTCTGATGTTGAAGAGGCTATACCTGTTAAAAAAAATAAAAAAGCAGTGGCCAAAAAACGACCTGCAACTAAAAAAACAACTGCCAAACGAGCTGCTGTGAAGAAAACAACTCCTAAAAAAGTAGTTTCTAAAGCGGACGCACCAAAAAAACCAGCTCTGAAGAAAACAGCTCCGAAAAAAACAACTCCCAAAAAAGCAGTCGCCAAGAAAACGAGTACTAAAAGTATTGCTTCAAAGAAAACACCTGCTAAAACAAAATCAGCTTCAAATGTAACAAAGCGTCGAAGAGAAGTTTCTAAAGGTGATATGGATGCGACTCGCCTTTACTTAAATGAGATTGGTTTTGCAACACTTTTAACTGCTGAACAAGAAGTCAAATATTCAAGAATGGCGCAAAAAGGAATCGAAGAAGGTCGAAAACGGATGATTGAGTGTAATCTTCGTTTGGTGGTAAAAATTGCTCGCCGTTACCTCAATAGAGGTTTGCCATTATTAGATCTGATTGAAGAGGGTAACCTTGGATTAATCCGCGCAGTAGAAAAGTTTGACCCAGAACGTGGCTTTCGTTTTTCAACTTATGCCACCTGGTGGATTCGTCAAACAATTGAACGTGGACTGATGAACCAGACACGTACTATTCGTTTACCCATTCATGTCGTTAAAGAAATTAATATCTATCTTAGAGCAGCGAGAGAGTTGACTCAAGCTCTGGATCATGAACCCAGTCCTGAAGAAATTGCTAACTTACTGGATAAACCAGTTAAAGATGTCCAGAAAATGTTTGGTCTGAATGAACGCATATCATCAATTGATGTACCCATGGGACCTGATGCGGATAGACCTTTGCTGGACGCTATCCCCGACGTTGATAACCCTGAACCTTTCGCCTTTTTACAAGATGAAAATATGCGCGATAGTTTGGATAAGTGGATGATGCAGCTTAATGATAAACAGCGTGAAGTGGTCGATCGTCGCTTTGGTTTACATGGCTATGATACTGCGACTTTAGAAGAAGTCGGTAATGAAATAGGTGTGACTCGGGAAAGAGTACGTCAAATTCAACTTGAAGCACTGAAACGTTTAAGAGAAATTCTTGAAAATGATGGCTATACAGGTGAGTCCTTGCTTAATCATTGATCATTGAATTGCTCAAACAGAGAGACAAATTTATCTGTAACGACTTTAAGGCACTTATTTTATATTAATAAGTGCTTTTTTATATCTGTAAAAAATACTTCTCACTCTATTAGCTTCCCCTTTGCACACTCTCAAAGCACCTTTATTCTCATTTTTAATATCGTTTTTTCATTTTGTAGTTACAGTTTGGCTCAATGATTGCATCATTATTAATGTATCAAACTTAAGAATTATTGGTTAAATAGGGGCATCAGTGTATGCAATCAATCTCAAGTGTTCATTCTGCAATACCAAGCCAAACGTCAGTTGAAGATAAGTCATCTGAACAAGAGTCTTTTTGGGGAAAGGATGGTTTCACTTTTGGTGATGTGATAGACATGATAAACCCTATGCATCATATGCCTGTTATCTCAAAATATTATCGGGAACAAACTGAAGATGATGCTTCAGAGGGCTCAAGATTTATTGGCGGAGTTTTGTTTGGGGGCTTGATTGGTGGCGTTGCGGGCTTGGTGACTTCAGTGGCTAATGCGGCAGTTCGTCACGAAACTCACCAAGATGTCAGTGAACAACTTTTGGCGATAGCAGAGGAATCAATCAATGAGTTCACATCATCAGAAAATGAGTTATCTAAAACAGAGCTTAATGGAATAAGTCGCTCGAATTTAAATCATAAGGAATTAAACCCTTTTTTTGCCCAAACCATTGATGAAAATCTACTTTATTCATCAGATAGCCACAATATATCGGTTACACACACAAGGGATTGGGGTAAAGTTTAATTTATTAAACAATGTCAGTACTTAAATCTTTTCAAAATAACGGCAAGGAATTGCCACAATGGGTTCATTAACATGGCTTTATTTGATTTCATCAATACAAAAATGTTCCATAAAGAACGTGCTCAAGAAGTAATGTCAAAATTATTGAGAGATGAATTTATCTATCAACTTAAGCAGAACAGCACTCTTTGCATTGAATCGGTTTCAGGGATAAAAATTACTTCAACAGCCATCACCATGGATAAAAAAAGAAACAGTTTAATTCTTGCTGAAAAAATGCCTGATGGACGGTTAATTTTAGAAAGAAATGATCCTGTGACTATTGTGACACAAGTAAATTCAGATCATGAGGTATTTTCATTCCAGTCTAAGGTGAATAATATTATCCTGGATGATGGAGATATTTTATATGAAATTATTATTTCAAAAAATATTAAAAAAGGTCAGCGTCGAAAAGAATTTAGAATAAATGTCGACTCTCAGTCAGAGGTGAGTATTAGTCAATCGGTCTATAGAGGTCAGGTCAGCAATTTATCAACCAATGGGGTGTTATTTACGTTGGATGGTTATTGGCCTGAACCCATGGAAGATGAACATACCTTAGTGCAATGTGATATCAATATGGATTTTATGGAATTTAATTGTAATATTGAGGTTCGATACATTAATTTTGAACCCTATCCCAGCAGAAGAACTTATATTGGTGGACAAATAAAAAATATTCAACCTTTACATCAGCATCAGCTGGATAATTATTTATCAGCCCAGCAACGCATTCAGCAGCGTCAAAAAGCGGAATTGAGATATTCTTAAAAAAATTTCTAGAAGTTCATTTTTTTGTTATAATAGAAGGCTTTAATCTATTATGTGAGTCATTATGAAGCAAAAAATGTGGTTTTATGCATCAATTTTACCTTTCTTTGTTGCCTTTCTCGGCTCTGTTCTCGCTTATCTTTCCTTTTCGCAACAATGGGGGGGAGGGGATAAAATTTCTATAGTTATTTCAGTCTTTTTTTGTGAAATTGTCATGGTCGTTGCGGCTTTTGGTGCCTTAACCTATATGAAACAGGAAAAAACAAGTAAGACAAAGAAAATTCAACTCGTGAATATTTTTATTGCTATTTCTGGTGCATTAACTGGAATTTATCTCTTTTTGGCTTAGAATTTGTGAAAAATTTGCTTTCAATAGAAAGCGGAGCTAAAAGCCCCGTTTTCTTTAATTGAACTGGCTTTTATTGTAAATGATATTCACCTGCTAATTCATTGTAATAGAATACATTATTTACTCGGCTCCCTGCTGCTGTTGGGTTTGCATCCATATATTCGTTGATATCTGCATAATCATTTCGAGTAAAGTCAGAAGGGTCAACGTACTGCTCATATTCATAGCTCCAGACTTTCTGATTATTGTCGTCACCGAGGCTGACAATCTCATTTTGACCAGTACTAATGAGACTTGTTTTGTGGTCAAACAAATCTGCTGACTCGGGGTGGATAGTATCCATTAACCAATCCGCTTGAGCGGTGCCTGCTAAAGTAACTGATGCGATAATAGCTGCTCCAATAAGAGTTTTTATAGTTTTCATGATCATTCTCCTTACCTGAAATGTTATTCATTGTTGTGTGTTGTTAAAGCCATCTATTTTTTAACGAAATGACTCTTCACGCTGTGTATGGTTATACTTTACGTCGATGAGAATAAAAAACTGCTCGTAATATTACGTGAATGGTTTCGGTTATTACCTATAAATGATCAAGTATCGAGGGTAAATGCTGGATTTATGAGAGCGGATTTAGGATAATTATTATTTACTCAATGTACTTTAATCTAAATAGCTGTTCCTAAACTATGAACAATTTCAAAGGAAAATCCATATAAGAACTGGCTACTGATTATTTTGCTCGGACTCCGTCAAATCACAATATAATCGGGAGCCAGTTCTTATACTTGGTGTTCACCATTTAGGAACAGCTGTTTAGCGTAAACCTAGAATCATTTAATTAAATCACTTAAAGGCTTTTGAAGCATTCTCATGTCATTTATTTACCCTTTAGTTCGCCGTTTTTTCTTTAGTCTTGATGCAGAAAAAGCCCATTTGCTTGGCTTAAAAGCCATCAAGTTACTACATTCAGCTAAGCTATCCCGTATTGTTTTTGGCCAACCAATCGCTTCACCTAAAACTGTGATGGGATTAACCTTTCCAAATGCAGTGGGGCTGGCAGCCGGGCTGGATAAAAATGGTGACTATATTGATGCTTTGTCCGCTGTAGGCTTTGGTTTTGTAGAAATTGGTACGGTTACCCCAAGAGCTCAGCCTGGCAATCCTCAGCCCAGACTATTTCGAATTCCTGAAGCCCAGGCAATTGTGAATCGCATGGGGTTTAACAATAAAGGGGTAGAACACCTGGTTAAGCAGGTTAAAAAAGCTCAGAGTGATACTATTATTGGTATCAATATAGGTAAGAATATTGATACGCCTGTTGAGTCAGCTGCCGATGACTATAAAGTTTGTTTACAGAAAGTGTATACCTTAGCGGATTACATCACGATTAATATTTCTTCGCCAAATACTCCAGGCTTACGAACTTTGCAATTTGGTGATGAGCTTAAACATCTTTTAGACGTATTAAAAACAGAACAGAAAATTTTATCAGAAAGTACCCAAAAATATGTGCCGCTTGCTGTTAAAATTGCACCTGACATGGATGATAATGATGTTAAATTAATCGCAGAACTGTTATTAGAAAAAGATATTGATGCGGTTATTGCAACCAATACCACTGTTTCTCGAAGTGCTGTTGAAGGTCTGGAGAATGCTGAAGAACAGGGAGGGCTCAGTGGAGTGCCTGTTTTTCAACAATCGACTCATGTTGTTCGAGTTTTATCTGAGCACTTGAATGGGAATATTCCAATCATTGCTGCAGGAGGCATTTTTTCAGCTCAAGATGCTAAAGACAAAATTGCTGCAGGTGCTGATCTTGTTCAGATTTATACTGGCTTTATTTATCAGGGACATGAATTGATCAGAGAATGTGCAGAAGCATTGAAATCATAACAATAAATATAAAAAAGGCGTACCAATCTCCAATGACTATTTCTATAAACAAAAAAATGAGCTTATTCATTCCCACTGTATTATTTTTGCTTCTGAGTGCCTGTGCGTCAGTCGATTATTCTCAAAAAGCGGTTTTTCCAGAGGCAAAAGCGGATCAAGCTTTGATTTACTTCTATAGGACACCTGGGTTCGCGGGGTCAACTTATCGTTTTAATGTCACTGAGGGTACGAATGTAGTAGGTGCAATGGCTCAAGATAGCTATTTTTATCTCTTTACGGGCGCTGGAGAACATACCTATTCGACAGAAGACCAATACAAAGAAAAGGGTAGCTTTATCAAAGTGAATGTTCAGGCAGGGAAAGTCTATTATGTTAAAGTGGATTATAAGTATCAGGTGCTAGGAGGTGAACCCATATATACACTGGTTGATCAGTCAGAAGCAATGACTCTTTTGCATACTCGCAAATATGTGGTTCCTTCAAAGAGAAGTGCTTCTAGTTTAAATGTTCATGCCGAACAATAAGGTGATGACAAACATGAATTCACTTGATTTTAAAGATTTTAATAGTGAGTTGTTTCAATTTTTAGATGCGTCGCCCACACCTTTTCATGCAGTACAAAATCAAATGGCTTTGCTAGACGCTTATGGGTTTCAATGTTTATCAGAAACGGACGCCTGGTCTTTGAATCCAGGTGAGCGGTATTATGTCACTCGTAATGGTTCTTCTATTATCGCATTTGTTTATGGCAGTGATAATGCACTTGATACGGGGATTCGTATGTTAGGTGCTCATACAGACAGCCCCTGTTTAAAAGTAAAACCCAATGCAGAGATTATTTCTCAATCTTATCTTAAGCTGGGCGTTGAAGTGTATGGTGGTGTTTTATTGAATCCATGGTTTGACCGTGATCTATCACTGGCAGGCAAGGTTGTATTTCGAGACAGTAAAAAGGCCATTAAAAGTTGTCTCATTAACTTTGAAAAACCATTAGCAACAATTCCCAGTCTTGCGATTCACCTTGATCGTGAGGCGAATAAAAAACGGCATATTAATTCTCAAACGGATATACCACCTGTTTTAATGCTGATTGATTCAGATGCTGAATCTGATGTATTAAAAAATATTTTAAAACGACAGATAGAAAAACAGTATAAGGACGTGGATATTGAATGTGTGCTTGATTTTGAACTCAGTTTCTATGATGCCCAAGGTGCTTCATATGTAGGCTTAAATGAAGATTTTATTGCCAGCAGTCGCCTTGATAATTTATTGAGCTGTTTTGTGGGAACTCAGGCATTAATACGGGCTGATACTCAAGGAACCAGCTTGTTGGTTTGTAGTGACCATGAAGAAGTGGGCAGTGCTTCAACTACTGGCGCTCAGGGCACGTTTCTGAAATCGGTATTAGAACGTCTGGCAGGGTCGGCTGAATCACTGACTCGCATTATTGATCAATCAATGATGATTTCTGCTGATAATGCCCATGCTATTCATCCAAACTTTGCCGATAAGCATGATGCCAATCATGGTCCTATTATCAATCAAGGGCCTGTTATTAAGGTCAATGCAAATCAACGTTATGCCTCCAACTGTGAAACAGGCGCTGTTTTTAAAGTATTGGCTGAGAGTGCCCAGGTGCCAGTACAAAATTTTGTAGTGCGTACCGATATGGGATGCGGCAGTACCATAGGGCCGATTGCAGCGACTGAAATCGGGATTAAGACTCTGGATGTTGGTATTCCTACCTTTGCTATGCATTCAATCAGAGAGCTCTGTGGTGATAAAGATGCCGCTTATCTATTTTCAGTATTCCAAAAATATTTTGATTTTTCATCTGAGATAAAAGTTAACTCATAGACTTTGTATTAACAGCCATTAACAAAATAATTATTTAGAGTAAATTAATAAAATGATCATTCGGGATATTATCGTACATTTAATTGAAAAGCAGGCCGATGCAGGTCCGTCAACGCTTTCACTGAGTCAAGAGAGTATTGCGACATCCCCAACCTTAGAACACTTTCTAGAAGAGCTTAATAAGGCATATAATAGCAAGCCCAGTAAAGTCTTTGGCAGTTTTATCGCTCCAGAAAGTATCAACATGACAAGTGATGAGATTGAATCTGCAGTGACCAGCAGTGAAGTGCTACTGACAGGTTTACTTGAAGAGCAAATCAATTTTATTGACTACAGTCATCAGTCAATGAATTTGTTAAAACACTACATTGATCAAGCCAGCAAGGCCACAGGTGGCTATATGGTTTTTGTCCGATATACGCTCTTTGGCAGTGACTTTATGATGGTCGTCATGCTGAATAATATGGCAGGCATTGCGGTCGATAATAATTTTGGTATCAGTCATGTTGATTATCTTGATATCAGTAAGCTTCATTTAGCAGCACGGATTGATTTGACTCTATGGGAGGAAGATCCTAAGTCAGGTCGATATATTTCAATGATACGTGGCAAAGAAAGTAATAAATTGTCGGAATATTTTCGTAATTTCATTGGCAGTGATGAGACGATTGATTCAAAACATGAAACCAGTGAGCTTTTAAGTGCAGTGAATCATTATTGTGATGAGAAAATTCAAGATGATGAACAAAAATCTGAGTTTAAGAAAAAATCAGCCAATTTTTGTCTGGAGCAAGCGGATAAGGGGCAGAATGTCGTTTTAAAAGATTTTTCAGGCTATGTGGCTGATAGTGCTGTTGATGATTTTATGAATTACATTAAGAGTGAACAGTATGAATTGAATAATGAAATTTCACCCAATAAAACAATTGTTCGTAAATTTAATAAAATCAGTGGCAGAAACCAACAAGTCAGTATCACAATCAATGAAGAAGCACTAGGCGATACAGTTATTTATGATGCTGATAAAGATACTCTGACATTTTCTGATTTACCTGCTTCTTTAAAATCACAATTACTCAGTCGATGATGCATGGGTGTATACTCACAATTAATTATTTTACAAAGGCAATATTCACATGAAAAAATTATCCCTTGAGGATATAACCCGTCTTAATGTTTTATTAGATGATACTTTAAACCAGGCAAGTAAAGCGCAATTGGCCACTTGCATAAAACTGTTGGGTACTTCACTTGCTCATCTAAAAATTAAACATAAAGTGGATGAAGACAAAAATGCTCAAACTTTTTCTGACTTTGTTCAAGAGTTAGAAAATGAATCACTTAGCGATGAATTTAACGAATTAGCAGCGAAAACCATTGTTGAGTGTGCGACTGCTATGGCAGTTGCTAAAGAAGGGCAAGAGAAAGTGTAACTTTTTATGAATAAATTTTTACTCACCAAAGCCGCTAAAAAAGGGCTCATCAACAATGATCAAGTGCAGCCTTTGCTGGATTTTATTAGCGCAGAACAGGCGATAGCAACTTCTGTGTCAGCAGAAAATCATCCTTATGAACATTCTCGTGAACCTAAGTCTGGTGAACAGCTAAAATTCATGCGAAGTTTTGGTGATATTTTTATAGCACTGGGAGTTCTTCTCATTACCTTTACAAGTCATCAACTTGCAGAGAGTGCAGCCTATCAATTGATGACGATCCTGGGACTTGTTGTTATTTCAGAATGGTTGGTGGGCCATAGGCGTTTGGTTCTTCCAGGAATGACTCTCTTATTATCCATACTGTATTTTGTCAATGAAATAGTGGACATGACACAGGGAAATAAATCTCTGCCAATTAGTTGGGACTCACTGGATGTGTTTTTAATGATCGTGGCAAGCTTACTCTTTTACATTCGTTATAAGATGCCATTTAGCCTGTATCCTGTTGCTGTCGGCAGTATTATTCTTAGTGTTGAGTTACTGGGTATTAATATTATTAATTATCCCTCAATTTTTATTCTTTTTGGTATGGCTGTTTTCATTGTGGCCATGTGGTATGACTCTCGTGATACTCAACGCGTGACGAGTCTGAGTGATAATGGCTTCTGGCTGCATTTATTAGCGGCACCATTAATTGTTCATGGTGTTATGGTCACTTTGTTTCTTTCTAATAGAACAGGCTTACAATCACACAGCCTTTACATACTGATTTTGTTTACAGTGTTCTTTTTTATTGCATTATTTGTCGATAGAAGGGCGATTTTAGTCTCCAGTTTTGCGTATGCTCTCTATGCTGTTTTTAAATTTGCCTATCAGCAGTTTATGCAAATTGATAATCTGACTTTATTCATTTTTATGGGGATTGGCTTATTTGTTATTTTCTTTGGTACTTATTGGTACAAAGTCAGATCATTAATATTTTCTCCAATTTCCTCTTTCCGAATTAGCCGATGGGTACCAGATTTCAATACAGGCACATATTGAAACACTTCTAAATATATTGTTTATGATTTGTCATTTTAAAAATGGCTCCCTGAAATGGACCCGTGTCACATTTTGTTGAATTGATTTATTTTCAGCCTGAATTGGTTTGTTTTAAACTCTATGAGTTATCACCTCTTGAAGCATAATATGCTGGCTCCAATGCATACTGTAAAATGCCTGATTGCCGATCACGTTTAGGGTGTGTTCGTTGGGCATTTTCTTTTAAAAACTCACAAACTTCAGTAATTTGATTCACCAAGCCTTTTCTGTGTTGCTGAACAATCGCTTCTAATAAACTATATCACCAGTTTACCGTTGTTTTGGATACAATCATGGTCGACATTTTGATTTTAAATATCAATTGAATACAACCACTAATAAATCGTTTTTATGTAGTTGCAATCAAGCTGCCCCAAATAAGTGAGTCCTGTAAGGTGGCACTTTGTGTATTAAATCCATGTAAGCTATTATGAGAATACGTAACCAGCCTGATAATTTTACTGTTGATTTCAATGTCCATATCAACCGCTTGTCTTTTGGGTAACCGATTTTGCAAGACCGATAGTTTAGGTGTTTATATATTGATCAGTTGTTGACCATCTTGTCGAAGAGCACTATGGATCAACACTCGTTTTAAGCCTTTAGCTCTTAAAACATAATAACCACCAGCCTTATTCAGCTCTAATATAAAATCAGCGTAATAATAACCTCGGTCAGCCAGAAATAAATTTCCCTTCAGCCCCATCAGTGTTGGCATTTCACCGCGCTCTGAAAAAGTATCTGGTGTTAGGCTCGCACTCTCAAAACCATCATTTTTCAAATTGATGGTAGCATGTAATTCAACAGCAGCAGGGCTGATTTTTGTAAATCGATTTGGCCAGATATGACTTAAACAATCTTTGACAGTTGATTGTGAAAGGGTTTATATCTGACGGTTTGATCCGTCAGGCGGTTAAAATATCTCAAAATATCAGATAAATAATCTTTTTTTATCTCCCAATGCACATACTATAGCTGTAACCAATTGAAAGGCTGTTATATTTCTTTGACTACGAGTAAAGTTTGTTTCTTTCCCTAATTTGTTTAACTTAATTATTGTTTGCTGTAGGAATGTACTTACTTGCCTGTTTTTATTTTGTTAACTATGATTGTTTGGAAGATAAAAGCGGATTCATAATATATACTTGGTTATATTATTATAAAAAAATTAATAAGTATTATGTCTAACTTTTCCTTTGATCTTGCCCAAGATCACTCCAATGTTCCAATCACAACTGGTTTTACTGCTGTATTAATATTGATATTAGCACTGGTTTTAGTGTCTCTTTCTCAGTTCAATACCATTAATGTTAGTCTGACGACATTGGTTGAAAAAACAAACATTAAATTGCAGGCTGCTAACTCTATGAGGGATGCGATCCGTTTAAGAGCAGACAGCTTAAAAAAAATGCGTTTAATGCCAGACCCTTTTGAAAGGGATGAAGAATTTCTTAAATTTAATCAGTACTCAGGCTTGTTTCGTGTTGCCAGAGAAAATTTAATGATGATGGAAATGAAACCTGAAGAGATGGATATAATTGATAAAATGACCGATATTTTAAAATTATCGCAGCCCGTCAATGATTCCGCAGCAGAATTATTATTTAATGAAGTGGTTGATGGTGCAGAGATCTTTGAGCAGGCTGAAAAATTACAACATCATTTATTGATTTTCCTAGATGCCCTTGTGGTCATTGAGAATCAAACTGCTCGGAGTGCGTTATCACAGGCGAATCAATATTATATAAATACACGATACACACTGTTCTCAATTGCACTGATTGTCTTTGCTTTAGTCATTGCCATTGCCATTGTCGTAATACGTTTGGTTGGCAGTAAAAATAAACTAGTCTCTTATCAGGCAATGCACGATCCTCTTACTAATTTATATAATCGTTGTTATTTTGAATACCAGGTTAAAGATGCGATAGAGCAACGTAAGAACTCCAGTCACAATCATGCACTTTTGTACATGGATCTTGATCAATTTAAAGTGGTTAATGATACTTGTGGCCATGTGGCAGGTGATGAACTATTAAAGCAAATTACTTCTTTATTAAAAAATAAAGTAAGAAAAAAAGATACTCTTGCACGCCTTGGTGGTGATGAATTTGGTTTATTGCTTACAGATTGTGATATTGACAAAGCATCCAATATTGGTGAAGAGTTACGAAGCTTGATGAATGAATATCGTTTTTCGTGGGACAATAAAATATTTTCAGTGGGCGTCAGCATTGGTATTGCAGCGATTACAAAGGAAACCACTGAGCTTAAAGAGGTTCTTATTGATGCGGATACCGCATGTTTTGCTGCCAAAGATGCTGGGCGAAATTTGGTTCATGTTTACGATAAACAAGATAATATACTGCTTGAGCAAGAAGGACAAATTCAGTGGATGTCTGAGTTGACTGAAGCGCTTCAGGATGATCGATTTGAGCTTTATGCTCAGGCAATTAAAGCGGTCTCTAGAATGGATATGGCTAGTGACCATTATGAAATATTAGTACGTTTTATTGATAAGAAAGGTAAAATGTATCCTCCTGGTGCTTTTTTACCTGCTGCAGAGCGATACGGTCAAATTACTGAAATTGATTTATGGGTTATTGAAAATACATTTAAATTTATTTCAACTAATAGGGAGGCATTGTCTGAAACTCTCTTTTCCATCAATATTTCAGGACGCTCTTTAGGAGATATTGAATTTAGGCAATCAATTCATTCAATATTTAAAAAATTTAAAATTCCAGCGAAAAATATTGGCTTTGAAATCACTGAAACTGCAGCCATTGCTTCTTTTGAAAATGCAATTCAATTTATTAATGAATTTAAAAAAGCAGGCTGCACTTTCTCTTTAGATGATTTTGGAAGTGGTTTATCTTCTTTTGCTTATCTCAAACAACTGCCCGTTGATACATTGAAAATTGATGGAATTTTTGTACTTAATATTGATGTTGAGCCGATAGACTATGCGATGGTTAAATCCATTAATGAGATTGCTCACTTATACAATAAAAAAACAGTGGCTGAATCTGTTGAATCAGATTCCATTTTTGAAAAATTAAGGGAATTAGGTGTTGATTATGCTCAAGGCTATAGCATTTCAAAACCAATGAGTTTAGTAAACATTCCTATGGTTTGATATCACTTTATTTATTTTAAACAATAATGATTTTTTCCCTTTCATCTGCCCTCCCTGCTTTCTAATCTGTTTAACTATCTAATTGTTTTTACAAGATTCATCTTGCCAAAAGGCATAGCTGCATTTCCAATATAGAATAGGTCTATCTATTAAAACAATAAACTCAATGTTCTAACAGGGTTATTTAAGGGTTGTTTTTATGTTTTTATATTAAATGGATTCAGCTTATGTTTCTTGTATTAATATTGAAGAATATTGTATTTATTCTATTTAATAGAGAGGTTGAGAATTCACTTTAAATAAAAATCCAATGAATTAGAAGTTTTATGTGATGTTGATTGTATAAATGTATTGTAACTATTTGAATATAAATAATAAATTAAAGTGGTTAAAAATTAAGCATGTTATATACACATAAGTGTTAATGCTGTTTCGAGAAAGATATTCACCATTTATACACAGACTTATCCACAGCTTTTGTGGATAAAAAATAATGACTTTTATTAATATTGTATTTAAATCTATTTAGGTTAAAAAATTCAAAGAAATGTCATTTTTTATCAGTTTTATATTTACCTTTGATTTAAAAGTAACCAGCCTTGTTTGTGTTGATGGAAAAAAATCATTAAATATTAAATTTTATTTTGTATTTAATGATTTTTATTGTGTTTCGTTCTATAGTACCTTTATATGAAGCAGTATCTGTAGCCAGAACGCGTCCAATTTTTTTTAATAGATAATTGTGCAGTCTGCCATTTTGATTAAATTGTATTTGCACTGGCATACAATTTTAAATATAGATTTTAACTTGCTTTATTAACTCTATTTTTTATCATAGAAATACTGGAGAATTTATACTGATGTCGATTCTTACCAACCTATCTGATAGTGGAAATGCATTGACCATTAAGATAATTGGAAAGTTCCAGTTTCCCCTGGCATCTGAATTTAGAAGAGCCTACACCGATATTGATCAAGTCCAGGAATATGTCCTGGATCTTAAAGACTCAGACTATCTTGATTCTTCTGCATTGGGAATGATTATTGCCCTTTGGGAATTTGTTGAGCGTAATAAAAATCGCATAAGAATAGTGAATGCCAACGAAGAAGTCATACAAATTTTAGAAAGTGCTAATTTTGATCAATTAGTCACACTGCCATAGGTTGTCGTTAATTATTTTTTACTGTGTCTAATTATTTGCGTTTCTATGATTGGGTCCTCAATATTTAACTATTATCGACTCTGGCCAAGCAAACCATTTAGGGATATAATTGTAAGGCTCGCAGGTTTTATTCTTTCAATGGTTGTTTGGTTTGAGTTATCATCCATTGCAAACAGCTTTTACCCCTCATTAGACACATATTTTTCCATATAGATTAATTATGCTTGATACGCTTCCTCTTTTAAACAAAATTACTTTTCCCGTTATTAGCCGAAAACGGATTGATATCCTGCAAATTAATCTGGGCTATCGCTGTAACCAGCAGTGCTTACATTGTCACGTTAATGCAGGTCCCAATCGCAATGAAGAAATGTCTCATGAGGTTGTATTACAGACATTGGATTTTATACAAAAGTATCAAATAAAAATGGTTGATTTGACTGGGGGAGCACCAGAAATGCACCCTGAGTTTATTTTTTTAATTGAAGCCCTTTATGAACTTGGAGTTAAGATCATTGATCGCTGCAATTTGACAATATTGAATGAACCCAATTATGAGCACTTGCCTGAATTACTCGCAAAAAATCAGGTAGACGTTGTTGCTTCAATGCCTTGCTATCTTGAAGAAAATGTTAATAAACAAAGAGGTAGTGGCGTATTTGAAAGTAGTATCAAGGCCCTGAAAAAGCTCAATCAATTAGGTTATGGTAAAAGTGAAAGTCCATTAGTTTTGAACCTGGTGTACAATCCACAGGGAGCTTCTTTATCTCCAGAACAAATTCAACTGGAAAAAGATTATAAAGCTTTTTTATATGAGCAGTTTGGAATTAGCTTCAATCAATTGTTTACTATCACTAATGTGCCTGTAAAACGATTTGGCAGCATGCTCATTTCTAAAAATGAATTTAAGTCCTACATGGAGTTGCTCCAGAGTGCTTATCAGGCTGAAAACCTGGAGGGTGTCATGTGTCGCTATCAACTGAGTATTGATTGGCAAGGGTATATTTACGATTGTGATTTTAACCAAATGCTTGACCTGCCACTGCAGGATAGTAAACAGAGGCTTCATATTGGTAATGTGACTCATGATGAGCTTCATAATCGTGAAATTATTGTTGCAGGCCATTGTTATGCCTGTACTGCAGGGCAGGGCAGTAGCTGTGGTGGTGCTTTAAGCTAGAACTATCAAGTGAACTGTCAGTGAAAATGTTTTTTCCAGGTTTTAAATAATCTCATGCCCTGAACTGATACGAAAAATATGTGGCAAAAAATTTCTATTATTATTCCTGTTTTAAATGAAGCTCAGCATATTCAGGTATTTCTATTGGCACTTCAGCCATTAAGAGAACAAGGGCATGAAATCATTCTGGTGGATGGGCGAAGTGAGGATGATACTTGCACCCTGGCGAGACCTTATGTTGATCGGATGATGTCTGCTAATAGAGGACGTGCAAAGCAACAGATTCTTGGTGCTAAAATGGCCACAGGGCAAATTTTTTTGTTTCTTCATGCTGACACACAACTGCCACCAAATTCTGCTCAAATTATTTTAAATGCTTTGGCTGTTAATCAATCACATGGTTCCCTATGGGGACGTTTTAATGTTCGTCTTTCGGGACAGCATTTTCTTTTCAGAATCATTGAAAAAATGATGAATTGGCGTTCTTGTCTGACAAAAATTGCGACAGGTGATCAGGCTATTTTTGTTGCCAAACTGTTGTATCATGACATGGGCGGTATGCCAGACATCGATTTGATGGAAGACATTGAGTTCAGTAAGCGCTTGAAACAAGCCAGTCCTCCTATCTGCTTAACATCAACCGTTGTGACATCATCAAGACGGTGGGAGAAAAATGGCATTCTGAAAACCATTTTTTTTATGTGGAGCTTGAGATTACAATATTTTTGGGGTGTAAAGCCTGAAGTGCTGGCCAAAAAATATTATCCTTAAACGACTGAGAAGATCAATTCACATCAATACGGCTTATGCAATCACACTACTTTTCTTATCCTGATACGCTTATCATAATTTTTGCTCGTGAGCCTGTTATTGGTCAGGTAAAAACTCGTTTAATTCCTGCATTGGGTAAAGAGGGTGCTACAGAGCTGTACCGTCGATTATTAGACCATACTATAGAAAAGGTTATATCTTCTGATTTATCACCAGTCAATCTTAGTATAACGCCTGAAAGCCATTTAAAATATTTTGAGCAAATGTCTTTGTTTGATCATTTTAAGTTGACAATACAGCATGGCAGTAATCTGGGAATGAGAATGTACAATGCACTGCTTGCGGGCTTGAGTGGCTATTCGAAAGTGGTTTTAATTGGTACCGACTGTCCCTTTTTAAATGCAGATGATTTACAGCAGGCAATCATCGCCCTTGATGATAATGATATGGTTTTTTCACCAGCTGAAGATGGTGGGTATGTCCTTGTCGGTGCAAAAAAAGTCCTTCCTGGTGTTTTTAATTTCATTGACTGGGGTACTGACAGGGTAATGGAACAGTCGAGATTGGCACTCATTAATCATCAAATCAGCTGGTTGGAACTGTCTGAACAATGCGATATCGATGTTGAGAGTGATTTGAGAAAACTTTTCTTACTTGATGAATTCAAAGAGTTATTTTAATTATTTAACCACTTGCTCTGGCATTTTTTTATTATCTTCTTTGATTCGTTCGATATTACGTTGCAGCTCAAATTCTTTTTCTCTATGTTCTTTTTTGATGGCTGAACCGTCGGCTTGATATTCAATTCGAGTGTTTAAAGAAATCAGTCTGAGATCCACATTAATTTCACCCAGAGGTATCGATGTTGATTTCTGAGCAGCTATTGTTAAATTTCGTGTAGAGAGTGGTAGGTGCTTTTGTTCAATACTGACAGAAATCAGATCAAAGTTGATGGCTTGATCGGTCAAGTTTGTCAGGTAGAGCATTGTATTACTTTTTGCCAGGTAATCATTTGGCAAAAGTCTTCTGGTAAATTCCTTTACTGTATAAACACCTGGAATTGTTTTCTTATGTAATTGAGTGACCAAAGTAAGTTCCAGGTTTTTGGGTATAATCTCGGTTTTTAATTGAAAAAATTGACTGTATTTCTGTTTTTCCAACTCTTGTGTTTCAGGGTTATAGACAGTGTCTTTGTGCTTGAGAGAACTGCCGCAAGAAATAAGTTGGCTAGTGGCAATGATGATTAACAGGATTATAAGGCTTCGCATCTATTCCTCCATAGATTCTTTAAAAATGTGACAGGCTTTCCAGTATTTGCATTATTAGTATCGGCGTAATGGCTCATTTGCTTTAGATCAAAGTAAAAAAGAGGATGATTGCTATACTATCAGTTAGTTACAAAAACGAGTTTTTTGCCGTGTTAGAATCGCATACATTGTTGAGTTTGTCTTTAAATATTGCTCAAATACTATTAAAAAATAGTCCAATTGAACAGTTGTTGGCTGACTGTTGCCAGGCATTAACGGATTCGGGGTCATTTAATAGTGCATGGATTGCTTTACTTTCAGATGATCAGACCAGTTTTAAGAGCGTACAATATGGACAGCACTATGAATCCACCTCTCTTAAAAAGACTTTAGCACCCTTTGTTTTAAAAAATTCACTTTCCCAGCTTGGTTTTGTGAACACGTGTGTTCAAGAAAAACAGGTAATTACTCTTAAGGATGTATTTGATAGTTCTTCTGAGGAAATAAACCCTCAGTTTAAACTATGGGAAGCGCATTATAATATGGCAGAAATTCATTCTGCTATTTCTGTGCCTTTAGTTTTTATCCCCTCTTCAGAGCCTGTTGGCTGTTTAATACTCACGACAAGTCATGAAAATGTTTGCCATGAATATACACTTTTGTTTCTTCATTTACTTTCTTTGAATGTGTCACAAGCGGTTGAATATAAAGTTAAAAAAATAAATACAAAAAGGACAGAGTTCCTTCTTCATCAAGAAAGTATTTTTCTTGATAACTTGCTGAATTCCATTCCTGATCTTGTTTTTTACAAAGATCTACAGGGAATATATACGGGAGCGAACACGTCGTTTAGTGAATTCTGTGGGCAATCAGATGAAGAACTCATTGGCAAGACTGATTATGATTTATTTGATCATAAAACGGCTGAATTCTTTAGAGAGCAAGATCAAATAATGCTCAATTCAAAAACAAAACGGACGAATGAAGAGTGGATTGAATATCCTGATGGAAAAAAAATCTTAGTGGAAACTTTAAAAACGCCCGCTTTGGATCAAAATAATGAAATTTTTGGCTTATTAGGAATCTCTCGAGACATCACTTTACGTAAGCGTGCTGAAATATTGCTCAAAGAAAATGAAGCTCGATTTAGAGAGCTATTAGACAGCTTACCCAATATTGCCATACAGGGTTATGACAGAAACAGGAATGTTATTTACTGGAATCAGAGTAGCGAGCTGCTCTATGGCTACTCAACTGAAGAAGCGTTAAATAAAAAAATTGAACAGCTCATTATCCCTGAAAAAATGAGACCAGAACTCATTGAATCCATTGAACAATGGTATGAAAATGGTGTTGAAATACCATCATCTGAAATTATACTGAACAATAAAGACGGAAAAGAAGTACCCGTGTATTCCAGTCATGTCATGTTGAAACAAACTGAAGGTGATTCAGAAATATTTTTTATTGATATTGATTTAACGGAACAGAAAAATACGCATAAAAAATTAGAGCAATTGGCTAATTTTGATCAGCTGACTCAGCTACCAAATCGTGGCCTGTTTCTAGAGAAATTTGAGCAGAGTTTAAGTGAAGCAAAGCGGTTTAATAAAATTGTAGCTGTTATCTTTATGGATTTAGATAATTTCAAATACATTAATGATACATTTGGCCATGAAATTGGCGATGTTTTATTAATTCAAGTGGCTAGGCGTCTAACTCATGGTTTACGAGAATATGATTTAATCAGCCGATTTGGCGGTGATGAGTTTGTGATTGCTTTGCCCTATCTTGAAAGTGAACAATTAATTGCTCCTTTGGTAGAAAAGCTTAAAGCAGAATTTAATGAACCATTTGAATTAAGCGGGCAGAGTAGCTATATCACCTGTAGTATGGGCGTCAGTATTTATCCAGAAAGTGGTGACAACGCCAGTGCGTTGCTTAAATACGCTGATCTGGCAATGTATAAAGCAAAAGAAAAAGGTCGAAATCAATTTCATTTTTTTAGTGAGCATATTAATCATAAAGTTAATCGACAAATTGAATTATCTGGTCAGCTGATCAGTGCTATGGACAATAATGAATTCACTTTGCTTTATCAACCTCAAATTGATTTAACCACTGGACAGATTGTAGCTTGTGAAGCTTTATTGAGATGGCATAATAAAAAACTGGGTGACATTTCTCCCAATGAATTTATTCCAATTGCAGAACAAAGCAACCTGATTAATAAAATTGATTTTTGGGTATTGGAAACAATAAGAAATGATTTGAAAGAATGGATTCGTTCAGAAAAACAACCAGTGAGAACTTTTGTTAACTTTTCAGAGAGAGGATTCAGTGATAATCTCTTTTTATCCAAATTAACAAAATTTATCCATGAAAATTCATTTATAATTCGATATTTTGGTATTGAACTGAGTGAGCCCGTTTTGCTGAAAACCAGTGAGCAAACCAACTTATTATTAGATTTCCTTCATGATAGTGGTATTAGTCTGGTCCTGGATAATTTTGGTCATGGCTGCTCATCGGTAAGCCTTCTAAAAAATTCATCAATTGATCGCATTAAAATCAGTAAAGAATTTATTGATAAAGCAGTAATTGATGGTCATGAAGAATCATTTATAAATGCCATTATTGCCATGTCACAGGCACTCAGCATCAGAACCGTTGCTGTTGGAATTGAAAATAATAATCAAAAACTTTATATAGAACAAACCCAATGTGAAATTGCTCAGGGTTTTATCTATCACAAACCCATGACTGCGGATAAGCTGAAAAAAATACTGAAAGATTCGCTTGGGTAAATGCTTTTTGTATGAGTATTTGATGTTCAGATTGGTTTTAATTGCAGTGCATATGCTCGGTCATGGCCTTTCAGCATCTCTGAAGTAATCAATCCTTTTCTCAATCAGGTTTTCAAAAAACACTTTTTGAAGGCTTCCATCTACCTGCTTTTTGCTATATTCTGGGCACAATTTTTTCACCTGAAGTGAGTGTGTTATGTCGATTTTTTCTATAGATGGCCTGTCTTTGGCTTTTGGTACCCATGTTCTGCTTGATAAAGCCAACTTTTCCCTGGAATCAGGGGAACGAGTGTGTTTGATTGGTCGTAACGGTACAGGCAAAACAACCTTAATGCGTTTAATTCAGGGTGAGATGCAAGCAGATGAAGGGGATCTTCGTAAAAAAGATGGTCTGATCGTTTCTTCTCTTTCTCAAGAAGTGCCTCATGAAGCTCGAGGTAGTGTCTTTGATATTGTGGCTTCAGGTCTGGGGGATACCGCTCAATTATTGCAAGATTATAATCATGTACTCCATGATGTGGCTAATGGTGATGAAAAAGCACTCAAAAAAATGGAGCGCATTCAGCATGATTTAGAATCAGTTGATGGCTGGTCTCTGGTCCAACGTGTTGAAGAAACCATTACAAGATTACAATTATCACCTGATGACTTAATTGAAAATATGTCAGGCGGATTAAAACGACGTATTATGTTGGCTAGAGCCCTGGTCATTGATCCTGATATACTGATGCTGGATGAGCCAACCAACCATCTGGATATTGAGTCCATTCTTTGGCTGGAAACTTTTATTAAATCCTATAGTGGCTGCGTCCTGTTTATTACCCACGATAGAATATTCCTGCAGAATGTTGCGACTCGTATTCTTGAGCTTGATCGGGGGCAATTAGTTTCCTTTCCTGGTGATTATAAAACCTATTTGCGTCGTAAAGAAGAAATGCTCCACGCAGAAGAAAAAGCCAATGAGTTGTTTGATAAAAGGCTGGCAGAGGAAGAAGTCTGGATCCGTCAGGGCATTAAAGCCAGGCGTACTCGAAATGAGGGTAGAGTTCGTGCTTTGAAAGCCATGCGTGATGAGCGAAGTCAACGAAGGGAAGTGCAGGGTAAGGCAAAACTGGAGCTGGATGATAAAAAGAATTCAGGCAAATTAGTCGTTGAAGTTAAGAATATTTCTTATGAATATGAAAAAAAGCCAATTGTAAAAAACTTTTCAACGGTGATTATGCGTGGCGATCGTATTGGTATTATTGGTCCCAATGGTGTTGGTAAAACCACAGTGTTAAACCTGCTTCTAGGTGATTTAATGCCACAATCAGGCTCAGTCAAATTAGGAACCAAACTGGAAATTGCCTATTTTGATCAGTTGCGAGATCAACTCGATGATGAAAAGTCAATTGTAGAAAACATAGGACAGGGCAGAGAGTTTGTTAACATTAATGGTCGAGACCGGCATGTTTTCAGTTATCTCAGTGACTTCTTATTTTCTTCTGCGCGCGCCAAAGTATCAGTTAAAGCTTTGTCTGGTGGCGAAAGGAATCGTTTGTTATTGGCAAAGCTCTTTACCAAGCCCGCAAATTTACTTGTTTTGGACGAGCCCACCAATGATTTAGACAGTGAAACATTGGAGTTATTAGAATCTTTATTAATGGAATATCAAGGTACATTAATTATTGTCAGTCATGACCGAGCATTTTTGAACAATGTCATTACCAGCTCACTTGTTTTTGAGGCAAATGGTATCAATGAGTATGTGGGTGGATACGATGACTGGCTTAGACAAAGAAAACCAATTGTAGCCAAAACTCAAGAAAGCCAAAAAGAGATTCAACAATCAACACCTGAACTTGCTCCTTCAAAACCATTGATTAAATTGAGTTATAAAGAACAACGAGAATTAGATAATTTACCAGCTAAGATTGAAAGGCTGGAAACTGAGCAGTCAGGACTGGAAACAGAAGTGGCTCAACCAGAATTTTATCAACAAGCTCAAGACCTTGTTGCTCGTAAATTGTCAGAACTTGAAGCCGTAAACCAACAGTTAGAGTCCACTTATGAGCGTTGGGATGAATTGGAAGAAAAGAAAGCGGGTAACTAAATCACTACTCCTCAACTATGATTAAGTTAAAAGGAAAATCCGTATAAGAGCAGGCAATGGTTTGTATTGCTCGGATTGAGTCAAATCACAAAACAAACCATTGCCTGCTCTTATATTCTGTGTTCAGTATTTAGGAATATCTCGTTTTTCATTGACCTGGCGTAGCATCAGTCTATTTAACGTGGAATTGATTGATGAGAAGAATAGGGCAGTATTTTCCAATACTGAAATGAGCCTGAAATAGGTACAATTCTAGATCTCGGGAGTAGACTTATCCACATATCCCCAGGTCTGCCATTTATGGAGA
>JADGEK010000002.1:65564-129659 GCA_016744395.1 Gammaproteobacteria bacterium | reverse complement strand
ACCAAAGGGTTCAGGAATTTACTCATCAATATCATCTGGAAGGCCTTTCTGAACCATGCATCATAGCGATTATAGAGGGCTATGTTGGCTATTCGACTAAAAAAGCCAACCAGTTTCTGAACTTTCGAAAACAAATTGATCAGCAATTATTAAATCATAACGTCATTACTGATAATCATTATACGAGCTGGTTTGCACAGGGACTGCAGTCAAAACAGCAAATGCAGGCATTTATTATTCAGTTCTCAGTTTTTTCAAACCAGTTTCTAGTAGCACAATTACATAAAATGATTAATGCGGATACCCTTGAAAGTATGCGTTCATCAAAAGAGATCCTTGCCAATGAAATCGGTGTAACGTTTAATACTGCAAAAAATACGGGTAATGGCAACCGTATTGAACAGAGCATTGGAGGAAGTGTTGAGGGCGGTACTTTTCACTTTAATGCAGGACACTTTGAGTGGCTTCTGAAAACGGCCAAAGAAATAGGGCTAACGTTTAAACAATTAGGAAGAAGGGAATTTGGTACTCAATCAACCCTTTTTTATTGTGATGAATTACTTAGAATTTATGCCAATAATAATTACCAAATCTCACAGGCAGCCAGCTTTGCCGTTGAAAATTGGGCCGCTGCTGGTTTTTGGAAGGAACTGATTCAGGGTATTAAAAATTTCAATAAAATGAATCATACAGATTTATCGTCTGGATTTTTTACCTGGCATGATCGTATTGAAGATCAGCATGCTGCTCATACTCAGGAAGAGCTTGAGACACTTTATTTTCACTGTGATATCGATGAAGAGCAATTTATTTTATATGGTAATCAAATGCTTGATGGTGTCTCTTCATTTTGGGATGGGCTTGAGAAACAACGAATAATTTATTCTTAGCCTAAGGAGGGACTATGCTGCAATCAGTTAAAAATCCGCTTGGTACGGATGGATTTGAATTTATTGAATTTGCAACCCAGGATACGCACACTTTAGATAAAACCTTAAAACTCTTAGGGTTTTCAAAAATTGCTCGTCACCGTTCCAAAGATGTCGTGCTTTATCGTCAAGGTAATATTAATTTTATTGTCAATCACGAAGCAGGTAGTTTTGCTCAATCATTTGCCAGGGTGCATGGACCTTCTGTTTGCGCTTTTGGTCTTCGCGTAAAAAATGCCTCAGAAGCCTATCAGGCCTGTGTAAAAAATGGTGCTAAGAGTTATCATGGGGACATTGGCCCCATGGAACTGAATCTTCCATCGATTTATGGCATCGGTGATAGTCTTCTTTATTTTAACGACCGCTATCATGAGCATAGTATTTATGATGTTGATTTTAGACTGAATTTGGAAGAGCATCAGCTTGATAAAGAGCCTCAGCCAATCGAAGAACCTCAGCCAGACGAACAATCTCAATTGGATAAAAGCCAGTGGCAAGTCAAAGGACAGGGACTGCTTGAAATTGATCACATTACTCATAATGTTCATTCAGGCAGAATGGATAGCTGGTCAGAGTTTTATCATAAATTGTTTAATTTTTCTGAGATCCGTTACTTTGATATCCACGGAATAAAGACAGGCTTGAGATCACGTGCCATGGTCAGTCCGTGTGGAAAAATTCGTATCCCCATTAATGAACCCAGTGATAATAAATCTCAAATTCAGGAATATCTGGATGCCTATCATGGCGAAGGTATTCAACATATCGCTTTATCAACAGATGATATTTATACCACTGTCAGTCAACTCAGAGCACAAGGACTGAAGTTTATGTCTGTACCTGATAGTTATTACGATATGCTTGATGAACGTGTTCCAGGACATGAGGAAGACGTTAGTTTATTGCATGAAAATAAAATTCTTATTGATGGTGCTCCACAAATGGGAAAAGGGATTTTATTACAACTGTTTACTGAAATAATGATAGGTCCCATCTTTTTTGAAATTATACAACGTAAAGGTAATGATGGTTTTGGTGAAGGTAATTTCCAGGCATTATTTGAAGCCATGGAGCAGGATCAAATGAAGCGAGGAGTGATCTGATGTTGAATTGGTTTCAGATACCTTTAATTGAGGGAAATACTTCCAGACAGGCACATACGGACTTGCCAGAAGGCACTTATGAGCGTGAGTTGGGAAGAGAAGGCTTTTATGGGCCTGCCACTCAAATGTATCATCGTCACCCTCCTACAAACTGGCAGTTAATTGATGGCCCTCTTAAACCACGAGCCTTTGATGCTGCTAAAGAAGCCTTAAGCAGAAATCTCTATCATTCTCCATGGCCATCAAAAATATTATTGAGTAATACTGATGTACAAATTCGTCTCTGGTATCTTAATAGTAATATGCAAAAGCTGGCACGTAATGCGGATGGTGATCAACTCTTGTTTGTTCATAAAGGCTCAGGCGAACTGTTTTGTGACTACGGTCATATGAGCTTTACTGAAGGTGATTATTTATTATTGCCCCGAGGCACCTTATGGCGACTTGAAACGGATAGTGTTTGTGCAATTCTTATGATTGAAGCCTGTAATGATAGCTATGCTTATCCTGATAAAGGTATTGTGGGTCAGCATGCCGTTTTTGATCAGGCCATTATGGAGACACCACATATCAATGAACGATTTAAACGGCAATACGCTGAACAAACATGGGAAGTTGAGATAAAGCGTTTGAATCAAATAACCACCATGCAGTATGGCTACAATCCTCTGGATGCTGTCGGCTGGCATGGAAACCTGACTGTTCTGAAGCTTAACTGGCGTGATATTCGTCCTCTTATGAGCCATCGCTATCATATTCCACCATCGGGGCATACGACCTTTGCGGCACAAAAATTTGTGGTCTGCACTTTTTGTCCGAGACCATTTGAAAGTGATCCAGGGGCTTTACGAGTTCCTTTTTATCACAGTAATGAAGATTATGATGAAGTTATTTTTTATCATAGAGGCGATTTTTTTTCACGTGATAATATTCATCCAGGAATGTTGACCTTACATCCTTGTGGTTTTCCTCATGGGCCTCACCCCAAAGCTTTTTTAGCAGGTCAAAAACGAGCTAATAAAATCACTGATGAAGTGGCCGTTATGATTGACACACGAGAGCCTTTAAAAGTGTCAGCAACAGCTGAAACAATTGAATGGGCGGACTATTGGGAGAGCTGGAAATGAAACTGGCAAGCCTTAAAAATATTGGTCAAAAGGATCTGGGCAGAGATGGTTGTTTGATTGTTGTTAGTAGAGATATGCAACGTGCTCAAAGAGTCAAAAATATTATTGGAACTCTGCAGGAAGCATTAGAAAACTGGTCTGAATATGAGCCTGAGCTGCAACAAGTCTATAAACGTTTAAATCAGGTTCATTTAAATCAAAAGCTTCTCCCTGAGCAATTTTTACTGGATGTCCGCCAACTGGCAGCACCATTACCCAGAGCTTATCAATGGCTGGATGGCAGTGCCTATCTCAGTCACGTAGAACGAGTTCGTAAAGCAAGAGGGGCTGAACTGCCTGAAGCATTACTGACTGATCCGCTGATGTATCAGGGGGCTTCTGATGATTTCTCTGGTGCTTGTGAGCCTATCTATGCGGCTGATGAAACTTGGGGAATTGATCTGGAAGGTGAGGTGACCATTGTGACTGATGATGTACCTTATCAATGTACACTCACAGAGGCAGCTCAACATATACGCTTAATTATGCTGATTAATGATGTGTCTCTGCGCAATTTAATCCCATCAGAGCTGGCAAAAGGTTTTGGTTTTATTCAGGGTAAGCCCAGTAGTTGTTTTTCACCCGTTGCTGTCACACCAGATGAATTAGGTGAATTCTGGCATGATTGTAAGGTGCACCGGCCATTGCACGTTTCAGTGAATGGAGCACAATTGGGTAGACCGGATGCGGGTGATGGTATGCAGTTTAATTTTGCCCGTTTAATTACGCATGCTGCAAAAACGAGGCGCCTGATGGCGGGAACGATTATTGGTTCTGGAACAGTCTCTAATGCGGATGAAAGCAAAGGCTGCTGTTGTTTGGTGGAAAAAAGAGTACTGGAAATTATTAATAGTGGTGAAGCAAAAACGTCATTTCTAAAAGTGGGTGATCAGGTTGAAATAGAAATGTTTAACGAGCAGGGTGACTCAATTTTCGGTGCGATTAGTCAGGAAGTGAAACATTGTTAGAACGGGATCAAAAATTGTTAGATCGGGATCAAAAAATAAAATTATACACCTATTGGCGTAGTTCAACTTGTTATCGTGTACGGATAGCACTGAATCTAAAAGGGCTGGATTTTCAATCAAAGCCTGTACATTTAATTAAAAATGGCGGTGAAAATTGGCACAAGGAATTTTTAGCAGTAAATCCTCAGGGTTTGATCCCAGCATTAGTTGATAAGGGGACTGTGATCACCCAGTCTATGGCAATTATTGAATATCTGGATGAATGTTATCCAGACTATCCTTTATTACCTAAAGACATTCAGGCTAGAGCTTATGTTCGCTCATTGGCACAGATCATTGCTTGTGAAATTCATCCTCTGGATAACCTCAGAGTGATTGCTTACCTGCAAAAGAAAATTGCAGTGGATGAAGGAGAAAAGTCTGACTGGTATTTACATTGGATACGTGAAGGCTTTAAGGCATTTGAAATACAGCTTAAACATCATTCACCCAGTCCTTTTTGTTTTTCTGAACAAGCTGGCCTGGCTGATTTGTTTTTAATTCCGCAAATCTATAATGCCCGTCGTTTCCAACTGGATATGAGTGATTTTCCACGACTCTCAGAAATCGAACGAAACTGTCTGGCACTTGATGCCTTTATGCAAGCCATGCCTGAAAATCAGCCTGATGTAGAATATTGAGTTTTTAACCATACGTATAAATAGTAAGCAATTTTTTGAGTGTATTCATAAGATGAAAGCAAACTTGCAGGCATTCTAATTTACCGTACTAATAACTATTATAGCTTTCAGTAATATCATAGCTTGAAAAATCAAACATTAGATACAGTTTAGTTGGTGTTGATGAATGATGTGTGTATAATCCTGACCCTGAAAAAGTCAAATGATTACTATTTTAAAAAATAAAGGCTAATGTCTCTACTTTATTAATATGAATGCATAAAGTATAAAAACTTGACTTGAATGCATCAATTGCAGGGTTTAGTTATTTCTTTTGACTGCTAATACTCACTTTAAATTCTTTTAAATCAATTTTTAATGATGGAGGCTCTAGTGGGTCAATTACCAAAAAGGACTTCCATTGGGCTTTATCTAAATCTCTAAAGGCTGCTAAGACGGCAATATATTTACCAGTGGAATGAATTACAAAAGGTTTCGTATTGGATTGACCAGGCTTGATTTCAAATTCTTCACGGAATGTTAAATCTTTTGCCAGTAGGCTTTTGTCATTTTCATATAATGCAAAAAAATCGCTGTTATTAAATGTATCAATTTGAGTTAATTGATAGATTCTAATGACAATTGGGGAAGCTCTTTTTTCAATATCAGGGTTTAGGTTGTCTGATGATGATATTGTCAGGTTAATTGTAATAGGCTCTGGTGGGCCACCAGATGTTCCACAGCTGGATAAAACAAAAAGAACACTTAGAGATAGAATGACCTTAAAAATAGAAAAAATACGATTCACTAATCAAGCCTCAAATATGGATTAAATTTAGATAATCTATTTATAGCAGAAGTCAGGCTTATTTTATAGTCTATTTTTTGAATATGTTCAACTTGAGCAAATTAGTTTGCTTCATCTTTATTTCAAATTGATAAAAATAGTGTTTATAAATTGTCTTTGTTGAATATGACCAAGTTCATATAAGTACAGTAGTATTTACTTGTATAATTGTATTTTTATTAAAATCAGGATTCAAAATATTGAGTTTGCATTCCTTAGGTCTGACCCTATTTAATTATATTCTAATAATGGTAATAGGAATGGTTTTGATTTCGATTGAAAATATTGCTTTTTAGTGTAAATGGTATATTCTGATACTATTCGAGGAAACAAACGATTGCCATGTCTTTAACTTTAAAAATTTTGTCTTTTAATGGCCAGCCCTACAAGGTTGGCAGTGATGTCGTTATTGATGAGCAAGGCGGAACAATTGGGCGTGCTGAGACCAATAATTTGACATTGGGTGATGAGAATAAAATAATTTCCAGACGCCATGCGACATTAGAATTTGCAAATGGCCAATATATGTTAACAGATTGCAGTTTGGGAGGAACCTTTATCGATAATATGGTTGAACCTGTTAACAATAGCAGTGTACAGCTTGTTGATGGTATGCAGATCAAAATTGGCGAATATACTATTGCTTGCAATATTACTGATGAAAGCACACCTTTATTATCGCCAAGAGAAGGAAATCCTTTTGCTGATGAGCAGATAAACCTTCAGGCTGATGAGGCCGAGTTACCAGGTATTGCAGAGAATGAATTTAACAGTCCATTTAATAATAATGAAGAAAGCCACGATTTTTCTGAAAATTTATTACCTCCATCTGAAATGCCTTACGACGGTGGCTTGTTAAGTGGTTTAGAAAATAATGATTTACTAAATAGTTCTGGGGCAGCTTATCCTGAGGCGTCAGATCTTGATCAAAACAATTTATTAGGTACGCCTTCAAATTCACAAGAGCAATCCAGTCAGGGCTTGATGTCGGAAAACATTACTTCTATGAATGATAGTTTTGAGCCTGCTAAGCCGATTGAAGGTAATCCAATTATAGGCAATAGTGAAATTCCTGAAGATTTTAATTTTGAAGATTTTTTTAATATGGAAGAGAATGAGTCTGAATCTTCTGTTCCAGATAAAATATTAGATATAAATAAACCTGCTCAGGATGCTCCCCAATCTCCAGTGTTGAATCAGGACATTTCTGAGCCCATGGCTATAGAGCAAGGCTTACCTGTTTCAAGGCAAGTTCCAGAGGTTGATCTCATAAGTGCTGAGATAGCAAGCCCTGTTATAACAAACGAACATGTAACAAATGATCATATAAAAAATGAAGCTGTTGCAAATAAAACAGATTCAGTGAATAACGAGCGATTGATACAGGCTTTTTTGCGTGGTGTACAAATGAGCGCTGAAGAAATAGAGTTTAGTGATCCAATTGAAAAAATGGAACGAATCGGGAAGATGCTCAGGCAGTTTGCTGAAAGTACAGTGGCTGTATTGAGAAGTCGGGCTGAATTCAAGAGTATGTTTAGAGTCAATGTGACTACAATACAAAGAATGGATAATAATCCTCTAAAATTTGCAATAACCACTGATGATGCAATAAAACATTTAATCAATGATGAGCAGGTTGGATTTAAAGAGTCTGTGGAATCAATTGATGAAGGTTTTAATGATCTGATGAATCACCAACTTGCGATGCAAGCGGGTATTCAAGCTTCACTCAATGATATTATTAGGCAGTTTGATCCTGCGACTATTGAAAAGCAGTACGCAGAAGGTATTGTTTTGCAAAAGAAATCAAAATGTTGGGATAAATATGGGCAAATACATAAACGAATGTCAGACACGGCCGTAGATGATTTTTTCGGTGATGCTTTTTCAGAGGCTTATGATAAACAGATGAAACAATTAAAAAAATAATATGTGGTCAGTGGTTCGTCATCTAAAATGTTTAAAGTGATAAGGTTAACTTAAAAAAATTATGGCAGAAAATAATAGAGTCATTTGGTCGGAGGGGATGTTTTTACGGCCTCAGGATTTTCAGCAGCATGATCGATACATTGAATCATTGGTTTATGGGCATAGTAATGGTGTTCAAGCTTACCATTGGGGTATTAGTAAACTAAAAGTGGATATGAGGTTACTGGCAATGGGTCAGTTTGCACTGGCAGAATGCAGTGGTATCTTCCAGGACGGTGTTCCATTTGATTTACCAGAGTCCGATGCTTTACCAAGACCCATTGATATTCCTGAAGAAATGCAAAATTGTATTGTTTATTTATCTTTACCTGCTCGTCTCGCGGGTTCAATAGAAATTGACAGTGATGAAAAACCAAATAATCTGGCCAGATATCATGCAGTAGAGTTTGATGTTAAGGATTACAACACCAGTTCAAATGAAGTCTCACCCATTGTTATTGGTCGATTGCAAACGCGTTTAATGTTAGAACCACAAGAAAGAGCAGGGTATATTTGTATTGGCGTCGCGCGCATTATTGAATCACGTAGTGATAAAAATATTTTACTGGATGATGAGTACATACCGCCTCTGATCAACTGTCTTGCAATGCCTAGAGTAAAAAACTATATCAAAGAAATATGCGGCTTATTACATGCCCGTGGAGAAGCTTTGGCAGGAAGAGTTTCAGAGTCTGGTCGAGGTGGTACCGCTGAAATTTCGGATTTTTTGCTTTTGCAGGTCGTCAATTCATATGAACCTTTAATGAATCATCTATTGCACTTACCAACGATACATCCGATTGATTTTTATCAAATTGTTATCCGACTTGCAGGTGAGTTGTCGACGTTTACCAAAAGAAATAAACGTCCTGTTGATTTACCTGAGTATAAACATGATGATTTACAGCAGACATTTTCTTATGTTATGGAAGAAATTCGTGATTGTCTGGGTATGGTGCTTGAACAGAATGCGATTCCAATACCTTTGACACCTCCCAAGTATGGAACTCGTGCGGCAAAACTGCCAGATAAAAACTTGCTCAATAACGCTTTTTTTGTTTTGGCTGTTAATGCTCAAGTGTCTTCAGAACAATTAAGAAGTACTTTCTCAGGACAAGTCAAAATTGGACCTGTTGAACAAATTCAACAGCTTATTCGATCAGCTTTACCTGGTATAACCGTCAATTCTTTACCAGTAGCACCAAGACAAATTCCTTACCATGCGGGTTTTTCATATTTTGAATTAAATAAGCAAGGTGAGTTGTGGCAACAAATGCATTCGTCAGGGGGATTTGCTATTCACATAGCAGGTGACCTTCCTGGTTTAGAACTGGAATTTTGGGCAATTAAGAACGGGTGATATTGTGAGTCAAGACGACCCTTTTGGTAATTATTTAGATGAAGATAAAACAGTATTAAAACCTTCGCCAAGAAGGCGAAGCCAAAATACTGATGCATCTTCAACTCCTCAAACGCAAAATGCAGCCATGGGGGCTCCCCATGGCCAGCAGTCTTCTGCTTTTCATGGGCAAGATCCATCCACAGGTACTGGGCAACTGAACTTGAATGTGGAAGGGAATGTGCTTTTGAGCTGTGCTCTGCCACTATTATCTGTGGTGAATCAATTACGTACCTCGGCTTCTCATGCCGATGTTGCGGGATTGAGAAATTCAATTATAAATGAAATCAAGACTTTTGATGTTAAAGGCAGACAATCTGGTTGCCCGGTTGATCAGGTGCAGACCGCTCGATATGCTTTATGTTCCTTGCTTGATGAAGTGGTACTTAATACGCCATGGGGTGGTAATAGCGTATGGAGTACACAAGGCATGTTAATTACCTTTCATAAAGAATCATGGGGGGGAGAAAAGTTTTTTCAGGTTTTAAATAATATTATTTCTCAACCGGGCACGTATTTAAATTTGCTTGAGCTTTTATATTATTGTTTGAGCCTGGGTTTTGAAGGTAAGTATAAAATACAGGATCAAGGACAAAATAAACTTTATGACATAAAGGAAAACCTTTATCAGGTCATTCAACGCCAAAAAGGTGACTACGATCATGATTTATCTTTGCAGTGGCGTGGCATAACCGATAAACGCAATGCCCTTGCTCGTTATATTCCTCTATGGGTTGTAGCGTTGGTTGTGGCTGCACTTTTGAGCTTTATCTATATCGGATTTTTATATGCAATCAATTCAAATTCGGGCAATGAGATTGGCAAACAATATCAAATCAGTGATGCATTAAATGTACAGCAGCCTGTTATAAAAAAGATAAAACCTGTAGTGAGTATACCTAATATACCTGCCCCAGTTCCTGTCACACCTGTGATTGATAAGGTCAGGCAATTTTTGGCACCAGAAATTGCAGCTAAACAAGTGGCAGTGATTGATGAAAATGGTCAATCAACCATTCGTATTTTAGCAAAAAACTTTTTTGCCTCAGGGCGTGCCAAAATTCAACCTCAATATTTACCCTTGATGGGCAAAATAAGCCGTGCTTTGGAAGTAGTTGATGGACAAATTACAGTAGTTGGTCATACTGACAATGTTCCAATTTTCACAGTTCGTTTTCCATCAAATTGGGTGTTATCTCAAGCCAGAGCACAGTCAGTTGCTCATATCTTGATGAAGAATGAAAAAAATAAAGTGCTTGCAGAAGGTCGTGCAGATACACAGAGCCTGGTACCCAATGACTCAGCAAAAAACAGAGCCCTCAATCGCCGAGTGGAAATTAATTTTTAAGGACTGGATGTGAATAAAATAATCAACTTCTTTAAAAACAAATGGGTTATACAATTTTTAGGAATTACAGCCCTGTGTTTATTAATATGGTTTGTTGGTCCATTTATGACTTTTTTGGCGTCGGTGATGACCAGAGTGATTATCATCCTTGGTGTTGTTATGCTTTGGTTGGTCATCACCTTGGTACTCCAGTTGAGAACCAATCGATCAAATGGAAAAATGGTTGATGAACTGGCTGGCGTGGACAGTAATGATGGGAACCCAGCGGATCTTAACGCAAATCATGAAATTGATGAGTTAAAAGATAACTTTGATTCAGCATTACTGACTCTAAAAAAATCAAGTTGTAAAACCAGTCAGGGTAAGCATTATTTATATGATTTACCCTGGTACATCATTATTGGACCTCCTGGATCTGGAAAAACCACTGCCTTAATTAATTCCGGGCTTGAATTTCCTTTGGCTGATCGCTTTGGCAAGAATGCGGTGCAAGGGGTTGGCGGTACTCGAAATTGTGATTGGTGGTTTACCGATCAGGCTGTCATGTTAGATACAGCAGGTCGTTATACCACACAGGACAGTCATGAGCATGTAGACAAAGCAGCCTGGTTTGGTTTTCTTGATTTATTAAAAAAACACAGACCCAGGAGACCACTTAATGGTGTGCTGATCACCATGAGCCTATCTGATCTACTGCGCTTAACTGCGGAAGAAAGAAGTTTACATGCAAGGGCCATCAGACAGAGAATTGAGGAATTGACTGAGCGAATGGGAATTCGTATTCCTATTTATATGATGTTTACCAAAACCGATCTCATTGCAGGATTTACCGATTTTTTTGCAGACATCAGTACAGAGGAAAGGAGTCAGGTTTGGGGGGTTACGTTTACTGAACAACAAGA
Organism: Gammaproteobacteria bacterium; assembly: GCA_016744395.1. Lineage (GTDB taxonomy): Bacteria > Pseudomonadota > Gammaproteobacteria > GRL18 > GRL18 > GRL18. The sequence goes on along the minus strand of JADGEK010000002.1, from coordinate 118,370 downwards.
GGACACTGCCGAGAATATTTTACAAACTGGCAAGCACTATGATGATTTGTTGACACGTTTAAATCAGAGTGTCAATTCACGGATGCAAGGTGAGCGTGATTTAAATCGTCGTAATCTGATATTTGGTTTCCCCCAACGTTTCTCTTTATTAAAAGCACCACTGATCAGTTTTCTGGAAGAATGTTTTTCAGTGAATCGCTTCCAAAGTGCGCCATTATTGCGTGGTGTTTATTTTACAAGTGGTACACAGGAAGGGACACCAATTGACCGTTTGATGGGTATTCTAGCGAACACCTTTAAACTGGATCGTTCAGCAACGCCAATGTTTAGCGGTAAAGGTAAGAGTTATTTTATTACACGCCTGCTGAAAGAGGTGATTTTTTCTGAATCTGAAATAGTTGGCTTGAACCAAAAAATTGAAAAAAGACGAAGTGTCATTCAGAAAGTGTTTTATGCGACAGCATTAATTTTAATGGTTAGCTTGACTGGACTTTGGGCAAATAGTTATATACAAAATCAAAGTTTATTGAATCAGTTTACTGAAAAGACAGATACTTATAATGCTTTAACCAAGAGCAAGATAAAAAAATCCATAGACTTTCCTGATTTATTACAAAGAATGAATGCCTTACGGGCAGTTCGTGATGTTTACCCGGAAAGTGATGTACCCTGGTCTGAGCGTTTAGGTTTATATCAAGGTAATAACCTGAGAGAGCTTGCGGAAGCCAACTATGAAAAACAGTTAAAGAATCATTTTTTGCCTATGATTAAAAACAGGCTTGAAAAAAGAATGTTGGGTGAAGAATCCAATAATAATGAAATTCTGTATCAGTTATTACGTGTTTATCTTATGTTGGGTGATACTCAAAAAGCTGACGTTAATACAATTCGTCCCTGGGTAAAAGTGGATTGGGAAACTCAATTTTCTGCGAGTGATCAGAAACAATTAATACAACATTTTGATTCATTATTAAAACTAGAACTTCCTGTGCAAACGTTGGATGGATCTTTAGTTAAAGAAGTTCGACATATTCTGACTCAAATACCTGTTGCTCAGCAAGTTTACATAAGGATAAAAACGGAAGCATTACAGAATCATGACAATGATTTTATTTTAAGTAATGAACTCGGTGCTTCTGGTGAAAGAGTCTTTACGACGGTTAATGGTCCATTTTCCAGTGTTGTTATTCCAGGCTTATTTACTTATAAAGGCTTTCACCAGATCTTTTTAAATGAAAGTAAAGATTTAGCCAAGCAAACCGTTGAGCAGCGGTGGGTTTTAGGTAAAGACAGTTTTGCGGGTGGCACTGATCTCAAACAGTTAGAAAGCAAACTGTTTAATTATTACTATGCTGACTACATTAAACATTGGGATGATTTACTCGCCAATTTAAAAATCAGAGCACCCGCTAATATTAATCAATCTGTTGAAGCACTTGAAATTGTTTCGGGTTATGATTCACCTTTACGCAGATTATTAGCCGCTGTTGAAAGAGAAACTTCATTAACCAGAGTGGAATCAGTAGACCCTCTGGATAAATTAAAAGAAGGTGCTGATAAACTAGCATCTAAATCCAGAATGAATAAATTATTGAATGCAGCGAAGAGTGTCAGCGGTGAATCATCAACGGTTGATAAAACAGGAAAAGCAGTTGAACATCATTTCTCAAGGCTCAATGAAATAAGTAAGAAAAGTAGTACAGGAACAGCACCTATTGATCAGGTTATTTCTGATTTGGGGGCTTTATATGGAACGATGGCGGACTTGGGAAGTACTTCTGATAGTGGTGCTGCTGCAATTGATCTGGCTAAAAAAGGTTCGGGCAGTGCTGATGTCATTGCTAAAATACAGCGTCAGTCTACCCGTCTGCCAGAACCCTTGAGTGGTTTGGTGAAAGGCTTGGCTTCAGGTAGTCAGGGCTTGATTATGGGAGGTGTCCGAGCACAGCTCAATAGAATGCTGAAAACGGATGTCAGTCAATTGTGCAAAACGAGTATTGATGGTCGTTACCCCATATCTAAAACGAGTCAGGTCGATGTTACATTAACTGATTTTGGACGTTTTTTCTCAAAAGGTGGCGTTATGGACCAATTTTTCCAAACGCACCTGGAGGCATTTGTTGATACCTCACGCAAACAATGGCGTGTGATTTCACAAAATAATAAATCCGTAGGCATTTCAGCATCCACTCTAAAACAGTTTCAATATGCAGCCAAAATCAGAGAAGTCTTTTTTCAATCAGGAGGGGAGATACCTCAAGTCAAGTTTGAATTAAAGCCTGTTTTTTTAGATGCTAAAGCCGCTAAGTTCTGGATGAATATCGAAGGCCAACAGACGAATTATCGTCATGGCCCTACACGTTCGACTCGTTTTATATGGCCTGGTAAGAATCCTGGCTCCGTTCGATTTGGATTTGAAACCCTCAATGGCAAGCAAGTGAGCGGTTCCACCGAAGGTGCCTGGGCATTGTTTAAACTGTTAGATAAAATGAAAGTAAGCAAATCATCAGGGAATGCTTATATGATTACATTTGAGTTAGAAGGATTAACAGCAAAATACGAATTGCGTGCCAGTAGTGTACTCAATCCATTTTCATTTACTGAATTAGCAAACTTCCAATGTCCAAACCGAATTTAACCGTGTCTTCAAATATGTCAATGAGTTTAGAATCTGGTTTTTATGGAAAGTTGCCATCACTTGGTGATTTTGCTTCTCGTCGCTTACAGCAAGATTTTATATCGTCTTGGGATAATTGGCTACAAAGTTCTTTGGCGGTCAGTCAGGAAGTCCTGGGAGAGCAATGGTTAAAATCCTATCTGATTAGCCCTATCTGGCGTTTTGCCTTGTCTCCAGGGTTATGTGGTAAAGATGCCTGGCTGGGTATCGTCATGCCCAGTGTTGATAGAGTCGGGCGTTACTTTCCATTGACAATTGCCTGTAAAGTGAATGCTAAAACATCGCTTATTCATACCTTTTCAGAGGCCAGTGACTGGTTTGAAGAGTTAGAATCAGTGGCGATAAGTGCTTTGGAAAATGACCTGGCTGTTGAAGCATTTGATTCACTGGTTAGAAATATTTCAGGCTGTGAATTAACACTCAAAAACAATAGTCACTTATTGCCTGCTGATAATCCATCAGTGGACAAGTCGACTGTTTATCTGGATCTTAAACATTCAAATGCTCGTTTTGATCAGATGTATTCTGATATAAGCTCTCAATTATTATCAACGTATTTACCCGGGCATAGTTTATGGTGTACCAGTGGTGCTGAAGATATCAGTCCAGCCTTTTTAGCGTTTAATGGATTGCCCCCTGCATCGACCTATGTAGAAATGATAACAGGGCAGTTTCAACAATCAGAAATGGAGCTTTCTCAAACGCCTATTACGCAATCAACTGAACCCCTTATTACGCAAACTGCTCAATCATCTGGATCATCTGGCCAAACATCTGTCTTACAAACTGATGAGATATTAGAGAACACAATTCTCGATAATCCGCTCCTTATCACTTCAGTTGAAAATGAAGAAGTTATGAATGAAGTTGTTGAACAAAACCCTAACTCTAGCAACTCAAACCCGAATTCTATTGTTTCGACACCTGCGCAACGAACTATGCAAAATGCCTGGGAATCATTTTCCAGAACGGATACAGGCAGGGTAAGAAAAATTAATGAAGATTCGATTTTGGATCGACCTGATCTGGGTGTGTGGCTTGTAGCTGATGGAATGGGAGGGCATGAGGCTGGTGATGTTGCCAGTAGAAAGATAATTAAAACCATCAATGAACTGACTTTTTCAGACTCTCTTGATTTGGCAATCCCTGAAGTAACAGTTGCTTTGCAATCAGTCAATAATGAATTAAGAGACTTAGCCGCCAGACGTTATGGTCAGCAGATAATTGGTAGTACCGTAGTGGCATTAATTGCTGGTGAATCTCAGTTTGGATATTTATGGGCTGGTGATAGTCGTTTATATTGTCTGAGAGATAAAAAGCTATTACAGCTCACAATTGATCATTGCAGTGAACAAGAAGAAATGACAGACATTTTAAATCTTGGAGCAAAGACAGAGCTTAAACAAAATAATGTGATCACTCGTGCAGTCGGTGCTTTTGATGAACTGGAGCTGGATTATCAAGTTGTGGACATTCAGTCTGGCGATATTTTTCTGCTCAGTAGCGACGGTCTGGATAAAGAGCTCAGTTTTAAACAAATAGAACAGGTGTTAGTTGAAAATAAATGCAGTGACAGTGCCAATATTCTGACCGATCAGGTTTTGTCGCTGGGTGCTAGAGATAATGTGAGTGTTATAGTTGTTGAAATTAAATAGTGGGCTACACTTTTAAGACGTAATGTGTAAAGAGGTTAGTTAAAGTGACAATCGATATCGAAAAATATTTAACGGAAATAGAACCTGATAATACCTGTGGGGACGATCTGGAATATGATCCAGACTTTATTGCTTTTGAGCAAGAGGTCCAGGGAAAGGAAGAGCAAAGTATGGGAGATTCTGTTATTGAAGCAGAACCACCTAACTGGCGTGAGGTAATTAAACAGGCTGATAAATTACTAACCAGAACACGAGATATGCGAGTTTATGTTAATTATCTCAGAGCATTAACCGAAACCAAGGGAATGATCGGTTTAGCTGATGGTCTTCTTTTATTGAGAAGTGCCACAGAAAAATATTGGAAAGATATCCATCCTCAATTGGATGTTGATGATGATAATGATCCAACAGAACGTATTAATATTCTAATGACATTATGTGATTTTGATTCTTTTTTAAAACCACTGCATAGTATCCCCTTGGTGGAATCTAAAGCGTTAGGTCGCTTTAATTTAAGAGATATTCAGATTGCCAATGGTAGTCTTACTCTTACATCTGAGGATGATACCGATCCGCCAAGTCTGGCTGCTATTGATGGTGCATTTCAGGATAGTGATGAAGATGAACTTAAATTATTGATTTATTCAGCGTCAGAGTCACTTATTAACCTTGATAAAATGGAAGCATTTATTACTGAACAAGTAGGTATTAACGATGCGGCCAGTTTTTCTGAATTTAGAGCTTTGCTTAAGGAAATTAATGGGGTATATTCTGAACAGGCTGAAAGATTGAGTTTAAATGAAGGAAATGATATCAGTGAAGATACTGATGAAAACAATCAAAGTACTGGACAGTCAGGTACAGAGAAAGCGGTTAAAACTGCACCACCAGGTATTAATAGTAATCAGGATGTCATTAAAGCCTTAAACTTGATTTCAGATTATTATAGAAAAAAAGAACCCTCCAGCCCAATCCCTTTATTATTAGAGCGTGTTGTCGGTTTGGTAGGAAAAGATTTTATGGAAGTGTTACAGGATATGGCACCAAATGGAGTAGAACAAGCTGAGTTCTTACGTGGTCCATCTGGTAACAATAATGAATAGCTGTTTGACAACAAAAATTAACTGTTAAGGAGAATCCAATGGCGGAAAGTAGTCAGAAATTTATCGCACGAAATCGTGCGCCTAGAGTTCAAATTGAATATGATGTAGAACTGTATGGCGCAGAAAAAAAAGTTCAGCTGCCTTTTGTAATGGGCGTTATGGCTGATTTGTCAGGAAAGCCTGCAGATCCTTTAGCTCCTGTTGGTGAACGTAAAATACTTGAAATTGATGTTGATAATTTCGATGACCGTTTAAAAGCGATGAAACCAAGGACAGCATTTAATGTCCCAAATACAATAACTGGCGAAGGTAACCTGAGTGTTGATGTTACTTTTGAAAGTATGGATGATTTTTCTCCAGCAGCAGTAGCCAGTAAAGTGGATGGTTTGAAACAGTTACTAGAAGCTAGAACTCAACTATCTAATTTGATGACCTATATGGATGGTAAAACGGGTGCAGAAGAATTAATTGCAAACGCAATTAGTGACCCTGCTTTATTACAATCATTGGCGTCGGCACCAAAACCTAAGGATGATGCCCCTGATGATGAAAAGTCGGGTGAGGGAGAATAATAATGGCTGAACAAGAAGCTTCAGAAGTACAAGCAGAAGGGCAGGTAGCAGAGGGCAGTGACTTTTCTTCATTATTAAATAAAGAATTTAAGCCTAAAACTGATCGAGCAAAAGAAGAAGTTGAAAATGCGGTTTCAACTCTGGCAGAATTTGTTTTAAAAGATACAACGATTGTTTCAGATGATGCCTTAGACTCAATTCAGGCAGTGATTTCCAAGATTGATGAAAAACTCAGTGAGCAGGTCAATTTGGTCATGCATCATGAGGATTTTCAAAAATTGGAAGGTGCATGGAGAGGTTTGCACCATTTGGTGAATAACACTGAAACGGATGAAATGCTCAAAATCAGAGTGTTAAATATTTCCAAAAAAGAGCTTGGAAAAACTCTGAAAAAATTTAAAGGCACCTCATGGGACCAAAGTCCTTTATTTAAAAAATTATATGAAGAAGAATACGGTACATTCGGTGGTGAACCTTTTGGCTGTTTAGTCGGGGATTATCATTTTGATCATTCGCCTCAAGACGTTGAACTGTTGACTCAGGTCTCAAAAATTTCAGCGGCCTCACATGCACCCTTTATTACGGGTTTAGCACCGACGACACTGCAAATGGATTCATGGAGTGAACTCGCGAATCCTCGGGATTTAACCAAAATCTTTTCAACACCTGAATACGCTTCCTGGCGCTCTTTAAGAGACTCGGATGACTCTAAATATTTAGGTCTGGCAATGCCAAGGTTTCTTTCACGCTTACCTTATGGTGCTGCAACTGATCCAGTGGAAGAGTTTGATTTTGAAGAAGATACTGAAGCTGCAAACAGTGCCAATTACACATGGTCTAATGCGGCGTATGCAATGGCAACTAATATTAACCGTTCTTTTAAGCTTTATGGTTGGTGTTCGCAAATCAGAGGCATCGAATCAGGTGGTGCAGTAGAAGGTCTGCCTGTTCATACTTTCCCGACTGATGATGGTGGTGTGGACATGAAATGTCCAACTGAAATTGCCATTACCGATCGTCGTGAAGCTGAATTGGCCAAATCTGGATTCATGCCATTGTTACATAAAAAGAATTCAGATTTTGCAGCGTTTATTGGTGCTCAATCATTACATAAACCTGCTGAATATGATGACCCTGATGCAACAGCCAATGCTAATTTGGCTGCTCGCTTGCCATATTTGTTTGCTTCTAGTCGTTTTGCTCATTATTTAAAATGTATTGTTCGAGATAAAATCGGCTCTTTTAAAGAACGTACAGATATGGAGGCATGGTTAAATAAGTGGATTAGTCAATATGTAGTCGCTAATCCTGCTCTGGCTTCTGAAAAAGATAAAGCCAGACGACCATTAGCTGCTGCAGAGGTAGTGGTAGAAGAAGTGGAAGGAAATCCAGGTTATTATCAGTCTAAGTTTTTTCTGAGACCACATTACCAGTTAGAAGGTTTAACTGTTTCGTTAAGGCTGACTTCAAAACTACCTTCGCAAAAAGGGTAGTATTCTGTTTATATTTTATATTATATTTTTAGGAGATTAAAATGATTTTATTAAAGTTTGAAACTAGTATTGATGGTGATTCTTCAGTTGCTTCACATGAGAAATGGATTACTTGTGATTCACTTCAGTTTGGTGTCGGGCGTGCTATATCTGCAAGTGGAGGAGGTCAAGATCGTGAGACCAGTAACCCTTCTTTTTCAGAAATTACTATTAGTAAATCAATGGATAAAGCATCGATAGAGTTAATGATGCAAGCAGCTGGTGGTAAAAGCCTGGGTAAATGTGAAATACACTTTCTACAAACAGGTGGTACGGATGTAAAAGGCCAAGTTTATCTAACAATTGAATTAGGCGAATCATTAATTAGCTCTTATAGTGTTTCCAGTGGCGGTGAAAGACCAACTGAAAGTATTTCAATTAACTTTACAAAATGTGAAATGGAATACAGTGTCTTTAAGGATGGTAAATCTGTTGAGACTATCGCTAAGCAAGGTTGGGATCTTGAAAAGAATGAGAAAGTATAGTTTTTAACTGTAATGGGGGCAGCTTTAACGCCCACCATTTTTTATTCTCAATTAAGGAGGGTAAATGAATATTTTAGAACTAATTAATAAAGGGGATCTTGCTGAAGCCCTTAAAATGCAACAACAGCAGGTGCGTAAAATTCCCGCAGATGCGAAACAAAGAGTTTTATTATTTCAATTACAAGTTCTTTTAGGTTTATGGGATAAAGCCAAAACACAGTTGGATGTATTAAAAGACCTGGATGATATGGCACAGTTTATGGTGCAGACTTATCATCAGGTTTTATTATGCGAAGGAATTCGCCTTGATGTGTTTTCTGGCACAAGAGCTCCGATGGTATTTGGTGATCCAGAGTCATGGATGGCTTTATTATTAGAAGCTTTACGTGTGGAAAATGAAGGTCAATTTGATGCCGCAAAAGCATTACGAGCAGAAGCTTTAGAGACAGCAACTGTTGTTTCAGGGGCAATTGATAATGAACCATTTGAATGGATTGCTGATGCAGACAGTCGTATAGGACCCATGTTAGAGGCAGTAGTGAATGGCAATTATTACTGGATTCCGTTTCATCGTTTATCGTTATTGCAATTAACTCCTCCAGAAGATCTTCGGGACTTTGCATGGATTCCTGCTCAATTTGTTTGGGCAAATGGTGGTGAGGCGTTTGGTTTTATTCCAAGTCGCTATTCAGGCTCTGAAAATTCATCAGATAGCGCGATTCAATTAGCCAGAAAAACAGAATGGGAAGAAATTTCGACTGATACCTATAAAGGACAAGGGCAAAGAATGTTTACCACCGACAAAAATGACTATTCTTTGTTTGATATTAAAGAAATTAAATTTAATCCAATTACAGGATAATCCAGCGTTATGGCTGAATTAACTCAAAAAGAACGTTTACAGCCCTCCTTGCTGGATCGATTGACCGATGATGAACCTTATAATCAACAGGAATCCAGAGAAAAGCGAGTTCTGTCCATGCATAAATTAAGACAATCCGTGCTTCGTGATGTTTCGTGGTTGTTAAATACAGATTCCTTAGAATCAGTGACTGATTTAAGTGACTATCCAGAGGTTGCTCAGTCTGTCTTAAATTTTGGAATTAAAGATCTGGCGGGTAAAACTGGCTCAGGTATTAGCTCATCTGAAATTGAAAAAGAACTCAAACAAGCAGTGAATATTTTTGAATCGCGTATTTTACCCAATACTCTAAATATACAGGTTCTAACATCCGAAGAAATGAACCATCATGCATTAAGCTTTGATATTGAAGCGAATTTATGGGCTCAGCCTTTACCCTTACATCTCTATTTACGTACCGAAATTGATACGATAACGGGTGATGTCAATTTACGTGATTTGAACGGCTGATAATGGATCCCAGACTACTCAATTACTACAATACAGAATTACACCATTTACGTGAAATGGGTGGTGAATTTGCCAAAGAATTTCCAAAGATTGCAGCTCGCCTTGGTATGGATGGTTTTGAGTGTGCAGATCCTTATGTTGAACGTTTATTGGAAGGCTTTGCCTTTTTAGCCGCGAGAGTGCAGTTAAAAGTAGATGCTGAGTTTCCAAGATTTACTCAGCATATGCTGGATATGATTTATCCAAATTACAATGAGCCAGTACCATCCATGACCGTTGTTCAGTTTCAACCTGACTTGACTGAAGGTTCACTGGCTGAAGGCTTTAAAATTGAACGACAGTCACCTTTACGCAGTCAGATTTCTAAAGGTGAACAAACTGCCTGTGAATACCGTATGGCTCATGAAGTCGAATTATGGCCACTTGAAATTACCGAAGCTGAATATCTTCCTAGCTTAGGTGCTGTCGCTAATCTGGGTGTACCCAGCTTACCTGATTTAAAAGCGGGAATACGACTACGACTCAAGACAACGGCTGGACTTAAATTTAATGAAATCAGCCTGGATTCCTTGCCTGTTTATTTACGAGGCGTTGGTGAGCTGCCAATGTATTTGTATGAGCAGTTAATCGGTAATTCTTTTGCTGTTTGTGTGCAAGGGGTTGAAAAGCCCGTTGACTGGCAGTTCATGATTAAAGACCAACCAATCAAGCGGTATGGTTTTTCAGATGAGCAGGCCATGTTGGCCTATTCTCCTCGCTCATTTCATGGTTATCGTTTATTACAGGAATATTTTGCTTTTCCTGAACGTTATATGTTTGCTGAATTTTCGGGGCTCAAAAATGCAATGCAGCAATGTGAATCTAATGAGCTGGATTTGATTGTTTTACTTAACCGTAGTCATTCAAAACTGATTAATGCGATTGAGGTCTCACAGTTTGCTTTATTTTGTACACCAGCAATTAATTTGTTTCCAAAGCGTGTTGATCGAATTCATGTGAATCAGAAGTTATCAGAGTTTCATGTGGTGCCTGATCGAACTCGTCCTATGGATTACGAAGTCTGCCAAATAACGGAAGTGACAGGCATCAGTGATAGTGAAGATAAAGATGAAGAAAAAAACTTTTTACCATTCTATCATTTTAGTGATACCAGAGATTATTCATCACAACTAGCCTATTTTGCTTTACATCGTCAGCAGCGCGTTATGTCTTCCAAACAAAAAAGACAAGGACCTCGTTCTAGTTATATTGGCAACGAAGTCTTTATATCTTTGGTTGATGCCAATGAAGCGCCTTATAGTCAGGTCTTAAAACAATTAGGCATAAAAACATTATGCAGCAATCGTGATTTACCACTGCAAATGCCAGTCGGTGGGGGGAAAACTGATTTTTCCATGCAAAAAGGGGCACCTGTTTTAAGTATCCGTTGCATTGCAGGGCCAACCAAACCAAGGCCATCTAATGCAAACACTGGAACTGCATGGCATTTAATTAGCCATTTGTCATTGAATTATTTAACATTGGTTGATAGCAATGAAAAAGAGGGCGCTGCAGCATTAAGAAATTTATTAAAACTCTATGGTGAGTCAAGTGATGCAGCGATAGCCAAACAAATAGAAGGCTTGTTGTCTGTTACATCTAAATCGATAGTCAGGCGGATTAATACAGAAGGGCCTATCGTCTTTGGCCGAGGGTTGGAAATTACCTTGCACATGGAAGAAGCTGCCTTTGAAGGTAGTGGTGTGTTTTTATTGGGTGCTGTTATGGAGCAGTTTTTGTCCCGTTATGTGTCAATAAATTCATTTACTGAAACTGTGATAACGTCAACTGATAGAGGGGAAATCATTAGATGGCCAGCGAAAATCGGGACAAGAGAAACCATTTAGAACTCAAGCTGCAAAAAGAACCGTATAAATTTGGTTTTTTTCATGCGTTGCGCTCAATCGAATGTGCTCATCCAGACAAGCCTTTAATTGGCCAATCAAAAAGACCCTCTGATGATTCTGTTCGTTTTGCTCAGGAAGTGACTCTGGCATTTGAACCCTCAACCATTAGCAATTATATTCCTGCTAAAAATGGGATGCCCCCCCGGTTAAATGAATATTTTTTTGGATTATTTGGGCCTAATGGGCCTATGCCTTTGCATATTACTGAATATGTGAAAAGTAGAATGCATAATAATCATGACAAAACGATGTCACGTTTTGCTGATATTTTTCATCATCGTATGATTGGTTTTTTTTATCGTGCAAGAGCAAACACCGAACCCACTTTTAACTTTGATCGACCTTTAAATAATAAGTTTTCAACTTATACTGGTTCTTTATTAGGTATTGGTCACAGTACTTTATTAAAAAGAGATGCACTGCCAGATTTAGCTAAATTACATTATGCTGGTCATTTAGCACACCATGCTAAAAATGCAGATGGGCTCAAGGCTATTATTACTGATTTTTTTAAATTACCCGTTAATCTGCAACAATTTATTGGTGAATGGTTGGAAATACAAGATTCAGACTTATCCCGATTAGGACGTTCTCCTGCTACCTCTACATTGGGAATGTCGGCTGTATTAGGTCGCCGGGTCTGGGGATGTCAGAACAAGTTCAGATTAGTATTTGGACCATTAACACTTCAACAGTATGAGAGCTTATTGCCTTCAGGTGAAAGACTTCGTAAGTTAATTGCAATTGTACATAATTATCTTGGTCATGAATTACAGTGGGATGTTAATCTAATTCTTAAATCTGAAGAAATTAAAGGTGTCAGGCTTGGCGGCTCATCAAGACTGGGTTGGTCAAGCTGGTTAGGAAAAAGAATATCATTAGAGGATGCCGATCCCCTCGTGTTAAATCCATTAAAGAATGCTTAATTAATATAAAAAGTGAAATATTGAGGAAAAATAATGTCAGAAATCAGCCGAGTTGCTCTGTTTGGAAAATTAAATGATATTTGTTATAGAGGCATAGAAAGCGCGACTGTCTTTTGTAAAATGCGTGGTAATCCCTATGTTGAGCTTGCCCATTGGCTTCATCAAATACTGCAGCTTCAGGATTCTGACTTACACCAGATTATTAAGCAATTTAACATTGATCCTGCGCGCCTGGTGAAAGATTTTACTGATAATCTGGATTCTTTACCCAGAGGCTCGACATCGATTTCTGATTTATCACAGCATGTTGAAGATGCTGTTGAGCGAGGTTGGGTTTTTGGTACTTTGATGTTTGGTGAAAATCAGGTGCGTTCAGGGCATTTAATTGTTGGTATTCTTAAAACTAAAAATCTACATAATGCGTTACTGGGTATTTCTAAAGAATTTGAAAAAATTAAACTCGATACCATTACAGAACGTTTTTCTGAAATTGTCGGCAGCTCTCCAGAAGAAGGTCTACAGTCCAGCGATGGTTTTCAGACTGGTGGTGGAGCAAGTCCAGGTGAAGCCAGCGGTGCTATGCCTTCGGCACAAATGGGTAAGCAGGAAGCGCTAAAACAGTTTACTGTTGATTTGACAGCTCAGGCACGAGAAGGAAAAATGGATCCTATTGTGGGTCGAGATGAAGAAATTCGTCAAGTCATTGATATTTTAATGCGCAGACGTCAAAACAACCCGATTTTGACGGGTGAAGCTGGTGTTGGTAAAACGGCTGTCGTTGAAGGCTTTGCACAAAAAATTGTTGCAGGTGATGTACCACCAAATTTAAAAGATGTCACTCTACTGACTCTGGATGTTGGCTTGTTACAAGCTGGAGCCAGTATGAAAGGTGAATTTGAAAACCGATTGCGTCAGGTTATAGAAGAAGTACAGTCTTCAGAAAAGCCCATTATTATGTTTATTGATGAAGCGCATACTCTGGTTGGTGCAGGAGGAGCTGCTGGAACAGGTGATGCAGCCAATTTATTGAAACCAGCTTTAGCCAGAGGCACTTTACGTACAGTGGCAGCAACAACCTGGGCTGAATATAAAAAACACATTGAAAAAGACCCTGCCTTAACTCGTAGATTTCAAGTGGTACAAGTGGATGAACCCAGTGAAGATAAAGCAATATTAATGATGCGCGGTGTTGCCTCGGTTATGGAAAAACATCACGAGGTGCAGGTATTGGATGAAGCCTTAGATGCCTCGGTGCGATTATCTCATCGTTATATTCCAGCACGACAACTACCAGACAAGTCCGTCAGCTTATTAGATACTGCTTGTGCACGAGTGGCAATTTCTCAACATGCTGTGCCTGCAGAGGTTGATGATTCACGAAAGCGAATTGATGCTTTGAACACTGAGTTAAGCATCATAGCGAAAGAGAAAACAGTCGGAGTGAATACTGATGAAAGAGAAGCATTAGCGACTGAAAAGTTAAATTCTGAAACAGAGCGTTTAAATCAATTAGATGAACGCTGGAATACTGAGCGGGAATTAGTCGTAAAAATCCTTGATTTGCGTAAGCAGTTACGGGATAAGACTGGCAAAGTTGAAGGTGTTGAGGACGATTTGGATAAAGTAGTTGATGGTGAATCAACTGAAGATACAAATGCCGACACTACTGATTCTGTTGATGCTGAAACCTTATTGTCTGATTTAAAAGCTTTGCAGCAACAACTGCATGAATTTCAAGGTGAAACACCACTGATTTTACCCAGTGTTGACTACCAGGCAATTGCTTCTGTCGTTGGCGATTGGACTGGTATTCCAGTCGGTCGAATGGTTAAAAATGAAGTTGAAAATATTCTGCATCTTGCCGATAATATTGAAAAACGTATTATTGGGCAACGCCATGCTTTGGATATGATCGCCAAACGAATTCAAACTTCAAGGGCTGGTTTAGATAACCCCAATAAGCCTATTGGCGTATTTATGCTGGCTGGTACTTCTGGCGTGGGTAAAACAGAAACCGCATTGGCACTGGCTGAAACCTTATATGGTGGTGAGCAGAATATCATCACCATTAATATGAGTGAATATCAAGAAGCCCATACTGTGTCCACCTTAAAAGGTGCACCTCCAGGTTATATTGGCTATGGTGAAGGTGGCGTTTTAACTGAAGCCGTTAGACGCAGACCTTATTCAGTTGTTCTTTTGGATGAAGTAGAAAAAGCGCATCCTGATGTGCATGAAATTTTCTTCCAGGTCTTTGATAAAGGCTGGATGGAAGATGGTGAGGGCAGAGTCATTGATTTTAAAAATACTCTCATTTTACTCACGACAAATGCTGGTACCGATCTAATTACGAATTTATGTAAAGATCCTGACCTGATGCCAGAACCTGAAGGCATTGCTAAAGCACTGCGTGAGCCATTATTAAAAGTCTTTCCTCCAGCCTTACTCGGTCGTCTGGTCGTCATTCCATATTATCCTCTGAGTGATGAAATGATTGCTCTTATTACAAAACTGCAATTAGGGCGTATTGAAAAACGCATTCTAGAAAATCATAAAGTACCTTTTACCTATGATGATAGTGTCATTAAATTAATTGCAGAGCGTTGTACCGAACTGGAAAGTGGTGGTCGTATGATCGATGCCATTTTAACGAATACAATGTTGCCAGAAATTAGTACTGAGTTTTTAACCCGGATGATGGAAGGCCATGATATTGAGCGTGTTCATGTCAGTGTGACAGATGGTGAGTTCGTTTATGAGTTTTAAATAAAAAATCAAATTTGAAATATTAGCTTCATAGCTTAAGAGTGTTTTTAAGCTATGTAATAGCTAAACTTGTTTATTATATTGTGAGGGAAGAATTACTATGTCTATATTTGATGATGCTAAAATTGCATCGTTTTCACAAGTTTCTGTGATGGGGTCAAGAGTTGGTAAAAATAAAGCAGCAACTGAAGGCGCTTGTCATAATTTTTCATTACAGTGGATTGCTGATATTTTAGGAAACTCAGGTGGATCAGCTAAAGACCGCATGGCTAAACTTTCTAAAAATTCTGGTGGTGCAAATCCCGTTCTCCAGAAAATGTTTGGTGATAGATGGGGGTTGGAAGGGGCTGGAGGTGCAGACTCTTTGATTACTCAAATACACGGTTTGGCAACAAAGGATATTTTTTCTTATAAAAATTACTTTGAAGGCGAAATGTTGCCAGGCTTAAAGGGCAGTGTTGGCCTAGGTGCTTTATATTCCTTTTGGTTTAGTGGAAGTGTTGTTGGTGCAGAAGGTGGCGCACATTCAGTGGCTTTTTATAGCACTAAGCATGGTGGAAAACTGACAATCCATTTTTTTGATCCTAATTTCGGTGAATTTTTAATTCAATCAGATGAATTTGTTTCTTTTTGGAATATCTTAACTGCGCAGTATGGTCCCTTAGCACACCATTGGATGCGTGAATGTTCACCAACAAAAGCAATAGTTCTTGGTGGAAGATAATCTTAGCTTTTTTGATTTTTAACATATGATATGAATCAGTATGAAATTGCAATTAGAACACATAAGTATAATTTTGGTTTACATCAAATGTTTATGGTTTTGAATATCATTTACGGATTAAACTTATTGCATAATAGGCTTGTAAGGAATGACTAATGATGAGTTGATTGAAGCACAAAAAGATTGTGCGTAAAATCATTGTTTTGTAGAATGTTAAACGATAACAAACTAAAAGAAGAGAATCATGACAACTGAAAATCGTAGTGTGTCGGTTACGACACCTTTAGGAGATGATGAACTTCTATTTCAAAGTATGACAGGTACTGAAGAAATGGGGCGTTTGTTTGAATTTGAAATTGAGTTTGTTCGAGAACAGTCGAAAGGTACCGTTGATATCTCCCGGGTGCTGGGCCAGGATATGACACTAAAACTTGAAATGCCTTATACTGGTACCCGATATTTCAATGGGGAAGTGATTCAGTTTAAACATACTGGGTTTACTGATGGTCTTTTTAATTATCGTGCCACCTTACGTCCTACTCTATGGTTTTTAACCCGAAAGGCCAATTGTCGTGTTTTTCAAGAAAAAACAATTCCTGACATCATTAAAGAGATCTTAGCTGATCACTCTTATGTTTATGTTGAACATAATACCAGTGCCACTTATGATACTCTGGATTATTGTGTTCAGTATAGAGAGAGTGATTTTAATTTTATTAGCCGTTTAATGGAACATGCGGGTATTTTTTATTATTTTAAACATGATGATGGTAAACATACCATGGTCATTACGGATTCGGGAAATGAGTATCAATCTGTTGAGGGTTATTCAACGATTCCCTATTTTCCCCCTGGTAATATCGATGCAAGAGAGCAAGACCATATTTTTGGCTGGTTAACTGATCATCAGGTACAGTCTGGAAAATATGAATTAAATGATTATGACTTTGAATCGCCCAGCTCAGATTTAACGGCAAAGTCATCGGTCTCACCTGGTCATACCCATGATGATCTTGAAATTTATGATTACCCAGGTAAATACACTGAAGCCGATGTTGGTACGTCACGTACTGATGTTCGAATGGAAGAATTACATTCACAATATGCTCTGGCTCAAGGACAGGCTAATGCAATGGGGATTCAAACTGGAATGGAATTCACTCTGAGTGATTTTTATTTTAAGGAAGAGAATGTTAAACATGTGGTTGTTTCAGCCTCTTATGTTATTCATGGAGATTCTATTGACTCTGGTGGTGGTAATGGTTCACTTTTTGAAGTGAACTTTGTGGCACTTAATTCTAATCAACAGTTCAGATCAAAGAGGCTTACACGTAAACCAGTCATATCGGGTTCACAGACGGCAGTTGTTGTTGGTAAGCAAGGTGAAGAAATATGGACCGATAAATATGGCCGTGTCAAAGTACAATTTCACTGGGATAGAGTCGGCGAAAGTGATGAAAAAAGTTCATTATGGGTTCGAGTTTCCTCTTTGAGTGCGGGTAAAAAATGGGGCTGGATTTCAATACCCAGAATAGGGCAGGAAGTAATTGTCAGTTTCTTAGAAGGGGACCCAGATAAGCCTTTAATCACTGGACTCGTCTATAATGCCGATCAAATGCCGCCTTATGACTTGCCAGCCAATCAAACTCAAAGTGGAATGAAGACGCGTAGCTCGAAAGATGGAACCGCTGAAAATTTTAATGAGATACGTTTTGAAGATAAAAAAGGCGAAGAAGAACTGTATATTCATGCAGAGAAAGATTGCAATCGTGTTGTAGAAAATGATGATACCTTGAAAGTCGGTTTTGAAAAAATGGATGCTGGTGATCAAACGATTGATATTTATAATAATAGA
Source organism: Gammaproteobacteria bacterium (assembly GCA_016744395.1). GTDB lineage: Bacteria > Pseudomonadota > Gammaproteobacteria > GRL18 > GRL18 > GRL18. The sequence continues at coordinate 100,757 of JADGEK010000002.1, read as the reverse complement.
ACGACAACTTTGGATCAGGGTGACGATACGTTAACCGTTCAAATGGGTGATAGAATAACAACAGTGGAATCTGGCAATGATGAGTTAACCGTCAGTTTGGGTGATCATTCAATTGATGTTGGAGCAGGAAAAAGTACCGTTGAAGCAGCAGTTTCTATAGAGTTAAAAGTAGGTGCTAATAGCATCAAAATTGATCAGTCAGGAATAACGATTAAAGGTATCATGGTTAAAATTGAGGGTTCAGCCACAGCAGAAATGAAGAGCCCAATGACCACTGTAAAAGGCGATGGTATGTTAACCCTTAAGGGTGGACTGACCATGATTAATTAGTGTGAATGATTGCTAAATTTTTCAAAGAGAGAAAAATGACTGAATTAAATCTTATTAAGATTATGCAAACTAAAGCAAAGCTAATTGCAGCCTCATTAGACTTGTCTGATGAAGCAATGACTTTGTTATTAGATGAAATGACACCTGCTCAATATGTTCAGGAACTGATTGAGAAAACACTTTATACTGATGTCATTATGTTTTTAGCCGCGGGATTATCTAAAAGGGAAAGTACCTGGTGGGCTTGTGTCTGTGCAAGAAGTACATTGACTGATCAATCGCCTGATTCAGATGTTAAAGCACTTGCACTTGCAGAAGCATGGGTATATAAACCGACCCAGGAGAATTGTCAACTGACATTACCTGCAGCAGAAGCTACTGGATTTAAAACGGCTGCTGGTTGGTCAGCAATGGCTGCTTTTTGGAGTGGAGAAAATATCTCTCCAGTTGAAGATGCGATTGTTCCACCTCCTGCTGATTTAACGGGTAAAGCAGTTAATGGTGCTGTTTTACTGGCAGCTTCACAAGTTGAGCCAACTAAAGTGATTGAAAATCAGCAACTATTGATTAATATTGCTATCGATATAGCCAGTGGTGGTGATGGACGTAATGTTAAATAATTATTTATTGAGAGGGAAATAATATGGGAATGCCAGCTGCGCGAATTACAGATATGCATGTCTGTCCGATGGTGACAGTTCTAGTGCCACATGTTGGAGGACCTATTTTACCACCAGGCGGTATGACAGTCTTAATTGGTTCTCTACCCGCTGCACGGATGGGTGATATGGCGGTTTGTGTTGGTCCTCCAGATACTATTGTGAAAGGTTCTGCAACGGTATTAATCAGTAATATGCCTGCAGCAAGAATGATGGATAACTGTGCTCATGGTGGCATGATTGTTGGCGGTTTTCCCACTGTTTTAATCGGCGGTTAAATATTCAGTTTATCCTAAATATCCTTGTTAGCATTGATAGAACCAGATGGTGATAAATGTTGCCATGAATCGTAGGCTTATAATACAATCAGACTAAAATCTTTTTACAGAAATGAGTCTACCACCCCATGAATGATACTTCCGACAACGAGAATCAGAAAATAGACAGTACAGAAACTGATTATCAAGCCGAAGATGATGAAACGCGAATTGATCTTAGGGTCCAATATCCTGATATTACCGATCTTAAAATTTATCAGGTGATTGGTAAAGGGGGTAGTGGTATTGTTTATAAAGGTCGCCAACTCTTTCTGGAGCGCGATGTTGCAATAAAACTACTGCTTATTAATCCAGAGGATGAAGAGTTTTATAAACGCTTCCAACGTGAAGCGCAAATTCTTGCAAAATTATCCCATCATAACATTGTCTCTTGCTATCAAGCAGGAATGACGAATGCCAGTAACAATACCCCTTCAGCGCCTTTTATTGCAATGGAGTTTATAAATGGTCCTACTTTACATGAGTGGATTCATAAAAAAGGGAAACTCACTAGTCTTTTATCCCTGAATATCACCATTTATATTGCTAAAGCTTTGAACTATGCGTTGCAACAAGGCATTATTCACAGAGATATTAAAGCAGAAAATATTCTATTAAAGCCCTTGCATGAGCAACAGGGTGAAAATAATGAACCTGAAGCTTTTCAGTTTATCCCCAAGCTGGCGGATTTAGGTATCGCTCGAACCTTTACTGCTGACCGTTCTGATGACCTCACCCAAGTGGGTTATATGGTGGGTACCCCAAGCTCTATGGCACCTGAGCAATTTGATGATCCAGACAATATTGACTTTAAAGCCGATATTTATGGACTCGGCTGTGTTTTGTATCATATGTTGACGGGTTCAAAGCTCTATATCGGCAAAAGCCTGACAGATTTGATCATCAGTAAAAATTCAGACACTGCAGTGAACCCAATTCAACAGATACCTGAGCTTGATAATGATCTTGTTGAGTTGGTGACGAGTATGTTGGCAAAAGATAAAGACAATCGACCAAGCTATGAAAAGGTTATTCAACAATGTCAGCTCATATCGGATAGATTGAATAATATCAGTCCGCACAAAACAAATTCACGCTCTTATCTCCCTAAAATAGCTTTATTTTCAACAATTGCAGTCATTTTTGCTATTGTCATAGGTCTGTTTTTTTATTCTGATGCCTTGCAAGACATGCAAAATAGTCAGAATGATATTGTTGTCACTGAAGATCAAAGTTTACCTGCTTCTGAAGAAACACTGATTCGCGAAGAGCAACCTATACATGAAGAGCTACCTATCAGTGAAGAAATACCATTGGAAAAGGATCAAGCTCAAAAGATTGACACCATACCTGTGCCAGAAGCTGAACAGTTTGAGATAGAAAATGAGCAAGCAAGTCAACATGACAAGCAATTGAATGTGGACAAAATGAGCCTGACTATTTCTTATGCGAATAGTCAGCAAGGATTACTCCAGCCTGGAGAAGCTTTCAATATTTCAGTGACACCTGGCAAAGATGCCTATATTTATTGCTATTATAAAGATCAAAGTAATTCTATTATTCGTTTTTTCCCAAATAGGTTTAATGATAATGCTCTGGTATCTGCAAAATATGCTTTAATTTTACCAGGTGATATGCCTTTTGATTTAAATGCCAATCAAGAGGGGATAAGCGAATTTATCAGCTGTTTTGCTTTTGATCAAGATATCACTGGCAAAGTACCTGCTGATATTCTTGGAACTGATTTTGAACCTTTAACATTTGTTTCTATGCAAGCGATCAGAAATGCTTTCCTTAATGATGGGTATGAATTTCTTAATGAGCAGACGCTGGAGATCAAAGTGGGTGTAAAACCTATTTTGGATTTTGGACAATAAAAGAGAAGGAAACCAACATGGGGATTTTAGAACTTGCCGCAGAATTTGCGATGACTGGTTGTATTGATTTAAATATGCCACGAGTTTCGGATTGGAAAGTGACAGGCTATAGTGACCACTGCGTCCGTTGATATTGCCGATTTGGTCGTGGGCGCGGGATATCTGGCATCCCTGAATATTAATGTTGGTGGTGGCACAACAGAAGTAAAGCTGAATATTAATGGGCAGGGCTGAAATTAAAAATCAACAGAAAAAGAAGCGGTTGCTCGTTCGTTAAGTGTTTGCAAAATTACTGTAAGGGAGGTAGGTGCGTCTGTTTGTGGCCGCTTCAAGGTCATCCATGGCACGCTTAACCTCCAGCATCCCATGCCTCGCCTCTTTGTTATAAGAGTCCCCAGACACGTACCTTTCTACCTTACAGTCTCTTACCTCACTCGTGTTGTGCAAAAGCAGTATCAGTGCGACCAGGCATTAACAAAATGTCTGCAGGCCTATAGGCAGATTACTCCTTATGCATTTGGATAACCTTTTTCAAGATATTCAGTAACTTCTCAGCATTATTTTCGTATTCAAATGGTCACATATATCCTATACCCCCACATTCTACGTGTGAAAAAAACTTGAAATAGGATAAAATCTAAACATGTTGAACAGTAAGTTCAGATAAGTGTATGAAACAATGAAAACATTTTTTAAAAACTATGTATGAGTTAATGTTTAAAAATACTTCCATAAGAATAAAATTAATCTTTCTTTTTGGTTTAAGTGCAGGTGTGGCCTTGCTTCTGGTAACCACCAGCTCATTTATCTACAATCTGTATGAATATAAGAATACAGTAGTAAAAGAAAGTATTAAATTGGCAAAGGTTAGTGGAAAAAATATTGCTGCTTCATTAATGTTTGAAGACAGAGAATCTGCTCGTTCAATTTTACAGCCTATTCTAAATGATGAAAATGTCTATTCAATCAAGATATATGATACACAAGGGCATCTTTTTACCACAATAGACAATCGTACTCTACTGTTTAATAATTGGTCTGCTGATAAGTTTGCCAGTTATCCAGATATTAACCTGTCAGTTACATGGGATTATATTGATGTGTTAACTTCCATAATACATAACAATGAATCGATTGGTTTTTTACAGATCACCAGCAGTACCGATGTCATTAAAAAATACATGCAAAAACAGGGTCTGGTTTCTCTGGTTATTTCATTATTCACTCTGTTAATTGTACTATTACTGGCTTTCTGGTTTGAAAAAATATTTTCCAGACCAATCTATGATCTGCTTCATGCGATTAAAGACATTAAAGATAACTCAGAGTTCGATATTTATTTAGTTTCTCATACCAAAGATGAATTTAATGAACTCTATAGAGAATTTAATCATATGACACATGAGATAAAAAAGCGTGATAATCTTTTAAAAGAGCATAATATCAATTTAAAAAATTTAGTAAATTCTACTAATGAAGAACTGGTAAAAACACAAACTAATCTTGATGAAGCTTTTATTTTGGCGCATACCGATCCATTAACAAACTTGTCAAATCGTAGAAATATAATGGAACAATTTGACTTGCTAATTAATGAGGCATATAAAAATGAATCGTATTTAGGTGTCATTATGCTCGACATTGATTATTTTAAACGGGTGAATGACAATATTGGACATCAAGCTGGGGATATTGTTCTTAAGGAAGTATCACGATTGTTGAAAAAAAATGCACGGGATAATGATATTGTTGGTCGAATTGGCGGTGAAGAATTTCTGATCTTATGCCAGCATGCGAATGCGGATACAACCCATAAAGTAGCTGAGCGTATTCGCCAGAATGTAGAGCAGAAAATTATTTACTATGAGGCAGAGCAAAGCACACAAGTTACCATTAGTCTGGGATTTTGCAGTGTCGTGCCTCAATTGAACTCAAGAGAGGAATTAATAAAAATTGTTGATGAAGCTCTCTATCAGGCAAAGGCTTCTGGACGTAATCATGTCACTCAGGGATTTATATGAAATCTCAATTAAAAAAAATTGTGACCAGTTTGTTAGCGTGTACATTATTGAGCCCATTCACAGCAGCTTTTTCAGCAAATGAAGAATTAGCGCTACAGGCTGTATTTTTAGGGCGCTTTGCACAATTTATTGAGTGGCCGGATAAGGGCAAACAGAGTGAAAAATTTGTTATTACTCTCATTGATGAAAATCCTTTTGATAAGCTTTTAGATGAACTCTATGAAAATAAAAAAATCCATGGCAAAGCTATTAAAATTCATTATGTGACACGTATTGAAGATATTCAGGAGAGTGACATCCTTTATATAACCCTGGATAATCCGCAGGAAGTTCAAAAGGTGATCAACTACGCTCAAAAAGAATCGATTTTAACCATTAGCGAGCGTCGGGGATTTGCACAAAGAGGGGGAATTATTCAATTAAATTTCGTGATGCAAAAGACGCAGCTAACTATCAATTATGCTTCTGCACAACGATCTGACATCAAAATTCGTGCACCTCTTTTGGCAATTGCCAAGCAGGTTATCAGGGGAGAGGTGCAATGAAATTTAATCAAGTTCTCTTTATAAGTAATTTGTCCTTCATTTCTTTTCTTGCTCCTGAGATTATATTGGCTAGTGATATAGCAGCAGTGGGAAGGGCTGACAGATTGTATGAAAAAAACCTGAATGAACTTATTAATGTGGAAACTGAACTGAAGGCCGAGGTTGGTTCACGTAGCGGGGACAGGGATCTGCTTGCTTCTGATGTGCCTATTGATGTGGTTACTGCAGAGCAGATACGACAAACAGGTTTCACTGAGCTCAGTAAAATTCTGCAGCGTTTTATTCCTGGCTTTAATTTTCCAAGACCATCTATAACCGATGGAACTGATCATGCCCGTCCTTTTACTTTAAGAGGAATGAATCCTGATCAGGTTTTAGTTTTGATTAATGGTAAACGCCTGCATCAGAGTTCATTAATGAATATTAATGGTACTATTGGCAGAGGAACTTCCAGTGTTGATTTAAATACTATTCCAATTGCTTCTATTGAACGGGTTGAAGTTCTCAGAGATGGGGCTGCTGCACAATATGGCTCTGATGCTATTGCTGGTGTTATTAATGTCATATTAAAAGGCTTTGGACATGAAAATGCAATCACAGCAACCTATGGTGAGACCAAAGAGGGGGATGGGGCAGTAAAACAAACTGATCTGTTCTATTCAATCCCATTAAATTATGATGGTTTTATTAATATCAGTGCTGAATACAGAGACAGGGAACAGACAAACCGAGCAGGTGCTGATATCAGAGATCAGTATCCTGCAGGCGATCCCAGAAATAATAATCCTGATCCGTTTAATCATCATTATGGTGATGCTGATACAATTGATGGCCTGTTGTCACTTAATAGTGAAATAGTGACTGCAAATGGTCTCATATTTTATATGCATGGTTTGTATGATGACAGAGATAGTGAAGCGGGTGCTTTTTTTCGACGTCCCATAGATGGCAGAAATAATACCAATATTTATCCTGACGGTTTTTTACCGATGATTGAGGCTGATATCCAGGATTATTCCTTTAGTGCGGGTGCGAAAGGTGTGCTGGATAATCATATTAAATGGGATCTGAGTTATACCTATGGATATAATGACTATTCATTTTCAGTATCTGATTCTCTAAATGACTCGCTGGGTGATAGTTCGCCTACTTCATTTGACAGTGGTAAAACCACTTACAGACAACAAATTATTAACCTGGATTTGACAAAAAAAATTGCTGACTGGGATGTTGCTGGAGGTCTGGAATTCAGACATGAAAACTATCAGATTCATCAGGGAGAAGAAGCTTCTTATATTTTAGGCTCTGAGAGCAATTATGCGGGAGCACAGGGATTTCCTGGATTTCAGCCTGAGAATGAAGTTAACGAAAGTAGAAGTAACATTGCTGCCTACCTTGATACAAAATATCATCTTAATGCAAGGGTGGATATTGGTCTGGCTGCACGCTATGAGAATTATAGTGATTTTGGTTCCACTTTTGATGGTAAATTATCGCTGTCCTACAAACTTGCCTCAAATTTTTTGATGAGAACCAGTGCCAGTACAGGTTTTAGGGCTCCCTCTTTGTCACAATCCTATTATACCGCTACAACAACGGGACGCTCAGGTAATACACTCTATCAAACCGGTACTTTTGCAGTCGATCATCCTGTTTCCATTGCCTTAGGTGCAACGGATTTAGAGGCAGAAGATTCGACACATTTTACTGCTGGTTTTGTTTTTCAGCCCTCGGAAAACTTTTCATTTTCAACTGACTATTTTTATACAACTATTGATGATCGTATTATGCTTATTGGTAATATCAAAGAGAGCACTTCGGCTGAGGTGAAAAATATTTTAAATAGTTATGGAGTGGGAAGGGCTCGCTATTTTAGTAATGCAATCAGTACAAAAACACAGGGAATTGATCTGAGACTCAATTACAAACATCAGTTTGCTGATAAAAGTGTACTGAAAACTGGCCTCTCTTATCATTACAATCGCACCAAGGTTAGTGACATCAATACAGCACCTTCAATTTTAGGTGAAAATGGGCAAGATCTATTAGTGGATGATTTGACGTTAACAACACTTGAGTATGGACAACCCAGAGAAAATATTAAGCTTTATACTCAATATCATTATAAAAATTATACTATGGTGCTTAATATAAATAAGTTTGGTCATTACAAAAGTGTTTTTGGAGCAACAACATATGATTTTGATTCAAAGTGGACAACCGATGTTGAGCTGTCTTCTCAGGTGAGTGATCGTTTTAACATCGCTGTTGGAGTTCAAAATCTATTTGATGAGTATCCAGATAAATGGAATGAAACCTCAAGCTCAATAACTGGACCTGATCAGGTGATTCAATATTCGCAATATTCACCATTTGGCTATAATGGAGCCTTTTATTATATTAGAATGGGCTTGAATTTTTAGGTTTTATATTAAATAAATGTAACTGCTCAGCGTGTTTAGATTTTGTTCATTTTCAAGATATTTTTAATTTAAATGCAGCCAGATTTTTTTAAGCTAACCATGAACCTAAAATAATCAGTTAACCCTGCCAGAACTTTAAATTCAGCATAAATCACCTTAATTTCAGATCTCATCTGTTCTATGAAGGGGCAGGCAGTTCAATATAATCTTCTGAGCCCTATTCATCGTTTTACTTCAATGTTCTAACCAATGCGTGCTGAAGGAAGCGAAAAACTTTGCTTGATAAAGCACAAGCAAAGTTTTTCGCTCCTCAGACGCAGGTGTTATGCTCACGATATTCAGCTAAGGTTGTAGGGACTACTGGAAATTGATCAAACCAGTGATACTTTAGTAAAGCATAGACAGTGTGCCCATTTTTCAGTTCAGGACAAATGGCAATTCTTTGTTCTGGAAAATGATTTTTAATTGATATGGTCCAGTCTAGGCCAATCAGGACGGTATATTGATTGAGATGATTCGCTTTCATAATCATTACTCCTGTAGTAAAGTGAATGAAAGCTGTTATGCAAACTTACCTCTGCGAGGGGCTGTTGGGTAACTGGCTGTCCTACCTTGATTCTTAATATCAACCACATAGGGAAATTATGATCTCTCCTTGACAGGTTGATAAATAAAATTGACGTTATGCTCTTAAAGGTATACTGGTTACCACAAACAAAGAACGAAACATGATAGTTTATAAATTTATGAATAGAGTCTCATAGAATGAAGATATTGGCTATATCTGGGAGTATGCGTTCAGAATCTACAAACACGAATTTGTTAACGGAGATTTCTCATTTGTCATCCGAGTATATGAAAATTGACATATTTAATTCTCATGATCAAATTCCTATCTTCAGTCCTGATCAAGAAGGAGAGAATACACCAGATTCAGTATTGTCTCTCTGTGAGAAGGTTGCTAACAGTGACGGTATCATAATTTCTAGTCCAGAATACATAAGAAGTATTCCTGGTGGGCTAAAAAATACTATAGATTGGCTAGTTTCAAGAGATGAAGTAATTAAAAAGCCAATCACATTAATCCACGCATCGCATAGGGGAAGTGATGTTTTAGAGTCATTACGCCGAGTACTAGCTACAATTAGCGAGAATTTTTCTAAAGATATATTTCTTCAGATACCGTTAATTGGAAAAAGCAAAGATGAAATTAAAGAAATAGTAAATTCAGAGAAGAACAAATTGGCCGTTAATGGCTTTATTTTTGAATTTAGTAATTTTATTAAATCAATAAAAGTTATTAACAGGGAATAATATAAAGCACCTTGGTCTATGCATAACAAGGAAAATTAACTCGGACAGATTTCGTCGATGCGCTCCTCAATCTTCTGGTTATTTGTGACGTCAACTTAAATAATTTGAACTGTAGCAATGAATAAATCAAATGAACAAAAAATTATAAATTCATGGAAAAATAATGTTCAACCATGGATTAGTGCAGTGCGTAAAAATGAAATTGAAAGTAGATTCCTTGTCACCAATGAGGCTATAGTAAATGTAATTTTAGATCAAACACCTGAAACAGTTCTTGATATTGGTTGTGGTGAGGGTTGGTTGTCCAGAGAATTAACAAAATTAAATATAATCACATTGGGTGTTGATATTGTTCCTACATTTATAGAATGTGCTCAAAAAGAAAAATTGGGTAGTTTCAAAAAACTTTCATTTGATGATTTGTCGACTGGTGCACTTAAAGAAAAATATGATGTCATAGTTTGTAATTTTTCTCTATTTGGTAAAGAGTCTGTTAAAAAATTGCTTCGCCATGTACCACATATGCTAAATTCAAGTGGTTCATTTATTGTCCAAACAATTCACCCAATATCTGGGTGTGGAAAAGGACAATATGAAAATGGTTGGAGAGATGGTTCATGGTCAGGGTTTAATGAGCAGTTCCAAGATCCTGCACCTTGGTATTTTAGAACATTAGAGGCTTGGGAATGTTTATTTATTGAATGTGGTTTTAACCTTAGTGAAAAAATAGAACCCATAAACCCAAAAATAGGAATGCCAGCTTCTGTTATTTTTGTTGGTACAATCAAAAAAAGCTAACAAAAATTTGCATTGGAGAGATTTTCTTTGGCATTTTTTCAGCCAAAGACAAACTCTCCAATGAAACAGGCGTTCTGCTGATGGTGAATACCGAGAATGAGTGCTCATGATGGACCAGAATAGGTGTTCACGATCAATCAGAATTGGCGTTCATGATCGTCCAGAATATGCAATTAGGGTGTTAAAAATTTTGACAGTTAGAACGCTATTAACCTAGCATTAGAATTTAAGTCTTAAAAATAACCTCTTTAGATCCGAACCGATTGTATAAGAAACTACTAATTCTTCTCCTGTAGGTCGTTTGACTCATTTCAATAAAAGTGAAATATAAGATATTTGTACATTTTATTGGACATAAAAAAATGAATGATTATAGCTTTTTCTCATCTCTTGATTTTGGATAACACGAGTGGGGTCACTGCGGTTGAAGAGTGGTTGGAGGTTTGGCTTGTCTTGCTGGGGCTTTGCGAGGCATGGATGCCGAAGTAGAGCGACATAGGGTGTGCTTGAGCGTCCCCAGCAAGGCAAGCCAAACCTCCGAGCAATTGCATTCATAAGCATTTTACTGAGCAAGCAACACTTTCTTTTTCTATTGATGTATGTAGGCAAGATGTGAAGAACCCGTTATTTCATCAAAATGAATCACTTCCAGATTTAGGTGATATTTTGCTGACTAAATAAGGATAAGTCACAATAATCACCCAGCGTTCAGTTTTGTTGAATTGTATGCTGTCCCAGGATGCTATTCTTTTTATTTTGCGGTTCTTCTCAATAAAAGTATAGTTACCAATGCCATTATCATCACTGAATGTCAGTTGCGCAAAAGCAATTAAAGACGGTGACAATTGGCTTCTTGAATCGGTAAACAGATTGCTACCCAGATATTTTTTATTCTTATCATATATGATTTGTCCATCGTTACGCATTATCCAGATATCTTGCGGGTTGGAGCTTGAAACGGGTGCAATTGGAAAAAGTGCAGGAATCACTTTTTCCGGGTACATTTTGGCTTCGAGGTAATTCTCAACATGTTGACCTTTACGTATTGGTGTGCGAAAGATGATTTGGAAACGGCCATCTTTAAATTTTGCAATTGGTGCATCGTATTTTTGTGTGTCTGTTTTCCAGCCTAATGATGATTCAACTGAAAGTGATTTGGCTTCTACTATAGAAAATGATTCGATTTTTGGGTATTCACTTTTTAAATTTGAGAGTAGAATGTTTTGTTGTTCAGCATCTGTTTGACTTAAAAGGCTGAGTTTATTTGAAGTCTTCTCAAGATCTGAATATAAAGACATGGCACTTGTTCGTATTGTGTTGGTTAGTACATGTGCTTCTTTTTGAGCCCTTTCAACAAAGGTAGTGATAACCACAAGGGCTTGTTCTGCTTCCTTTTTTGCTGTATTCATTTTATAGGCATAATGCAAGGAAAAGCCAGCGCCTGTTATCGCAGTAACAAGTAATAAACTGAGCATAGAGACCAGTAATTTGTTACGCCTGAAGAATCGGTGTACTAATTCTTTTTTAGAATAACTGTAAATATTAATCATGCGCCCGCTACGATAATCATTTAACTGATTCAATAATTCATTGGCATCGGTAAATCGATGTGCGGATGATTTTGCAGTGGCTTTTTCACAAATAGCGACGAGTTCAGCAGGTGCCGTTGGTGAAAATTGAAAGGGTGTTGGTGTTGCTTTATTGTTGCTTAAATGTTTTTCAATGTCATCAACTGTGCCATTGTAGGGCAGTTTTCCAGTGATAATTCTAAATAAAATAACACCCAGACTATAGACATCGCTGGCTTTACTCGCATGTCCTGTCAGTTGTTCGGGAGCCATGTAGCGAGGCGTGCCAACGGCATTGGTAGACTTTAAATCACTCAGAGTGTGTTGTTGATGTTTTTTTGCCTTATTGTAAAATTGGGTGTTGTTATTATCATTGATGACTTGTGCAAGTCCCCAGTCAAGAAGAATTGTCTCACCAAACTTCCCGCTAATGATATTGCTTGGTTTGATATCTCTATGAATAACGCCTTTTGAATGGGCATAAGCCAGTGCTTCACAAACATCAATTAGAGGGTCAAGTAGTTTTATTCGTTGCTTAAAATTACTGTCATCGCTATTTTTTGAATAAGAGCGAAATTGATCTTCCATCGTGATGCCCTTGATGTATTTCATTACATAATAAGGGCCGTTAGGAGGGCTGTTGCCAATTTTATAAATAGGTATGATACCTGGGTGTTCCAGTTTCCCAGTTATTTTAGCTTCATGAATAAATGAATTGATAAGTTCGCTATTATTTTCAGGTGAATAATCTAATATCTCCTTAATCGCGACTCGACGACCGATGATTCTGTCATTAGCCAGATAGACTCGTCCTACACCACCTTCGCCAATAATACCTTCAATTTTAAAGTTCTTTGTAAAAAAGCTTTGCTTATTTTTCTGACCAGGCAAAGTTTTAGGTGCTATGCGTGTGGCATCATCATCTTGATTAGGTATAGTTTTTTTTGAACTCATAGAGATATTCCTGATATGTCTACAAGGATATCGATAGAATTGTCAAATGGTCTGATCACTATTTTTGGACAGCCTCCTGGCTATTGATTATTCAGAAATTGTTGTCGTTGTTTTGAGTCAGGTATTTTATTAGCAAGTATGACACAGAGTTCTTCATAAGTACTGGCTTTTTTCAATGCGGATTTAATCATGTGCTTAGCAACAGGTCCAAGATAGATGATCAAAGCTTTTGTTAATTTTTCAACTTCTTGTTCAGAAAGAGACAATTTCTGATTATTTGAGGCACTTTGCCCAGAGGTACTTTGAGAATGTTGACTGATATGACTCGGGCTGGAGATTTGGCTAGTATTAACCTTTAAGATACCAGAAGACTCCATACTGTGCATAAAATTCTCACGTTCTTTGTTTGAAGGAATATGCTGGGAAAGAGAGCTTAATAACTGCCCCATTGTGGCATTTTTATGGGCCTGTTTTTTCACCAGTACAGTCGCTATTGGCCCTAAATGCCGAGTGAGTATTTTTTCAACAATACTTAAATCGGCAGGGCGATGTTGGGACTGCTGAGAATGATTAGAGGCACTGAGTAGACTGCTACCTTCTTGATTTGATGATGGTTTGATTGAACTTCTAAGCTGAATAACGGTTTCCGCAAGTTCATCTGCTTGCATATAGCTATTTATAGATTCATCGAGTATTTCTGCCAATGCTTTAGATTGTTCCAAAGCTGTTTGAAAACGTTGCTCAGGATTGATGGCCAATGCTTTATTCAGAAAAATGGCTAAATTTTCTTTTTGTGAATTCGATATTTCCAGGGGGGCCAGTGCTTCAGAGAGCATGAAAGTGCTTATTTTGGTTGTTCTTAGAGATTTAAGTGTCAGTAGTTCAAATAAAACTAATGACACTGAATAAAGATCTGAACGATTGTCGACTAATGCTCCCACTTTTGCTTCAGGAGACATGTAACTTGGTGTTCCGATGACATCACCAACCTGAGTTAAATCAGAGTCGTCAATTCTGGCTACACCAAAATCAGTGACTTTAACCACGCCATTGTCAAGCAATAATATATTGGCGGGCTTAATGTCACGATGAACTATTCCCATTTCATGTGCAGCAAATAAGGCATCCAATACATTGCAAACCATTCCTATGGTTTGTGATAAGGTGAATTTTTGCTGAGATTTCAGTATTTCTCTCAGATCGATACCCTGTACATACTCCATGACCATATAAGGTGAACCATTATTTTGTCCACAATTAAAGATGGTCACAATATTTTGATGTAAACATTTTGCTGCCGCTTTCACTTCGTGCTTAAAGCGCTGCACAAATTCCTCACCCATTTCTCCGCTTAACAGGTGAGCGTGTAAAACTTTGATGGCAACATGCCGATCTATTTCCTTATCGTATCCTTTATAGACGACTCCCATGGCTCCATGCCCTAAAATTGAGAGTATATTATATTTGTCTATGCTCTTTGGATGACTAAATGACATAAGTTATGTTTTTATAATGAATAAAAAAGATGCCTATTTTAATCATTGTCATCATCATCGTCCAGCATACTGAAAGCATTGACTAAACTTCGATGCATACGGTTGAATGATTCACTCACAGAGCTGACTTCGTCATTGCCTTTTAGACTCAGTTCAGGAATGTTTAATTCACCCATACTCACTTTGTCAGCTTGGTTTGAGATTTGTATGATGGGTTTGATGACAATAAAGTGCAGTAAGATGTTTAGCAGAATAATGACTAGAATAAAAGCCGCAATTATGAGTATTAAAAAGGTATAGAAGGTTTTTTCAGCACGTTCTAATGGCAGAGACATAGGAACGGATACAATCTGTGCACCGACGACTTCATTTTCTTTCCAGCCAAAACCATTGGCGGTTCCATAGGTGGCTATTAATGTATCAGGAGCTGATGCAGGCGTATCATGACATGCAAGACATTTTGGGTTAGTGATTTTGATTGGGCTGCTGAGATATAAAACGGGGCCTGTTGGAGTATCACGCTCACCAATGAGTTCTTTTTGATCATCATGACCTCGAAACCAATTGATAATATCGGCTTCCCAGCTGATTGCTCTGTTTACTGGGTTGGTTGGATTCAGTGTTGCTTCTCTATAATTATAATCAGGGTGTTTTTTCTGGAGCTTAGCTATATATTGGTTAGCAGCATAAGCCGGCACGGTTTGTTTAATAAATTGGCGTTTTTGTTGTAATGCCAGTAATGGTTTGATTTCACCAACCGTATAACTTCTAACGGCGATGGCACTTTCCATCATGATGCGAGCATTTTCTAACACTTCATCACGAGCATTTTTCTGAAGAAGTTGATAGGAAATTAAGGCTGCAAGGGCGACACCCATAGCACTGGATAAACCGAGAACGAGGTTAAATTTAGCACGTAAATTCATAATGTTTCCTATATTAAGAAAGAGGGTGTTGAGTTAAAGTTTTTCGCACGCTAAAAAAGACTGATATGCCTCATTAAAATCAGATATTGAGAAATCAATGCTACGAGTTTCTGTTTTTGGCCAGGTGGGCCAGAATCCCAACTTTACGGTCAGTTGTTCTCCATTGCGTAGTTGTGATGTAATTTGCTCTATATTTTTTTTGATGAGTATACTGGTTTCTTTATATATGTTTTCCAATGGAAAAGGTTTATTCTGATCGATGAATAAGCCAATATCGGGATAAGTCAAATCGATTGATGATTTGGTTTTGATTAATAATGTATTAGCTGTTAATTGCAGAGAAATTTGGGCATCACTATAGCCATCATTAAAATTCTTTGTCTGACTGCTCAGAAGGCAACGAGTGGTATTGGAAATTTTGTCTTTATTTCTATCTAAAAACCAGGTATCACCAAAATTGAGAGGTAATTTTGCAATATCAAAATCCAGAATATTAGATTCAATGACATTGTCTTCTATAATATTGTCTTCAATGACTTGCTGTTCTAGAGCTGTCTCTATTTCTACCTCAGTCTCTGCTTCTGAATTGATTTCAGGTACATTAGCTTCAGGAAGATTGCTTTCAGGAACAATAATTTGACTGACTTCAGAATCAATGGTGCTTGATATCTCAGATTCAACATTCTGTGTGCTAAGCGGTGTACTCTCAGGCGCATCTGCGTCAGTATTGCTTTCAGATGGAGCTATTGGCATGACTTCAGGCTCAATTGGTTTTTTGCTTGAGCTCAATTGACTGGTGTCGCTCTTGACTGGTTTCTGAATTGTTGGAGTGGGTTTGCTTACATTTACTGGTGGCTTCTTCACAACAGGTTCTGTTTTTACTTTTTTCTTTGGCGTTGCTATTGAACTGGTTTTCGGGACAGTCATTTTACTGACTTTAGTTTTCGTCTGACTTGTTGAGCTCATTGGTTTTGATTCGATTTTTTCAGAATGAACCTTGGCTGAATCGACTTCGGTTGAACTTGCTTCAATTTTATGATCTTGAGGAGGAGTCACCTGTTTAGGTTGCTGAGTGACACAACCATAACTTAGAAGAGCAACTAATATGGTAAAATATCGTTTCATTTATTTTTCCTCAATTAAAATAATATTAATAAAGTGTGAGTGAATATTTGCTTTATTATTATGAATTATAGTAGACAATCAGGGGACTGCAGCTTATCTGGTTTGTCAGCGTCTTTATAGTAAACTTATAACAAGAAAAGTACTCAATATAAAATCCCTTAATTTAAGTGGGGTATTTGAGCTGTATTTATGTCAGATGACAATAATATTGCAAGTCATTAAAATATTAATACTCATTGAAGAAGAGCCTGAATATTAATAATATAAACGTATTATTCTAATTTTTTTTAGTCAATGTTTTTTTATTGACACCTTAATGGAATATAGGTGAAATTTCTAGTCTTGTATCCAAATCATTTCTGGAATATGACGTCTGTCATCACGGATTTGGTAAATTATTAGAATAAAGAAGATAAATAACGGCTTTGAGCCCTTTAAATGACAGGCACAGAAATCGTTCGATATTGGTGAATTAAATTGGGATGGGCTAAAAATTGCTTGAACACATATTAGAATATCCTTTAACAGGAATGAATCAAGAACTCGATACGATAGGCAGATATTTATGAATAGTCACAGGGAAGGGCTTTTTTCCGTTCATGCATCTGTGTTAATTTTTGGTTTTACTGCTCTTTTTTCAAAATTCATCAGTTTGAATGCAATAGACATAACACTTTTTAGAAGTGTTTTTGCTGTTCTGAGTATCGCACTGTATATTGTTTTTCTAAAAGAAAGCCTACTTCTTAAAAATAGAAAGGATTACCTTGTTGCTGCTGTTTTAGGCCTGTTTCTTTGTATGCACTGGGTAACCTACTTTCATGCCATGCAAGTATCATCGGTTGCTATTGGTATTATTGCTTTATATTCCTACCCAGTCATAACGGTTTTTCTTGAACCTCTTTTTCATGGTGATACGCCTCATATCAAGGATGTTATTAGTGCATTGGTTGTTTTATTGGGCATTTATTTATTGGTTCCAGAATTTACAATTGATAACCAGACAACACAAGGTGTGATGTGGGGAGTTATTTCGGCATTTTTATTTGCCATGCGTAATATTATTCATGGTCATTATTTTAAAGCTTATCCTGCAAGACATGCTCTGTTTTATCAAACTTTATTTACTATCGTATTGCTAATCCCTTTTTCTGGTCATATCATGATTAATATTAGTTCATATCAATGGCAGCAGCTTATCATACTTGGTATCTTCTTTACGGCATTGCCACATACATTATTTGCCAATAGTTTATTATACCTAAAAGCAAAAACAGTTGGGCTAATTGCTTGTATGCAAGTTGTCTACGGTACGTTATTCGCTGCTCTGTTTCTTACTGAATTACCTGATTGGACTACTATAGCTGGAGGCCTTATTGTTATCAGTGCAGCAGTGTATGAAACACTATCAACGATTAAACAAAAGCCTTAACCTTTTCCAATACTATTATTAACTTCATAAAAGACAATAATAATGACCTTAAAACATTTACAACAAGATTCATGGACAATTGAACAGGCCAACCAACAAATTCAACAGAAATATGATGAACAGTATTGGCAGTTCTTGATTAAAATAATTAATATTAAAGAAGTGATATGGAACGCTGAATATAAAAAAATTGATTTTGCAGAATATATCCCGCTAAAAACATTAATTAATGAAGTGCTTGAACGACTCCCCACAGATGAATTTATGGTGCAAAAATGTCAGGTTTGCCAGCATTACTTTAATGTCAACAAAGAAGAGGGGATTTTTGGCGATAGTGACAATCTGGAACTTTTTATTTGTCAACCATGTGCCCAATCACTGACTGCATGGGATTTTTATCAAAACCATTTGAAGACTTGATGTTGAGAAATAGATTCCGTTAACTATTATTTTTTATAATTCTTTTTTTTACAGATGACAAATCGTTATAATGAGATGTCAATATTATTGTATTGCTTACTTTTACTATAAATAGATCACTATATGCCCTCGCATGACCCATTTTTTCTTTTGTTCAATGAATCCATTGATTCTTATGAATTACCTGAAAAGTTCACCTTTCCATTTTATTATGAGCCTCATCCATTGTGTGTATTAGCAGCAAAGGAACTTCAAGAATACCTTACAATACAAAAGGAGTGGACGCATAATTTTGGTCTCACAGGTGATATAAAGTCGGCAATTGGTAAGATGTTTGGTGTTTTACTGGTAAAAAACAAATACAATGAAATTGGTTATCTGGCTGCTTTTTCTGGAAAACTAGCAGGTAAAAACCATCTTTCAAAATTTGTCTCTCCTGTTTTTGATTTGCTCGACAAAGAGGTTTTTTTTCTGGCGGAACAAGAAAAAATTAATGTGATAAATCAATCAATAGAAAGGCTTGAAAGCGACCCGAAACTTTATGAGTTTGAGGCTTCTTTAAAATCTGAAACAGACACTTCTTTATTTCAAATTGAAGAATACAGAGGGAAAATGATTGAAGGGAGAAAAAATAGAAAGTCTCAAAGATTGCTGGCACAAAAAAATTTGAGTTTGGATGATTTTGAGGCACTTAAAATCCAGCTGGCTAAAGAAAGTGTCAATGAAAAAAATCAACTTAAATTTTTAAAATCTTTTTGGAATGAGAAAATATTTAAAGTAGAAGAAAAGCTTAATCACTTATCGCTCGAATTGTCTTCTTTAAAAGAGCAGCGGAAAAAGCAGTCAGCGGCTCTACAAAAAAGAATATTTGAACAGTATTGTTTTTATAATGAACAAGGTGTTTCAAAAAGTTTATATGATATTTTTAAAGAAACAGCGCAACATATACCGCCTGCAGGAGCGGGAGAATGCGCTACGCCAAAACTATTGCAGTATGCTTTTCAATGTAGAATGAAGCCGCTTTCTATGGCTGAATTTTGGTGGGGGGCTTCACCTAAATCTGAAATTCGAAAACACAAAAATTTTTACCCTGCTTGTCAGGGAAAGTGTAAGCCTATTTTAGGTCATATGCTCGAAGGGATCAAAATGGATGAAAATCCCTTGCTGAATAATCCTGCCGAAGGAAAAACAATTAATGTTGTCTATGAAGATGATGTCATGCTGGTGATCAATAAACCCGCAGAATTTTTGTCTGTACCAGGAAAAGATATAGAAGACTCTGTTTATATGCGGATGAAACACCACTATCCAGATGCCACAGGTTCTTTAATCGTACATCGACTTGATATGTCTACTTCAGGCTTAATGCTAATTGCTTTAACAAAAGAGGCGCATAAAACTTTACAGCGACAATTCATTAAACGTACAGTAAAAAAGCGTTATATTGCCTTATTAAACGGACTTATTAGTGAGAATGAAGGAATAATTGACTTACCCCTTCGTGTTGATTTAGATGATCGGCCTCGACAACGGGTCTGTTTTGAACATGGTAAATCTGCTCAAACCCGTTGGAAGGTGATTGAACGAAAAAATAACCAGACCAAGGTTTTTTTCTATCCAGAAACAGGTCGCACACATCAATTACGAGTACATTCTGCTCATATTGATGGTTTAAATGCACCAATTGTAGGTGATGATTTGTATGGAAATAAAGCAAGCCGATTACATTTGCACGCTGAATCTATAGAGTTTACTCATCCTGTGACTAAAGAGTTAATGCACTTTAGAATTGAGCCTGAATTCTAATTTTTATGGCTGCCATCGCAAAATGGAATATTATCAGAATTCCCACAACGACAAAGATAAAGTTGTTCATTTTTATTAGCAGTATACTCAAAAGGTTCGTTATTAGTGCCTTTGTGGCTGCCGTCACAATAGGGTGCAGTGTGAGTTTTTCCACACCTGCAGAAATAAACTGTGTCACCAGCTTTAACATCAATAGTCATTGGTTGACCTGTTGAATACATGGAAGGACTCCTGATGGTTGATTAGAAAAATTTATTACTCTATTCAATAATGGAGTGTAATCTTAATGTCTCATCAATTCATTGTCTCTATAATGAGGATCAACCCAACATTTTGGCAATGCCTCTCCAGAGAGAAAAACCAGTTCACTCTTTTTGAATGTATCAGGTTCCTGAAGATCTTCTCCTTCCTGAAAACAACCAGTGACTTCATCCTGGTTTAAATTAATAAGTTCTAGATCATTCATGACCTCAATCATGTGACCACTTTTTCTTTGTCTTAATAACATGACTTTCTCCTAAGTTGTACTATAAATTTAAAAGCTCAGTTGTACTTATGAGTTAAAACGAGGTTTCATGCAATATGCTGTGATACTGAACTCATGCACCTGTTGTTTCGATTCATTTTTCATTGCTGAGATAGCTCTGATAAGCTCTCCAATGAAACTTGGAGGAAAAGTATCTGGGGTGATTGGCATACAAACCCATGAGATGACAGTCCCAAGATAATACCTTATTAAATCGGTTGGTTATAGTTTTACTTATACTCTTTTTTGTTGAAAATATCAACCCTAAATTAGTAAGGTTAAGATTGTATAAAGGAGACAAAAAAGGTACAAAAGTTGATGATAAGGTGAAGTGAATGGTATTTAGGCGAGTTAATGTGGTTTCTCCAAGATTTGACGAGACTTATGGGAGGTGGTAAGTTTTTACTGATTGAATATGTTCCATTGACAGCATCTATTAAGGAAATTTCTATTGCAGATCCAACTTAAAAATATTAGTAAAAATTATCTTGAAGGTGGGCAGCAACACTGTATTCTT
Organism: Gammaproteobacteria bacterium; assembly: GCA_016744395.1. Classification (GTDB taxonomy): domain Bacteria; phylum Pseudomonadota; class Gammaproteobacteria; order GRL18; family GRL18; genus GRL18. The sequence continues at coordinate 79,706 of JADGEK010000002.1, read as the reverse complement.
GATGGTATTAATGTGACCCTTGATAAGGGTGAAATTATTGCCTTGATTGGTCCCAGCGGATCGGGGAAAACCACTTTGCTTAATCTGATTTCTGGGATTGATGAGCCTGATTCAGGTGAAGTATTCATTGATGATGAACATTTATTAAGTATTAGTTCGATGAATGATGAACAGAAAACCTTGTTTCGTCGTCACTCAATTGGTTTTATCTTTCAATTTTTTAATTTAATACCCACATTGACAGTATTAGAAAACATTCAATTTCCTCTGGAGTTATGCGATAAACTGGATAACGAGGCAACTCTTCAAATCAATCAGTTGTTGAAGAAACTTTCAATTGAACATAAGCAACATCAATATCCTGAGTGCTTATCGGGAGGGGAACAGCAAAGAGTTGCTATTGCCAGGGCAATTATTCATCAACCCAAGATTTTGTTAGCGGATGAGCCGACGGGTAATCTGGATGATGTTACAGGTCAACAGGTCATGAGTGTTTTACTTGAGCTGGTTAAGTCACATCAGATGACAATGCTGATTGTGACTCATAGTCAGGAGGTTGCTCGACGAGCGGATCGCATTTTATCTTTAAAAAATGGACATCTTGTGGAAATACATCTTGAGAAATAACTTTGATAAATAAAAAGAGAAGATTATTGTATCGGTCCAGCGTACGCTATTATTTAAAGCGTCCACTGCATTTACTTTTCTCAGTTTTAGGGGTTGCCCTTGGTGTTGCACTGGTTGTTGGCATCGATATGGCAAGCCACAGCGCTCGTCAGGGCTTTGCATTATCAACACAATCCATTGCAGGTAAAGCGACACATCGTATTGTTGGTTCAGAGCATCTCTTACCAGAATCCATTTATTTTAAATTAAGAAATGAGCTGGGTCTTAGAAAAATATCACCATTAATTAAACAAACAGTTCAATTTAAAATGGATTCGAACCATGCAGAAATAAAAATGAATATAAGCGATGTGCAGCTGATTGGAATTGATCCTTTCAGTGAAGCAGAAATACGCACCTGGCAGCAGGGAATGATGGATTCTTTGACTGGGGATGGTATACATCAATTATTAACACAAACTAATACCGTACTGGTAGAAAAAAGTTTCTTAAAACAACATGAGCTGAGTACTGGGGATACTCTTTCACTGGTAATTAATGACAAGATTCATCCTTTATTGATTATTGGTTTTTTTAATGCCCCGGAAGCCTATCAGTCACAACTAAAAACTTGGCTGATCAGTGATATCAGTACTGTTCAGGATTTATTGAATTTTCAGGGGGTGATCAGTCAGATTGATCTGGTGCTTGAAACAGAAAATGAATTTCAAACTGAACAAATAAAACAATTTTTACCCGAGAGTGTTGATCTGGTTAAAGTGGATACACAGTCCAAAGCAATTGCTCGATTAAGCCAGTCATTTGAACTCAATCTGACTGCATTAAGCTTTTTAGGGCTTCTGGTAGCGATGTTTTTAATTTATAACACAATGATGTTTTCCGTGGTTCAGCGAAGAGATTTACTGGCAAGAATGCGAGTTTTAGGTGTGAGTCGTTATGATTTATTTCGTTTGATACTGGCTGAAGCTTTTTTTATTGCGTTACTTTCAATCGGAAGCGGTTTAGTGCTGGGGATTGGATTGGCCCATATATTATTATATTTTGTGACTCGAACAATTAATGATCTGTATTATGTACTGCAGGTTACTCAGCTGCATTGGAATTATATCATTGTGCTTAAGGCAATTGCTTTTGGTATGAGTGCCACACTATTATCTGCTTTAATGCCTGCACTTGAAGCGGCTTATACGCGTCCTGTTATGGCTTTACAACGCACTCATTTAGAAGCAAAAGTAAATCTCTGGAGCCATCGTCTGTTAGTACCTGGCTTATTGGCTTGTCTACTGGTCTTTGCAATACTCAATATACCAATTGAAGATAAGACCAATGGTATGATGCTTGGTTTTACCTCGGTGTTTATGTCAATAGCAGCCTTTATTTTTTTATTGCCCTTCTTTAGTCGCTATCTGCTTTTTTTCTTAGCGATTGTGATGAAGCAGCTGTTTAAGTTACCAGGAAAAATTGCTGTGAATAATATTGTGCGTTCATTCAGTCGCAGTATTGTTGCTATTGCTGCTTTAACTGTGTCGGTTTCATCAGCATTAGGGATTGGAATTATGGTGGAGAGCTTCCGCTTTACAGTTGATGACTGGTTACTGGGTTATCTCAAAGCCGATTATTTTATTGGCTCAGCCAATAATAGTCGCTCTTCACATGTCAAAGGATTGGTAGAACCCTTTGACAAACAATTAATCTCAAATTTATCAAAATTATCGGGCATTGATTATATCAGTAGTGATCAAGAAGTACGCTTTTTTATTGATGATCAATATCATCATTTGACAGTGCTTGATATTCCTGAAAAAAGCTTCAGTGCATTTCACTTCAAACAAAAGGATGACTCTTCAGTACAGCAATCATGGCTTAATGATGATGCGGTGATTATTTCTGAACCTTATGCCTATCGATATGGTTTGGCTGTGGGTGACAAAGTGTATTTGCCCGTTAATAAAAAGCAGGGAGAAATACCTTTCAAACAAGCTTTTAAAATAGTTGGCGTTTATTATCACTATGGTTCTGAACAGGGTGTGATCAATATGAGTCGCACGACTTATAATCGACACTGGCATTCTGGAAAACTGAATGCATTGGGACTTTATTTATCAAATGAAGTGCTTCAGAATCAAGAAAAACAGGCGCAATTTGAGAGACAATTGCAATTGTTAATCAGTGGCAGGTCTTTACGTTTTATTTCCAGGAAAGATTTACACAAGCAATCTCTGATCATTTTTGACAGGACGTTTAAGATAACCAATGTGCTTAAATTACTGGTCATTTTTGTGTCTTTTGTGGGCATTCTTACTGCTCTGATGGCCATTGAGTTAGAGCGAGCCAGAGAGTTTGCCATACTTCGTGCGACTGGTTTGACGGGCAAACAACTATCGGCATTGATATATATTGAAACTTTAACCATGGGAATTGTCGCTGCAGTTTTAGCAATGCCAATGGGAATTGTTTTGGCCTATCTGTTGATTGAAGTGATTAATTACCGTTCATTTGGATGGTCTATGCAGTTTATTTTACCCTGGAATGAATTTATTATGGCAGGTGCACTGGCACTTTTAGCTGCTTTTCTGGCAGCGGTTTATCCCGCATGGCACTTGAGTAAAACCCAGCCAACTTTAGCGCTAAGGGGAGAGTAGCCAGTGAAATCACGAGTGTTTCAATGGTTAATTATGCTGTTGGTTTTATGCTCGATGTGTAAAACGACGAGCGCATTATCAATGAAAGGTGTTTTGGGTGAAACAGATTCTGTACAAAACAGTCTTTTTAAACAGGTGTTAGAGCCACGACAGTTTCATTTTCCTCAAGATCATTTAGCACATCAGGCTTATAAAACTGAATGGTGGTATTTTACGGGAAATTTGGCCGAAGATGACTTAGAAAAAAATGACTTAAAAAAAAATAAAAGAAAAGCAAAGTTTTCCTATCAATTTACTTTATTTCGATTTGCTTTGAGACCTGACCGAGTGATATTAGAAAATGCTTCGTCTCCAGGTTCACAATGGCATACCAATAATATTTACATGGCACATGTGGCTTTAACTGATATTCAACAGCAACAAGTTCATCAACAGGAACGTTTCAGTCGTGATGGGTTGAAACTTGCGGGTGCAGAAATAAAAGAGGATGGTGTAGTGCAATTCTGGCTGAATGATTGGCAAGTTAAATCGCTTCAGGCTCATCAATTATTTCCCTTACAATTAGACATTAATAACGATCAATTTGCCTTGAACCTACAACTTGACGTTGATAAACCAATGGTCTTACAAGGAAACCATGGTTTAAGTCAAAAAAATAGTAAAAATGCTTCCTATTATTACTCTTATACTCGCCTGAAAAGTGAAGGTAATATTAGAATAAATAAAAATCTTTATCAGGTGTCTGGTAAAAGTTGGTTTGATCGAGAGTGGTCAACATCCAGTCTCAGTGATGATCAAACGGGCTGGGATTGGTTTGCATTGCATCTTGATGACGGCAGTGATTTGATGATTTATCAGATGCGTAAAAAAGACGGAATAAAAGATACTTATTCCAGTGGACTATTGATTGATGCACAAGGTGAAACTCAATCACTTGCAGCACATCAGTTTCAACTTGAGATAAAAGACTTTTGGATAAGCCCGGTCAGTGGGATTCGTTATCCCATTAAGTGGGAAATATTAATCCCTGATAACAATATTAATTTGTCAGTTTCCTCGACTGTTAAAGCACAGGAATGGAGTAAAAAAGGTGGTTTTTCATTTAATTACTGGGAAGGTAGTATTAACGTAAAAGGTTTAAAAAACAAGCAGGCTGTGTCTGGCACGGGTTATTTAGAAATGACAGGCTATGACTGATCAAATAGAAAATAATGAATATAAAAGCCTCACTCATGATGTACCGCAATGAAAATCAGATATAAAAATAATACTCTTATTTTATGGGTATGTCATTATCATGTTTCATGAAATAACTGGCCTTTTTATGGCTGCTTCTTAAGGAGATAGGCTTGTGAAAGATTTAATTTGGGACGAATCATTAAGTGTGGATGTTCAGGAAGTTGATGAAGATCACCAAAAGCTAATGGAACTCTATAATATTCTTAAACATTCTGTTGAAAAAGGGGATACGAAAGATTATATCGATTCAGTAATGGAAGAGCTTATCAGTTGCACTGTATGGCATTTTAAGCATGAAGAACGATTGATGCTTAAGCATGCTTATGATGGTCTTGAAGAGCACAAAAAAGAACACCAGGAGTTAATTAACACAGGTATTGCTTTTCATCAAAAAATACAAAAAGAAGGCAAAAATATCACTAATGCAGATATTGAGTTTTTAGAACACTGGTTGATTGGCCATATTCTGGGTACTGATATGAAAATGGGTTCTTTTTTAGGTGAATTTGTGTAGAGGCTCATTTACAGTGTATGTCAGAATATAGAAAACTGCGAGATAGTAGGACGGATGCTAAAAAAAGATAATACAAGTTTTTTAGCATCTAAGATTAGCAGGATAGGGGATATTTTCTCTTATTTAGTCTGGTTTAAAATTGCCTCTAAAAAAGAGCAGCGCCTGATTCTCAGGAACAGCCATTAAATACCCATCAGAATTATCACTTAACTTAACAACTCCCTTTTTGTTCCAGCCTATATCTTTATACTCATGCTCTGAATAATCACTTGGGATACCAGGTGTACTAAACCAGCTTTGTTGATTGTAACCTCCAATTTTATTATCAGGCAAAGTGATACACGAGTGTTTTGCATTAAGTTTTTTATCAGTGAAAATGAGAATATGACCAGCAGAAATAATAGAATTAGCTTTTAAATCTCCTGCATGGAGCGGCTTGCCCATTCTGGCTAAGCCCTTTAAAAAATCACTGGTATTACTAAAAGAACCTTGTAAAAAGGTATTTCCACTTGGAGGGTGATTAAAGGCTTCGTGATAAAGCCAATAGCATACTGCCTGGTGACATTGAATTGCTAACGAAATGGTTATTCCATTATCAGAGACTTGAAGTTGTTCAATAGCCGAAACTCGCTCTTCTAGCATAATATAATCCTGTAAATTATTGTTTTTATAATTCAGCGTAAAACTCATTAGTCGATATAAAATTTCACGTCAGTGTCTTGTAATAGAAATCAATCAATAAGGGTTGATATAGAAGATATAAGAATAGACGCTTATTATTATTTTTCAATGTAAATAAAAAATATCAACAATTATATGTTTAAAGCTTATTCAGTGCTTTAAACCTCTAGAAGGGTTGATACAAAGAATTATTAGCCTATTCACTATACTATCAATAAGCATAATGATTGAGAAGTTTTCTTATCACTTTTTATATAGTTTTAATTAATGGCTTTGTTGCTGAGTATTGATAAAATAAATATTGAGTATTAAAATAAATAAATTATATATTTAAAACAGATAGTTAAGCTTATTATTATTGTTTTTCATAAGGTTAACATCAATTCTTAAATAAAAATGTAATAAAAACACAAAAAGCAACAAAATATAAAAGTTGACCTAATTAGTTGGATATCATATAAATTACACATACCCAATAAAAAAACAGGCAAATATGATGTCCTCAATCATTGATTTTTCAAAGATTCCTGATAAAAAAGATTTTTCGCTTACGCTTGGAGACTACTGGCCCGGCATCCAGATTTATTACCCACCCATTAAGTTTAATCCCTTAGATGGCAGCTATGAAAGCATGGAACAGGCTAAATTGCGTCTGCAGAAACATGCCTATAAAACCAGTGCACATACGCTATTATTTGATCTGGAGGATGGCTGTCGGAAAAAAGCCATGAGTCGTGAATTGTTAATTCAGGAACTGCCGAAATTTCCTGAACGAAACTTTCAAATTGCTGTTCGTATTAATCAGTTTCGAACAGAAGAGTATGAAGCCGATCTTAAGATGCTCCAACAGATCCATCAGTACATAGATGTCATTATTTTATCTAAAGCAGGAGAAGTCTATGGTGATGCTGAAATCCGAGATCTTTCATCATGGTTAGTCTCAATCAATAGTGATATCACCATTCAGCCTATCATTGAGCATCCCAAATCCTTACAAATAGCTTCTAAAATGATGAAATATTCAACGGTTAAGCATGTTGTTTTTGGTATTCATGATTTTTCCAAAGCCATGGCATATAAAATCACTCCGGAAAACTGGATAGTTGAACTGAAAACGTTTTTTAATATGCTTACCATGGAAGCCCGCATTAATGGTACAGGTGTTATAGGTGGCGTAGAAGTATTGCTAACGCCCCACACCATGCCTGAACAATGTGTCGAACAAAAAGACATTCGTCGCTGGCTGGACTTGCATGGAGATAACGCTTCGCGTTGTGTTTATGAGCATGCAAAAACTGAAAATTCGATGGGATTGACTGGCAAACAGGTGATTCATCCAAATCATATCAATCTGTGCAAAGTGGCATTTACACCATCTCCTAAAGAAATCGATCACAATGTTGCAATATTAAAAGCAGCCATTGATGCAGATGCCTTGCTGGGCGGAGCCATTCGTTATGAAGGAAAAATGTTAGATCCCCCGATGTTTGGCAAGGCTCTGCAAAATTTACTAAGAGCTTATGCATTAAGAACATTATCAGAAAAAGATCAAATGTTTGCCTGGGAAGTATTAAGTAAACTACCCATTCATACTATCAGAGAAAACTGGCCGTATGGTCAAATATAAAGGAGTCTATCATGGAACTTGAAGCTTATCCTGAGTGGAAAATTGAAGTCCCTGAATCGTTGAATATTGGCGTCGCATGTACATCAATATATCAGGGAACCGAAAAAGAAAATTCGATTGCCATGATTATTGAAGACAGTGATTTGGGTACTTCGGAACTCAGCTATAAAGATCTCGTGACGCAATCGGATCAGTTTGGTAACTTTCTGATTTCAATTGGTCTTGAAGTCAGGGATCGAACATTAATTTGTCTTAAAAACTCATTGGCCTATCCAATTACTTTTTTTGGAGCAATTAAGTCCGGCATTATTGCGGTGCCTACATCGACTTTGCTGAGTGGTTCAGAAGTTAAATATCTGGCTAACGATTCACAGGCTAAAGCCATTGTGTTATCGGCATCCATATACAAAGATCTTCTGCCTTATATTGAAAATCTGGCAAATCTCAAGCACATCATTGTATCAGGAATAGACAGTGTTGATGAGCTTACTCAGCCTTCTAACGTTAATATTTACAGTTTGACTGATATTTTAAGTAATGCTGATAAAACGCCTCAGCACTATCCATCAAAGTCAGGTGAACCTGCGTATCTGGTTTATACTTCAGGCACAACAGGGTTTCCAAAAGGGGTATTACATTCCCATCGTTCTCTGGTGGGCCGTGAACCTGCCAGCGAATACTGGTTTTCATTAAAAGAAAACGAACGCATTATGCATTCGGGAAAATTCAACTGGACCTATGTGCTTGGCTCAGCCCTGATGGATCCACTATATCATGGCCATACTGTCGTCGCCTATGAGGGGGTCAATAACCCAGCTTTGTGGATTGAACTGATTCAACGTCATCAATGTACCATATTTATTGGTGTACCAACCATTTACCGCCAGATTATTCAAAAAACAGACTATACCATTAAAGATGTGCCCAGTTTGCGTCATTGTATGAGCGCAGGCGAACATTTATCCAGCGAAATGGTTACTGCCTGGCAAGAACGTTTTCAGCAGAATATTTATGAAGCCATTGGCATGAGTGAATTTTCCTATTACATTTCGCACTCGCTGCATCGACCTATACGTCCAGGTTCAGCAGGATTTGTGCAGCCAGGCCATGTCGTGAAAATTCTTGATCCGAATACGATGGAAGAAGTTGGCACAGAAGAAGAAGGTATGATATGCATCAGTATGGACGATCCTGGACTCTTTCTGGAATACTGGCAGCTTGAAGAAGAAACTCGTCAGGCAAAACAAAATGGTTATTTTTTCACAGGCGATTATGCCAAACGTGATAAAGATGGCTATATTTGGTTCTTAGGTCGTAAAGACGATATTATTAATACTTTCGGTTATCGTGTTTCGCCTCATGAAATTGAACGAGTCATTAAAACTCATGACTTAGTCGCAGATTGTGTGGCTTTTGGCCTGGATGTTGGCTCTGGTAAAACCATTGTGGCTATTGCCATAATTGCTTATGGTGAGATTAATAATGAGCAGGAAGAACAAATTCTGAAATATGGGCAAAAGAATCTGGCTCGTTATAAATGTCCTAAGCAACTCTATGTTGTTCATGACTATCCAAAGACTAAAAATGGTAAAGTCCTGCGTAAAGAGTTGGTCAAAAACATTATGACTCAAGAATCACGCAAAGATGCCTATAAACCAGAACCCTATCGTGCCAGACGTTCAATGTTGTTTTTACCAGCCAACAACAAAAGATATATTAACAAAGCACGAACAGTATTAGCCGATGCCATCATTTTTGATATGGAATATATACTGCCAGAACATAAAGCTGATGCCAGAAAATTGTTGCAACAAGAGTTTAAGGAAAACAGTACGTTTGGTTCTTCTGAAAAAGTATTGCGCTTAAACGATCTGGGCACTGAAGAAATTCATAAAGATCTGGAAATGTTAAAGGAGCTGGAATTTGATTCTTTACTTTTCCCTCATATAGAAACTGCGGAACAGGTTCTGGAAGCCGAGGCAGTTATGAATTCAGTTGATGCTGATCTGGATTTTATGATCAACATTGAATCACCTTTAGGGGTTTTAAATGCTCAGCAGATTTGTGCTGCCAGTGAGTCATTAAAATGTATCATTATCGGTACGAATAAACTGGCAGACCGAATGCAAGTTAATATAAAAAAATCCAACCAGGCCATTTTAAGCTACTTATCTCAAATTGCTTTAGCAGCGCGGGCGTATAATAAAATTGTAATTGATGGGCCGCATAATGATGTGCACGATGAGTTTTCTTGTGAGGCATCCACTAAATCAGCATTTCAACTGGGTTTTGATGGCAAAGCTTTGATTCATCCCATTCAGATTGAATACATCAATGACATTTTTACACCCAAAAAAGAAGATGTGGAAAAAGCCATCAAGATGCTTGGAGCCTATGAGAAAGCACAAAAGAATGGTGAAGAAGTCATACTGTTTGAAAATGAACTGGTGGATAAATATCAGGTGAAATGGTCACAACGTATGATCACCTTATATGATAAATATAAAGAATTGGGTCAGGATAATTTTGTTTAATTTTTCTTAATTCTATCGTATCTAACGTATTAACAGGAGCCTGAAGTGTCCAATTCAAAAATTAATCAGGGTAATTACTTTGAAGATTTTCAATTGCACCAAAAAATCATCCATCCATTACCACGGACTATCAGTGAAGGTGATGTTTCATTTTATATTGCGCTGACAGGCAGTCGTTTTGCCTTGCATTCCAGTGTGGAACTGGCGAAGAACATCGGCTACAAAGCTCGTCCTGTTGATGATCTTTTAGTGTTTCACATGGTCTTTGCAAAATCCGTCACTGACATCTCATTAAATGCGATAGCCAACTTAGGCTATGCTGAAATAAGTTTTCCAGAGCCCGTTTTTGTGGGTGATACCATACGCCTGGAATCAACGGTTATTGGTTTAAAAGAGAACAGTAATGGCAAGTCTGGCAATGTCTATGTACATTCCCTTGGATATAATCAAAATAATAGACTGATTTTAAGTTTTAAACGCTGGGTGATGGTGCATAAATCTGATCCTTCAACATCAACTGGCATCAAAGAAATCCCTCATTTAGAAGCATCAATACCCATTGCTGATGAGCTTGCCATTCCAAGTATTAAGTTCGTGGATACCAACCAGACAGGCAGTTCATTTTTCTGGGAAGACTATGTGAAAGGGGAACGCTTAAATCACCCTGAGGGAATGACCATTGACAATAGCGAGCACACTCTGGCCACTCGCCTGTATCAAAATAATGCCAAACTGCATTTTAATGATCATATGATGAAATCAGGAAAAATGGGCCAGCGACTTGTCTATGGCGGTCATATTATATCCATTTGCCGAAGCCTTACTTTTAATGGCTTAGGTAATGCCATGTGGTTGTATTCAATCAATTCGGGCACACATGCGAACCCCACTTTTTCTGGGGATACGATTTATTGCTATAGTGAGGTTTTAGATGTCATCGAACATTCTCGTAACGATCTGGGACTGCTGCGTTTACGCACCATTGGCTTAAAAAACAGGATACCTTCTGAGGTCACTGATGCACGTGATGCAGACAATAAATATCATCCCTGTGTGGTACTTGATTTAGATTATACCTTAGTCATACCCAGACGAAACAATTAAACAACAAATTAAATCCTTGAGGAAATTTTAATGATACATCCTAATGAAGCACTTTTTGAATCAGGTAAAAGCTTACCCATTATTCCAAGTTGTGAACATTTTGCCGGCAGTGAAAAGTTAATAGGCAAGGCTTTTCAGTTACAGGAAAAGTTAGGTCCTGTTTTTGATATTACCTGTGACTGTGAAGATGGGGCTGAAACAGGAAAAGAAATTGAGCATGCTGAAATGATTGTCTCAATGGTCAATTCTGATGCTAATAAATACAATATGGCTGGTGTTAGGATTCATGATTTTTCTCATGCTGACTGGAAACAGGATGTTGATATTTTAGTCCCTGGTGCTGGTAAAAAGCTCGCCTATATCACTATACCCAAAACAGAGTCATATGAAAATGCTCTGGAAATGATTAAATACATACAAAATAAAGTTAAACATGCTCAGATTGAACGAGAAATACCAATTCATGTTTTAATTGAAACTCATGGGGCATTGAATGATGTTCATAAACTGGCGACCTTACCCTGGCTGCAGGTACTGGATTTTGGCCTGATGGATTTTGTCAGTGGTTATCAAGGCGCAATTCCAGCCATCTGTATGCGCAGTCCTGGTCAGTTTGAACATAAATTACTTGCTCGTGCTAAGGCAGAAATAACTCAGGCGGCATTATCAAATCATGTCATTCCAGCTCATAATGTGACACTGGACTTAAAAAATAGTTATCAAACCTATTCTGATGCTTCACGTGCTCGTAATGAATTTGGATTTATGAGAATGTGGAGTATTTACCCCACACAAATACAGAGCATAGTGGATGCCATGAAACCTGATTTCTCTGAATTAGAAAGTGCTCAGAATATTTTATTACAAGCACAGGAAAATAATTGGGGGCCTATACAATATGCTGGAGAATTACATGACAGAGCCACTTATCGCTATTTTTGGGAGCTCCTGCAACGAGCTCATTTTAGTGGAGTAAAGTTTAAAGAAGAAGTTCAAACAAAGTTTTTTTCTTGATGTCCTGAAGTAGGGCAGAGTCAGGTGTTTCTGATCAGATTAAGATAATTTAAGTCTTTATAATAAACAGGTTGTTACTGTTTTAATAATTATTTTTGTTCACTGCAGATAATTGCTTCAGCCACCAGTTTGCCCGAGCTAATAGCACCTTCATGTAATCCATCATACAGATGAGCACCAGCATGGTAGGTGTCATTCACACCATTATTACGAATGACTTCTTTTTGACATAATACTCCATCGATTTATCATGTAAATTGTATGATCATAACCATTGGGATCATAGTGCTCAAAAGTCACTTCTTTATCAAGGTTTAATTGTTTGAGTATACCGTTGACAGTTTGACCTTACAGCCCCAAAAAACAGCGAGGAGAGACCACTTTCGATGATTAAATAATCTGGTTTCATAATTTTGTTCTATTTAAACAAACAGGTGTTGAATCCTATTATTATGGCTTTATGTCGACTGACTTCAGAAAATTTTTTAATTGGTGCAAACTTTTTTTCGACATTGTTGTATTATGATGACTCCTGTGCATCGAAAATTCCACACCATTGATTATAGCAATTAAACCAGCCCCAGAACCTACTCTGAATTCTGCTCCAAGGTGCGTCAATAAAGACTCAATCTCTTTCCAGTGTATATTACTGCTAAGATGGTCACTGAATATTGATGTCAGCACTTTTTGGTGTTTTTTACTCATTAACCCAAATCCCTCTAATTATAATTTTATTGTAGTTTGCTATGATGAATTTTGATACTCAACTCTTGTGATGAGTTATTTTGAATTTATCACTAATATAATTTTTTGATCAATGTGGTGGCTGCTCTTTACTTTGGCAGAAAATCACGTACTGAATTGCAATGATGTAGAAATAAAGTAGTAAATAGCCCAGGTAAAACCAAAGGGGAGGGGGATAGGATCAATTATACATGGTTTTTGGGTTCGCCTATCAGGGCTCGCCCAACAATAATTTCAGATTAAAAATGTTAATACACGGGTATTAAAGCATACCCCTTGGCCTGGTAACCGATCAGAGAACAGAAAGTGTTGCCTACCAAGGGGGTGCACTCAAGCAAAGCCTCAGGCGTTATTCCCATACGATTAGATGCAATGGCACACACTTCCAGTGTCACACCTTTCTTATCCGCCAAATTCCGCAAGCTGGACTGAATCAGTTCAACGGCGGCCAGTACCTCGCCTGAAAACTGACTATTATCTTGGGTAATGAATGTGGTGCTGGGTCCTCGAAAGGTAAAAACCATCATTGGCTTGACTCCTTGATTCAGGAGATCATCATATGTTTGAGTAATTGCCTGGAGCTGACGGGAGAGCTTGACAGGGTTTTCGGCGTTGATATCCCAAACGACTTTACCTTCAGTGACTCCGTTCAGAGCCGCTTGATCGTCGAATTTCTGCATTTATTTTATCCTTCTAGTTGATGAGCCTAAATAAGAGCAGTCTAAAATGCTCAGTATTTTTCAGCGTGAACTTATAAAGGCTAAAGGATACTACAAATACAGGCAAATATATTTTCCTATTAATACATTCCACTGTTTTATTATTTTTATGCGGTATTTATAACTATTTTAAGAAAAACAATTATGTTAAAAATTAATTGTTTATAAAATTGTAAGTTAGTAGAAAGTTGTTGCAATGAAAATTGACTGCTGTTAAAAGTAGATATAAGGCTATTGATTAGTGTATATTGTTTTCAATAAATTTTCTGGAATGTCCAAGTTCCAACCCAACTGAGCCATGTTTCAAAATGGAGTTATCGCATGAATAAACATGAAAAAATAAACTATGTCGAGTTTCCGTCAACAAATATAGAAAAAACAAAGCAATTTTTTACACAAGTTTTTGGGTGGTCATTCAAAGATTTTGGTTCTGAGTATATTTCTTTTTCTGATGAAGGCATTAATGGTGGTTTCTATCAATCTGATTTGAGTTCATTAACAAGCAATGGCGCCTCACTTATTGTTTTTTACAGTAAAAGTATTAAAGCCACTCAAGAAAAAATTGAAAAAGCGGGTGGTTCTATTATAAAGCCCACTTTTTCTTTTCCAGGTGGTTTTCGCTTTCATTTTTTAGAGCCAAGTGGTAATGAATTTGCTGTTTGGTCAGAAAAAAATGCATAGATGCTTAAGCATAGGT
>JADGEK010000002.1:49615-65464 GCA_016744395.1 Gammaproteobacteria bacterium | reverse complement strand
ACCACACAAATGAGAAGCATATCTGGCATGATACCATTTCATAACAAAGGGTGACAACACGGTGGTTAAGACAATTACAATCACCATTCCTGCATGTATTTCATTATTTAAGATACCGCTTATTCGCCCCAATTCAGCAAAAATCAAACCAATTTCGCCGCGTGGAACCATAGCCATTCCTATAGCCCATTTAGAATGAATGGATTCCTTGAGGAAAAAAGGTCCTATCATTTTGCCGATGACTGCAAGGATAAAAATAACCAGTGAGAATCCCCAGATAAATGAAGAACTCCAGTCTATTTCTCTAAGATTCAAAGATAAACCAATATAAACAAAAAATATGGGTGTGAAAAGTTGGATAATAGGCTTCATTTGATCTTCAACGCATTTTGCACAGGCCTTGTCAGTTCGAATAGTTAAGCCAAAGGGTAAGAAGAATCGTCTTGATAGAGCCAGACCGGCAGCAAAGCCGCCTAAGAGTTCAGGAGCACCCAGGAAGTGTGAAATCCATGAAAAAAACAGCACCAAAGCAACAATCGTTGTGGGTAAGACTCCAGGGATTTCACTATTCATATCCAGGCGAGTGATATAGAGTGAGATAAATTTTGCAGCAACGGGTGCAAAGGCAAAAAATACACCAATAAACAGTAACACTTTACTTATGTTGACAAGGCTAACAACATTATGGAGTGAAAACTCATAAAGTATTGCCAGAAGAACAACACCAAAAATGTCATCCAGGACGGCTGCACCAAGAACGACTTGTCCCTCATGTGCTTGTTGGCAATGAATATCATTTAATACTCTCACTGTGATGCCAATGCTGGTTGCCGTAATGGTTCCACCAATAAACAAAGAGACCAGCAATGATAATTCAAAATACCAGTAAGCGGCAATAAAGCCCAATAGCATTGGTAAGATAAAGCCAGACAAAGCCACGACTGCGGATTTAAACCCAGAATGTAAAAGACGCTTTCCATCTGTTTTGAGGCCAACTTCAAACAGTAAAAGGATAATGCCGATTTCAGCAAGCATTTTAAGAATTTCACTTGGCTCAATCCATCCGAGTAAACTCGGTCCGATGACAATACCTGCGGTTAATTCACCTATGACGGATGGAGCACCCAGGCGAACTGAAATTTCTGCAAACAGCCTTGCTGACAGAAGAACCGCCAGTAAGTGCAAAAAGAAAATATGAGCTTCCATTCTTTACCAACCAAATTTTACTAATCTGAAATTAAACAGGAGCCATTATCTGTGTCATTGACAGGGCATAATGTTTTGTGCACAGAGGTACAGCCTAAAGGAATGACAAATAGGGTTAAGGTGGTCGCAACAATTGGACCAAATAATAATGAAATCGCCATACCCTGGAAAATGGGATCAAATAAAATGGTTGCCGCACCAGCCATCATGGTTAAATTAGTGACCCAGATGGGACGCATTCTTATTTGCCCGGCGTTTGCCACGGCATGCATCGCATCCTGTCCCAGATGTACTTCATTTTTAACAAAATCAACTAATAGAATTGAACTTCTCACTTCAATTCCTGCCAGCGCAATAAAGCCAATCATAGAGGTTGCTGTGAACTCAGCGCCCATAATCCAATGTCCTGGTATAATGCCGATCAGGGTCAGAGGGATAGGTGCCATAATAATGGCTGGCAGAATAAAATTTCTGAATTCAAGCACTAATAAGCCAAAAATAAGTACTAAAGCGGCTGCAAATGCCAGGCCCATGTCACGAAAGGTTTCATAAGTGACTACCCATTCGCCGCTCCATTCAAAACTGGAATGCAGATCATCTTCAGGTGCTTTGGTCATTGTCCCCGTAATATGGACTCCATCGGGTGCTGTATAATTTTTCAGTGCTTCCTCAATGGATAAAATGCCATAAATAGGTGCACCCAGACGACCTTCCATCTCACCGACAACATATTCCATGGGGCGCAAATCTTTGCGATAAATAATATTCTGTTCTTCAACCTTAACAAATTGACCCAACTCAGTAAGCGGCACCATTTTTCCATTGGAAGAAGCGATAGGCAGATTTGATAAACGCTCAATCTCGCCTCTTTTTTCCAGTGGTAATTGCAGTACAATCAATTTGGGCTCTAGTGAGCTATGCCCTTTGATATCACCCAATTTATAACCACCCATCGCCATTTGTATATTGCGGTTAATGGTGTCTATTGCAACGCCCTGGCGTAATGTTTTTTCTGTACTGACATTAAAATGCCAGCGTTCGTAAGGCAGGATCATATAATTATCAGCATCCACCAGATTGGGGGTCTGGGAAAAAATTTGGGTCATGTCAGTGGCAACCTGACGCCGTGTTACCGCATCAGGGCCATAGACTTCGGCCACCATGGTTTGTAATACTGGAGGTCCAGGCGGCATTTCAATCACTGCAATTTTAGCCCCCAGAGCATGGGCCTGTTCAGTGAGCAGTTGACGGGTGGATTCTGCCAACTGATGACTGCTTTTCTTTCGGTGTTCTTTGTCCACTAACATCACCTGAATGTCAGCATGCCAGGGCTCCTGACGTAAATAATAATGCCTGACCATGCCATTAAAATTAAAGGGTGAGGCTGTGCCAGCATAGGTTTGCAAAGCGACGGCTTCTGGAACATTCTTTTGTATGGTTTCCGCCAGACGTCGAGCCACATTAGCCGTTTCAAGAATAGCAGTGCCTTCAGGCATATTAATTAAAACATTAAATTCCGGCTTGTTATCAAAGGGCAGCATTTTTACCGTCACCGCTTTGGTATAAAATAGAGAACAGGCAAGAAAAAACAAAACAATTATGGCAAGCAAAAAAATCCAGCCCAATACCCGATTTTTTATTAATGGCAGTAATAAGGGGCGATAAAATCCACCAATGGTATCCTGAATATTTTTCTCTTTTTTTTCTGCTGTTTTTAATGTCGCCAATTTGGGTTTCAAGAGCAAAGAAAACCAGGGAGTAAAAACAAAAGCAGCCAGCAATGAAAAAAGCATTGCAACTGAACCCAGAGCAGGGATAGGTGCCATATAAGGCCCCATCATACCGCTGACAAATCCCATCGGTAAGAGTGCTGCCAAAATGGTGAAGGTGGCAATAATGGTGGGGTTACCTACCTCACGTACCGCATCGACTGCGGTCGCTATACTGGTCTCACCATTTCTTAACCAGCGCCTGAAAATATTTTCCACAACCACCGTGGCATCATCCACCAAAATACCAATCGAAAAAATCAAAGCAAACATACTCACTCGATTAATTGTATTACCCATGGCCCAACTTGACCAGATGGTGATCAAAATGACCACAGGGATAACGGTGATCACCACAACTGCAGGACGGGCACCAATAGTAAGCCAGCAGAGTATACTGACAGCAACAGCCGCATAAACTAACGCTTTTAATAATTCATTGACTTTATCATTTGCTGTTTTGCCATAATTACGGGTAATCGTCGCATGAATATTATCTGGAATTAACCGGCCCTTGAGCATTTCCAGTTTTGCTATGACTTCCTCTGCAACGGTCACCCCATTGGAGCCTTCTTTTTTTGCTAAGGCAATAGTGACTGCAGGTATATCATTGGCAGGCTTATCACTTGTAGTATCCAAAGCACCGCTATAGTAGGAAACCAATTCACTGCTTTCTGATGGTCCATCAATAATATTGGCAATGTCACGTAAGTAAACGGGCTTTCCCTGGTTAACACCCACTATCAGTTGTTGGATGTCGCTGACCTGTTTTAAAAAAGAACCTGTATAAACCTTAAAGGAAGTTGCACCTTGCTCAAGATAACCAGCTGGATGTTCTGTATTGGAGCTGCGGATTACATTGGCAATCTGATCCAGACTGATGCCAAAACCAATCAGGCGTTCTGGCAAGACTTCAATACGCACCTGTTGTCTTCTGCCTCCGACAACAAAGCCCTGTCCAGTATCAGGCACTTCTTTGAGACGTTGTAATACTTTGTGAGCCAGAACCCGTAATTCAGAATCATAGACGCCATCAGCCCAGAGTGTCAGGGTCACTACAGGCACATCATCAATGCCCTTAGGCTTAACCAGTGGCATGGAAACACCAGGCGGCATTTTATCCATATTAGATTGCAGCTTGTCATGTACTTTAACAATGGATGGTCCCATTTTTTCATTGACTTTAAAGCGTACTGTTACAATTCCCTGATCCTGTTGCGAAGCTGAATAGATATGCTTCACACCCGGGATTTCCTTCATCATGCTTTCAAGCGGTGCAATTGCCAGGTTAGCCACATCTTCTGCAGAAGCGCCGGAATACTGAATAAAGATGTCAATCATGGGCACTGATATTTGTGGATCTTCCTGACGAGGTGTATACATCAGACCGATCAGGCCAATAAAAAGTGCTGCAGCAAAAAGAAGCGGAGTAAGAGGAGAGTCAATAAAAAAATTGGCAATATTGCCAGCCAGCCCTAATCTTGGTCCTTCTACTGGCTCATGATGAGGATGTGAGAGCGCAGGTCTTCTAGAGAAATGTTTCACTCTTCGATCAGAATTAGTGTTTCTTTTTTCAGTAAAGGGTTTCTCGGATTTTTTCTCAGTCATGATTGTTCCATCCTCATCCTTTATTGCGATATTTCATAACCTGAAGTAACAAATGCGGGGGGCTTTTCCAGCACCTGTTCATGCTCTTTGACACCATATAGAATGACAACATGACCAGAAGGCAAAACATCACCAAGCCTGACTAATCGCAGTTCTGCCTGACTTTGTTTGTTGACAACAAAAACAGAGGGGATGCCTCCTCGTTCAATCACTGCACTATGGGGGATCAGCAGGCGTTTCTTCATTGTACTGGCTGATACGGGGATCATGACTTCTGCATAATTTCCTGAAGATGCCTGAGAGCTTGCAGATAAAGTCAATTTAACGCGGGTTGTATGTCGTACGGGATCGGAAGTTGGGAATATTTTACTGACCTTGATATTAACCTCATCATTCAGACCATCAATTCTGGCACTGACTGTCTGATCCTCTTTTAAACTATGGATCAACCGCCCTGGTACATCAACCACAATCTGGAGTAAACTCAGATCTTCATAAATCAGTAAAGCTTGGCCAGGCTGAACGGTATCACCGACTTCAATATTTTTTGATACAATGACACCATTAAACGGTGCAATACTTAACGTATCCCGTAATTTTGTATCAATCTGCTGAATTTGGGAGCGTGCTTGTTCAAGTGCATGGTGAGCCTGATCGAGCTGAGCACGAGTCGCAAAAATATCAGCGCCTCGCTCCACTCCATAGTCTCGGGTGCCCATCATTTCAGACATAGGGTTAGTCACCAACTGATCGAACATACCAGGCATACCCATTCCTCCTGGAGCATGATTGGAGGTAGATGGTGAGACAATTTGCCTGTTATATTGTACTCTGGCATTATTGACCGCAATGGATGCAGTCGAGTATTGAACCAGTGCGATTTGCCTTTTTGTCAGTAACTCATCATCATTAATTTTGACCAGCAATTGTCCCTGTATGAAGTGATCACCTTCTTCACCATAAACACCCACAATGCGACCTGGCATCTGGGCTGATAATATAACTGATTTATGGGCTACAACAGTACCCCCTACAAAGAGGCGGTGCGCAGGAATGGATTCTATTGTGGCGGGGACTATGTTGAGCGGTTTATTGGCGGGAGATGACTGTTCTTGTGAATAGGCAGTACTTGCCAGTAAAATCATTGAGACAATGGATATAAAGTATTGGAATTTCATTTGATCATGCTCTCCCTATCTGATGATTTTATCCCTCAGAACTTATGCCATTAAGTACTTAATTATATTCATATTCTTAATCAAAAAGGAATGAGCCTGATCAATGTTTATTCAAAAATAGGGCATAAATAGACAGTGACTGATTATTGAATGTTTTTCTTATGCTTTGGAATATTAGCATTGAGCGCCTGAGAAAAGTTTGAATATCCAATTGTTACCGTTTCCAGTTCAACGCCTTTAAACTCTGCACCGTCGACGTTGGCATGAGAAATAATGCTGCCCGTAATAACGCCTTCTTCCAGATTAGCATGACTCAAGTCAGCTTGATGAAGATTGACGGAACGGGCAAAAATATTTTTCATTTGCGCATGACTGAGATTGGCTCGTTCCATATTGGCCTTATTGATCACCGCAAATCCATCTTCATGATTACTTTGCAGATTAGCATAACTGAGGTTGGCCTTAATCATATTCGCTTCATTAAAATGGCAGTCTCGCAAGTCCGCATGACTCAGGTTTGCTTCGCGTAGATTGGCCCGAATAAATAAACAGTCGTTAGCCGCTACCTCTGTGAGGTTTGCCCGATAAAAAACAGCATGACGCATATCAGCCCTGCTTAAAGTTGCCTGACTTAAATCAGCGTCACGAAAATCAACCCAGTGGAGATATGCATGAGATAAATTGGCATGCACTAATTTACTATTAAGCAACATAGCGGCATGATCATGAAGATTACTGCCCATTTCTGCGTGGGACAAATCAGCATGAGTCAGATCCACATCATTCAAATGGGCACCAATCAAAGAAGCATACTGTAAATTTGCCCCTTTCATATTTGCCCTGTTTAAATCAGAAAAATCAAGAATCGCATGATTGAGATCAGCATTTTCTAAATCGGCCTCTTCCAGTCTCATTTCTCTCAAATCAGCTCCCACTAGAGTATCAGCATCTACAGAAGCAAGAACTTCTCCCGTGCCAATTTTCTTTATATCCACCATAATTGTTCCCCCATTGATGTTGGTTTGAGTTATTAGCTCCGACAAAAGCGCTCATTCAATTGCGCATTTTACAAGCCAGTTTACAACTAGCCTGTGAAAATAAATTGGCAAGATTTTTTGTTACAGCTCATATCGGGTTTGATTTCATTGCCGATCTTCTTGAAATTTCTCCTGATTATGTTGCGATAACCTATTCCATTTACCCAAATGAATAAGATAAGCTTTTACTTTAAGTTTAGCACCTACAATTGAATTTAGCATCGTTACTTCCCCCACTGAGTAGGGCTATCGTGCTTATTTTTTATTTTTGTTGTCGATTTACGAAATACAATTTGTTTAACTAAAATTTATGACTTTAGTGAGAAAATTTGTAAAGTATGCAGTTAACGATGATCATTATGAAATACAAATTATTAAAGGAAATATAAAGAGGAGGAAAGACTTCCTTATTATATAAATATTATGTTCATGAAAGGGGATATGATATGAAATTATTCTTTTATGTTTGAAAATTCTACAGTAAGTTTGGCCCTTTTTTTAACATGTGATAGGCATCATCAACTGAGGAACAGAAATCAACCAAATGATCCTTGAAATAAGTTTCCTGGGCTTGAGAAGGAAAGTGGATGTCATCCATCTGTGTAATAACATAAACCACTTTATTATGTAGACAGCTATGTTCAATAGAATATTGAAAGGCATCGTCTGAAAGAAAATTTTTACCTGATTTAAGACAAATGGTGTCGACGGGTATTTGCACATCGAAATTTTCAATGGCATCATGAATATCATCGACATCAATCTTACCAAGCTCTCCATTGGCATAAATATCAACTAGAATGATGTTGTCTTTTTTGTTATATAAGCTGACAACCGCTTTGCCTGTATCAATTTTCATTTCTATTTTATTCTTAAGTATTTAATAGGATTGCACTACTTGATTAAATACAATTTAAATCTTTCACTTAAGACGTCTGAACTCTATCAGTTAAATTATTTAGGGCCTTGTTGATTCACTCTATGCTTCTGTTGCTGGGTAGAAAACTCTTCAGGTGAAATATGACCATCAGCATTGGTGTCAATTTCCTGGAAAGAAGTGATGTTGGACGTATTTCTCATCTGATAGCCTTGCTGTATTCTGCTACTAATGCGCATACTGCGAGCTTCAATCAGTTCTTGTTCACTGATCATGCCATCATTATTAGCATCAAAGTCTTTAAAATTGGGCATATTTCGACCACGATTCATTCCTCTGCCCTGAGCTTGTTGCATTCCCATTCCCTGGCCTTGCATCATCCTTTGTTTATTTTGCATGTGTTGCTGCATACCCTGGTGAAATTCTTCTGGTGTTAACACCCCGTCTTTATTCAGATCAAAATTCTCAAATTGAGGCATCATATTAGTAGGGCACATGCTCCTGCCTTGCCTCATACCAGTTCTCTGGTTTTGTCTGGCGGCCCATCGCTTTTGTCTTTGTTGCTGCTGCCCAAGAGTCAATTCATCTTGACTGAGTTGGCCATTTTTATCAATATCAAATTGCTTAAAGTTGGGCTCTGAGGCTATATTTTTCATTGAATAGCCTTGTGCTTCTCTATATACCATTCGTTGACCACGTATGGTGTGGAATTCATCCTGACTGATGGAGCCATTTGAATTAAGGTCATAAATGTAAAATGGAATGGGGCCACGAGGAGGTAATGGTTCTGCTTGAAGGTTCTGTGTCAATAAAAGGGATGTGACTATGATGCTATTACAAATATATTTAGGTAAAAGGGTAAGTGACTTTTTCATAATGGACTCCTATCTGTCAAGAAGTGGATAACTTTATGATAAATCCTTCCAGCAATTTTTACAATGAGAATCGTGTGCAAATAGAGCAATGTAATTGAATTAAATTTAAGCAATAAATTATGTGCATATTGAAGATAAATGATTAGTCTATTTTTTTAGTTTTCAATAATTTTGTCATTTCGTTTTCAGGTACTGGACGGCTATAATAATAACCTTGTATTGAATTACAGCCATGATCCAGTAGGAATAGCTTTTGTTGAAGCGTTTCGACGCCTTCTGCAATGACATTCAGTCTCATGGCTTTTGCCAGCGATATTATGGCTATTACAATTGCTCGATCATCTTCATTTTTTGACAGATCCATGATGAAAGATTGATCAATTTTAAGTTTATTAATGGGTAATCGTTTTAAATAGGAGAGTGACGAATAGCCCGTACCAAAATCATCAACTGAGATAGTGAAGCCCATTTTTTTGAGTTGCTGAAGCGTATTAATGGCTTGTTCAGGATTGGTGATCAGGTAACCTTCAGTTACTTCCAGCTCTATCCATTGTGCCTGACACTGATTTTCTTTTAAAATATGTCTGATTCTTCCAATAAAACCTTCATGGAGTAATTGCTTCACTGAAAGGTTGATTGCCAGACGAAAGTCACTATGATCATTTTTTTTCCATTTGGCCATTTGTTTGGTTGCAATCTGTAAGACTTGTTCTCCCAGCTGAATGATGAGTCCTGTTTTTTCAGCCAGAGGGATAAACTTTGTGGGTGAAATCAGTCCTAGTCTAGGATGCTGCCAGCGAACTAATGCTTCCATCCCTTTAATTTGGTGGTTTTTTCCATTTACTTGAGGTTGGTAATAAACCACTAACTCATGATTGTCTAAGGCATGACGTAAATTACTTTCAAGAAGAATGTGTTCAAATGCTTTTTCAGTCATATCTTGTGTATAGTAACGATAAGTATTCCGACCTTCTTCTTTGGCTTTATACAGTGCAGAATCGGCATTTCGTATTAATGTTTCTGAGGTTTGGCCGTCATTGGGGTAGAGGCTAATTCCAATACTACTGGTGACGTATAATTGTTGTTCATTATAAATAAATGTTGCTGCTATTTTTTCCAGAATTTGTAAGGCAATCTCAATAATAAAATTACTGTCTTTGACATCGTCCAGTAAAACTAAAAACTCATCTCCACCCAGGCGAGCGACAGTATCTGCCTTGCGGATACAAGATTGTAAACGTAAAGAGACTTCCTTTAGTATCTCATCACCAGCGATATGACCCAGAGAATCATTGATTTCTTTAAACCGATCCAGATCGATAAATAATATTGCAATTTTATTATGGCGACGTTGAGCCAGTTTGATGGCTTGACTCAATCGATCAATAAACAATAGTCGATTTGGCAGGTTGGTCAGAACATCATGATTAGCCTGATGTTCAAAGGCTATTGACCGCTCATGTAATTCTTTCTGGGTTTTAATAAGAGAAGTAATATCATGAGAGGATTCAATAATCGCATAAATTGTTCCATTGCTATCTTTTAATGGGCTTGCAGTGAGCTCCATATATTGGGTGTCATCCACACTGGTTTTGTGTTGATGGACAAGAGTACTGGTCTCAGTATGTTGTAATACCTGAGTTAAAGGACATGGATGATCTTTTCCAGAGCAGGGAGTGTTTTGATGGTGTGAAACTTCATAACATTTAGGCGATTTAATATTATTAATATAGGTCTCATTGATTGAATTCCTGGCAGAGCGATTCATCATGGAGATACTATAATCGGTGTTTATTACCATTATGCTGTCATTGACACCATCAATGACAGTTTGGATAAACTTGTTTTTGTCTTTTAATAGCTGTTCTTTAATCTTTCTTTCTGAAATGTCTCTGATGCTGGATACAAATACTTCTCTACCATTACTGACCTGATATATGGTACTCACTTCCACTGGAATTATGGGGCCATACTTTTGAATGAACTCATCTTCAATCGTTTGTCCTTGTTTCTGATTTTTCACCAATGTTGCTATTTCCTGCCATTTTTTTAGGGAGTTAATAATACTCGAAATTTCAACGATGCTTTTTTCTAATAGTTCATCTCGAGAATAACCTAACATATTACTGGCGCTTTCATTGACATCTAAAATTTGTGAGGAGGTATAATCAATGACATAAAAGGCATCTTTGCTTTGCTCAATTTGTTGGCGAAATAGTGTTAACTGAGAATTTATTCTTTTTTGTTCAGTTATATCAGTGAGAAGACAATGAGCTTGTTGGAAAATACCTTGTTCATTCTTCACTATTCGACCATCAAAGATAACATCAATAAGTGTTCCATCCCTATGACGCATAATAAATTCAACACCGTGGATTTCGCCAGATAATTTTAATTGAGGGAAAATTTCATCAAAGTATTTTTTAAACCCAGGCGCTAATAAATCACCAAAGCATTTATTCTTTAAATCATCAACATCATATCCGAGTGTTTTTCGCCAGGCAGCATTGACTTCAATAAGACAACCTTCCTTATCCAATGATTGATAGGGTTGCGGTGCCTGTTCAAAAAAACCTTGATAGTGTTGTAAAGTATTTGTGAGTTGTGTTTCAAGTTGAATGGTTTTGGATATATCTCTCAAGACAGAACGGCTACGAATGATAGTTCCTTGTGCATCACGAATAGCAGAAGCATTTAATGAGACATCAAGCTTGGAGCCATCTTTTTTCTTGATTTTTAATTGCTCATTATGGATTACTCCTAATTTCTGAAAAAGGGGGAAAACCTGTTTTCTTACATATTCTACACTTTCAGCTGCATATAAATTAAATACGGGATGACCAATAATTTCCCCTTTGTTATATCCTAAAATATTAAC
This sequence comes from Gammaproteobacteria bacterium, assembly GCA_016744395.1. Lineage (GTDB taxonomy): Bacteria > Pseudomonadota > Gammaproteobacteria > GRL18 > GRL18 > GRL18. The sequence continues at coordinate 54,036 of JADGEK010000002.1, read as the reverse complement.
TGTTGTTTGATTACATTCAAGTATCATTGCAGATTGGGCATCGATACTTAAATACATATCTGGCGCGTGCTCATACAAATCAAGATATTTTTCCTGGCTCGCTTGTAGATTTCTTTCTATGTTTTTTCTTTTACTGATGTCTAATACAGTAAAAGTAACGCCTTGTGAAATGTCATTGATATTAAGTGGCGTAGAACTTAATAAGACATCAATGATATGCCCATCTCTACATTGCCACTGAGTCTCTACAGTACCAGTGCCTTTGTCTTGTATTTGTTGATACTTTTCCTGTCCCACAAAATTGTATTCTTCATCATTGGGATAGAGCAGTCTGGTATTCTGATTAATAAGCTCTTCTCGAGCATAACCTGTAATTTGGCAAACTAATTCATTTACATCGATAAGTATTCGCTCTTTAACCAGCCCAATTCCAGTAGGAGCCGCTCGATAAATACTTTCCAGATAGGAATGGCTTTTCTGAAGTTTTTCTATTAATAATTTTTGTTCTGTAACATCTCTTGCCACTGCATAGGTCAGATTTTCAGAAATGACAGGCATGAATGTCCAATGTAAGCACTTATAACTGCCATCGATACAACGATACCGATTTTGAAAATTGATGATAGGTTGGCCTGTTGATATTTTATCCATTGCCATCTGAGTAGATTTCAGATCATCAGGGTGAATATAATACAGATATGGATGTTTTATCAGTTCTTTGTCACTATAGCCCAATGTTTTCTTAAACGCAGAGTTGACCAATTTATAAGAGCCATCAATATCTGTAATGCAAAGCATATCGAGAGAGAGTTCAAAAAGTTGACTTGTTGAATTGGAGTTTTGTTCGAGAATTTTTGATTCAAGCTGCTGGTATTTTTGAAGTAACTCTTCATATGTGAGTTTATTTTTCATAAAAAATTCTCTTTCTTAAAAACCAATACGTATAATGATTTCTCCTATTAAATACTAACATATAATTGAATTTTATATTCAGATTGTGTGATTAAACTATTGTGTTTTATAACTGAGTAGCTATTCTGAAAGGATGAACACTGATTATAAGAGCAGGCTTTGCTTTTTTTTGTGCTTTGATGCAGTGAGAGAAAAATAATGTAGAGTCTGCTCTTATACAGATTTTCGCGTTAAATTGCTGACAATTTAGGAACTGTTATTTTGTATTCATTAACAGTCCGCCCTCCAGTCTTCTTGATTAAAAATACTTAAAAAAACCCTTTAGATATAAACCTGAAACCTGGTTTGTTTTTGAATGCTTCTTTGATAAGTGATGACCATGGTTATTTTTATAATGTTTTTTAAATGGTGGATAGTGATTATGATGTGATTTTTTATAACGATTCCTACCGTATTTTTTATTATAATGACGGTCATTATATCGGCTGTAATTTCTATTGTACTTTTTATAATTGTGATGACTGAGTTTGTGCTGGTAATATTTATGATTATGCCTGTCATTATCCCTATAGCTGTAATCAGAAGTGTGCTTTTGATTATGATTACCTTTGTATTCACGCTCATGTGCTTGGCTTATTATTGGCATAGCAATAAGAGTGAAACCAAGTAAAGTACTTGATAGTAGTTGTCTAATTAAAATTTTCATAATGATCTCCATTTAAATAAATGATTCAGAGTGTGTCTGAATTAACACCACTTTATACCAGACAGTGTGAATCATTGCTGAATACATAATTTATTTTGAATATTTTCTTTACATCATGTCTGACGAATTTGTTGCCACATTATTTTTGTCATCAATTTTCCAATATTTCTGGTAAACTATAGTCATTAAAAACTAACTCTAGATAAGCGCGGCCTGGTCAAAACAGTTCAAGAACATGAATACATTCAATTGTAAATGAATTTAATATTGATATAAGTCGTTTGGATAGAAAATACTGGCTACATAATAAATGAATTCATCAGAAATAATGTTTGACATAGTTGTTATAGGCGGAGGGCCTGTTGGTACGACAGCGGCGTCTTTATTGAGCGAAAAAGGATACCGTGTCTGTTTGTTTGAAAAAGCCAGACATCCACGTTTTCATATTGGTGAATCTCTTTTGCCAATGAACTTACCAATCCTTGAACGTCTTGGGGTACTTGAGCAGGTTAAAGAAATTGGCATCATTAAGCATGGGGCTGAATTTAATGGTATTGACCCCATTAGCAATAAAATGAGGCGAGAAACCTTTTATTTTGAAAAATCATTTAATAAAAAGTATCCCCATGCTTATGAAGTGAGACGAAGCGAATTTGATCATATTCTGTTCGAAAATTGTAAAAACAAAGGTGCCACAGTATTTGAAGACCATCGGGTTACTCAAGTTGATTTTCCATCTAAAGGTCAAGTGAGTGTTCAGTATAAAAATGCAGAGGGTGATAGCGATCAATTACAGGCACGTTATGTCATTGATGCATCAGGCCGAGATTCACTGCTTTCACGTAAAATGAAGTTAAAACAAAAGAATCCACATCATCAGAGTTCAGCCATTTTTGGTCATTTTTCAGGCGTTGAACGGCGCACAGGCAGAGATGAAGGTAATATCAGTATTTACTGGTTTGAACATGGCTGGTTTTGGCTGATCCCTTTAAATGATGGCAGTATGAGTGTTGGTGCGGTTTGCTGGCCTGATTATTTGAAGACACTTGAGGGTTCCACTGATGATTTTTTATGGAAAACGATTGCCATGAATGATGAGGTGGCGTCCCGAATGAAACAGGCTAAAAATCTGGGTGAAATTCGCGCCACTGGTAATTTTGCTTATACTTCCAAAAAAATGTGGGGACAGGACTTCATGTTGTTGGGCGATGCTTTTGCTTTTGTCGATCCTGTCTTTTCAAGTGGTGTTTATCTTGGCATGAGTGGTGCTGTACAAGCTGTTGATACAATTGATCAATGTTTCAAAGCTCCTGAAAAAACGGCTCAGTTGTGCAACCAGCTTGAAAAGCGTATTCGTGGTGGTATCAGTGAAATGTGCTGGTTCATTTATCGCTTTACATCACCTGTCATGCAACGTTTGTTCATGAACCCAAAGAATGACTGGCAGGTAGAATCTGCTGTCATATCGATGCTTGCGGGAGATATTTTTGATAATAAAGAAGTAAAAATAAGGCTAAAATTCTTTCATTTTATTTACTATTCCCATATGCTTAGAATGTTGCCAGGCAGTATAAAGTCATGGCTAAAACGTAAAAGAAATGTTCAAGAGATATTCAGAAAGGGAACAATGCCCGAGGATCGTATCGATTAATATGGAATATACAACATTAGGTAAAAGTGAATTAAAAGTATCCAAAATCTGTCTAGGCAGTATGACCTGGGGATCTCAAAATAGTCAACAGGATGCTAATGAGCAAATTGATTATGCTTTATCTGCGGGGATTAATTTTATTGATACTGCCGAAATGTATGCTGTGCCGCCTTCTGCTGAGAGTTACGGTAAGACTGAAAGTATGATTGGTCAATGGCTATCACAGAACTCTGAGCGTCGTGGAGAGTTTGTTTTAGCCTCTAAAATCGCGGGTAATGGATTACCCTGGATACGTGAGGGCGGCGATATAACGGGTGAAGCGATTATAAAATCGGTTGATGCATCATTACAACGTCTACAAACTGATTATATTGACTTATATCAATTGCATTGGCCTAATCGTACCTCTCCACATTTTTCCAAACATTGGCCTGGAATGATTTCATTCACCGATGTCGATACTGAGAAACATTCTGCACAAATGCTGGAAATCCTTCAAGCGCTTGATGAGTGTGTCGAGGTGGGGAAAATTCGCTATTGTGGTTTATCTGATGATACGACCTGGGGCATCAATGAGTTCATTCGACTCAGTGAAAAACATGATTTGCCCAGAATTGTATCCATTCAAAATGAATTTAATTTATTGCATACCAAAGATTGGCCATATTTGATTGAAAATTGTGTCCATACCGATGTTGCTTATCTTCCCTGGTCACCTCTGGCGGGAGGGGTTCTTAGTGGTAAATACCTGGATGGTGCACGCCCTAAAGGCAGTCGATGGAGTAAATCTCAGCGCAATGGGTTATTTCGTGACAATGCGACGGTGGACACTGCAGTTAAAGGATATGCTGAAATTGCTGAAAAACACGATTTCACTTCAGCACAATTGGGCTTAGCCTGGTGTGCACAGGTGGATGGTGTGAGTTCAACTATCATTGGGGCAACCAGCTTGAGCCAGTTAAAAGAAGATATCATGGCTTTTGAAAAATGTATGACAGATGTGGTGTTAGAGGATATTAATTCGGTGCTTCGTCAATACCCTGTGCCATTCTAATGCTTTATATCGTATTATAGCTCATTATTACAATTCTTATTTACAACTTTTTATTACAACTCTTATTTACAACTCTTTATTACAACTCTTATTTACAA
>JADGEK010000002.1:47174-49515 GCA_016744395.1 Gammaproteobacteria bacterium | reverse complement strand
TTACAACTCTTATTTACAATATAGGGAATCAATGATTTCCTTCAGGAGTTGCTTTTCTTCTTTAATAAATCGTTCATGCATGCCATAAGGGTATTTGTGTACTGCTGCTGATGCAATGTCGATGCAATAGTCTAAAATTTCTTGTCTTCGTTCATGATTAATTTCTGGATCAGAATGGCTCAAATGAATGGGCTTTATAAAACTTCTGATGCTTTTTAACAGCTCTGGATTCGGCTTTTCGTTCAAGTATTTATCAAGAAATTCATTGGCTTGGTCTATTGACAGGGGAGATTCACCCTCTGTCTGACTGTCCAACTCTGCAATACGATTTAAACAAAATTTGGTGGCTAACGTGGTTTCACACTGTTGAGCTTCCCCATCTGTCCAAATCATTTCAATTAATGGAAAAAGATCAATCAAATAGATTTCATATTCATTAAGTCCATGATTGTTAATTAATTCATTAATGAGATTTTGTCGATTTTCATCAGAAATTGTCAATGCTTTTCCCCAACTTACTATCTGCTGATTATTCAATGATTATAGTACCATATTATCAGAATTTTAGGTTGTCAATTGCTCACTTTGGCAATTCAAAATAAATTAAATAGTCCTGTTCTGTCGCCATCATTCAGTCCTTGATTTTAATGAAATCATAATTATTTTGATCGATAATAATAGCTCTCAACTGCTGATAGTCAGTTGGTTTTAACACAAATCTGGGATGTTTATTTCGAATTATATCTAAAGCTGCTTCAATACTCTTTGCCTGTTGGCTCAGTAGTAGCCAGGTCATGATCGCTAAAACACTGCGTGAATAGCCTAATGCACAGGTAATGAGAATAGGCTCATTAATATGCTCATTTCGATGTTGTTCAATGAGCTTGGCTGTTTTTAGTAAGTGATTTTCTGATGGTGTTAATAAATCAAGATTACTGAAAGAATACCATAACACCTCATCTTTTTTTGCAATTGATGGCATCAACATTTCAGCAGTCATATCAATGATGGTATGATATTTTTTGTCTTTAATCTCTTTAGATGAAGGAAAACTGCCTAGCCAGAGTCCATCAAGAATTTGGTTAGTGCTGGGGTGTTTTCTTGTCCAGAGATATGAGTTGAATTTTGCACCCAGTAAATAAGGAAACAATAACCATTGGCTGGCAATACTCATAGTCCCATTGTTTGTTTTTTGAAATCCCTTGGCGCCGATAAAAGCATAAAACAATGCAATAAAGGCCAATGAAATCATCGGCCATAGAAGCCATAAAGCCCAACCCTTTATAGAATAAGCCAGTAAACCTAAGCACAATGAGGTGGTTAAATAGTATGCTACCAGATGTCTATGTTGTTCAGTCTTTGCCTTGTTTGAAATTGTCAACATAGAATGACCATCTTCAGGCCATAGCCAAATGCAAAACCAGCCTAAAAGAGCACCTGTTGGTACGTCAATAAAATGATGTTGATAGGTTGTTAAAATAGAAATACCAATTAATATACATAATATGTGAAAGGGCAGTACTAGATATTTAGGCAGATGACGTGGATAGAGTACCCATAAAATTACTAAAAAAGTAATGTGCAATGAGGGAGCTTGATTAAAAGGCTGGTCGAAGGTGCTTAAGGCTGTAAATAAATAACCATATAATCCACTGGTCTCAGGGCGTTCAAATGAAAACCCCATTGGAAACACTATAAAGCAAGTGACTGCAATGATCTGAGCGGTGAGCAATCTTTTTGCATGGCTATTTAATTCGATTTTAGTGGTACAGATAAAAACAGAGAGTGCATAGAGAATATCAATGCTCCAATAGGGTATGATTGTCCATGGTATAAAAGGAATGGATTGTTCCCATGAAAAAACGATGTGTAAAACATCACTTCGAGAAGAGGCCAACTCATTGGCAAAACCATAACTGATAAAGAAGAAGGGGCCTAAAAACAGCAGCCATTTTGCTGAATGTTTCCAATTGGTCAGCTCATCTTGATTAAATGTGTTGTTAATTGTGCTTGAGTTGGCCATGTTCATTAAGTCCCTTTAATGATTTCTTGTAGCAAGAGATACTGTAAAGATACCATCTTCATCAATGCGTTGTTCTATTTTTGTGAAACCTGCTGCTGCAACGAGTTGATCCATCTCTTCCTGCGAGCGACGACGCATCACCCAGGCTTCTCCTTTTCGGTGGCTGGTAAGTGCTCTGGCTATCATTTCTAATTGAGGATGCCATGGTTGATTGGTATAGATAAGATAACCGCCAGGTTGAATAGCGGATGCAAAACCTTTGAGTGATTCACGAATAAGCTCATTATCAGCAAACAATTCATACAAACCTGAAACAAT
>JADGEK010000002.1:0-47074 GCA_016744395.1 Gammaproteobacteria bacterium | reverse complement strand
GCTTTATCAATGGCTAATTTTCTGTCGAGTTCACCTAAAGTATCATGGTAAAACCCTTTAAGAATATGCCTTTCTTTAACCGAACTTCCCAAGCGCTCATAAAAAGTGTGCTGTGGTTTATGATGCACGACCCAATCAGAACCTGATATTAACAGTTGAGTTGGGACACTGATGGCTGCGGCATCATCAATTACTCGATCCGCTGCATCGTATAAAGAGGAAAGAATGTTTGATGAAATGGCTCTTGAGATCAGAGGATCAGACTCAAAAGAGGCAATACGCTCTGGATCATGGGTGAGAAATTTGGCTTTGACATAGCTATTCACATAAAAATTACCACGAATAGCCTGCATTAATTTTATTCCTGTTCGAGCAAAGGGAATATATAATTTTACTTTGAAGGCAGGAGAGGCTAATACCATAGAACGTATTTTAGGAGCATAGTCATGCACCCAGGCAGACACTAATACGGCACCCACACTCTGTGCAATGACGGCCATGTCTTCTTCTTGAAAATGATGTTTTTCACAAATATGTTGTACAAACGTTTGAATGTCTTGTACAGATGTTGCTAAACTGGGGCTAAAGCCTCTTTCCCCTGGCGAACGGCCATGACCTCTGGCATCCCAGGCAAAACAATCATAATCTTGCATATTCAATTCATCCACAATATGGCTCATTCGCCCTGAATGTTCATGACCACGATGAAAAAGTATGATTGCACCCTTGGATTCATTGCTTGCAGTAGGCCAATGACGATAGAAAAGATCAATGCCATCGTGAGTCTTAAACTGGATTTCATTCACCTTTCTCAATGCTTTATTGGCTGGGATTGTACCGTCAATTGTCTTATGTTCAATTGTTGTATCCATTTTTTTGTGGTCTACTGGTTTTTCAAATGTATTGCTTGTTAATGTTGCAGTATTCATTATTATTTCCTTAATCATTATGTTTTTGACTATTTGGCTTCAAGCAATGCTTGTTTTATACGGTTAAATATTGTTATAGAGAGCAGTACGGCCATCAGTGGCATTAACCAAAATAACCACATTGGTAAAACACCGACAAGTCCAAGCCAAAGACCTAAGGCACCAAACAGGAATGCTCGATCACTTTTACCTGATGGACCGTCATAGCGTCTGGAGGCACCTATAGTTGGACCAATAACGCCGACAAATTCACTGAGCATGGCAAGAAAGATGACTAACATGACCGTGACTGGTGAAAAAGGGGCTACAAAAGCAAAAGGAATGAACAGAGCGGCATCTGATACGACATCACACACTTCATTCAGATAAGCACCTAGATGGCTTTTTTGATTAAATTCACGAGCCAGCATGCCATCAATTGCATTTAGAGCCATACGAATAAACATCCAGATGGGTAATATCAAGAATACAATGGTCTGCTGAGAAAATAGAAGTAATAAAGCGCCCACTATGACTGAGCCAATGGCTGCTGCGAGCGTGACTTGATTGGCTGTTATTCCTTTATCAGCAGCAACTTTGACCATAGGGCGCAATAGTGATTGGAATCGAGGTTTAATATCATATAGAGTCATTGTCTGTTCCTTTTGATAATATCTTTATTAAATAAACAGTGTTTTATTTGTAGCTTTAAAAAAAGACGCGATCCTAAGATAGGCGCCAATTAAATATTGCTGATGTGAGTATAATAAAACAGCGTTTAATAATAGTCAAGTGTTGTGTGCTATTTCTAATTCAGGTTCATATATTTTAGGTACTCATGGCTTAATGAGTATTGCAGTAATTCAAGCTCAACAAAAAAGAAGGTTTTACTCACTCGGTAAAGTGCTTTTGAATGCGATTGGTCGGAGATTTGAAAAGTAACAGCAAAAGCTAAGACTAGCGTCTTAACTTAATTTTAGGTGCTCTTGCTCTTTCTTTGTTTTTGACTTTGCCACAAAAAACGAGAATAAATGCGGTTTGAGAGTGTGCGGAGGAGAGGTTTACCTGTTTGGGGTTTGTGAAAACAGGATGTTTTCACTAAGCGGGCCATGGATGGCCGAAAAGCGTCCCCAAACAGGTAAGCCTCTCCCCCGTGCAATCGGTTTCGATAGCACTTATGCGAGTGTAAAACCTTCTTTTTCTTTTGATCTTTTAGGCACCCCCAATTACTGCTCTGCTCATAGAGCCGCATATTTACAAGTTGAAAGTCTGGAGTAATTTAAAAAACCTAAAAAGTGATTTTGATTTAATTGTTCTAGGTTAAAAGCCACGAATTTGCATTTGTTGACGCACAAAAGTGGCATTTTGTAGATCATTAGCGCATTTGACGAATTCATCACTACCAGGTGTGTTACCCCGTGAAGTACATGTTTGCTGAATTTTATTGGTAACACACTGCTGATATTGTTCAGAATGCTTGGCCAGTTCTAATGAATTGCAATATTCAAATGGATTTAATTCTGCCTGTGTATTAGGTGAGTTACTGCAAGCAGATATGAATAAAATAGTGAAGATAAACAAAGCATTTAATTTCATGGTATTAATATCCAAGTGTAATTGGTACACGTAAGCCCATTTCAAAATCTGGAGCATCTTCTGTTGCTCCGATGCCAATTGAAACATTCACATTTGTGTCTTTCTTTAAGCGAAATGAGTATCCTAGTAATAAGCGGCCAACATCGGCATCAGTACCATTTAAAGTTGAGCCATTTTGCTCGGTTTTATAAACGTGTTTGAAAGAGAAGCCTAAGCTGAATGATGAGCGATCATTGATACCAAATCCCATGCCACCACTTAAGCCAAACGTATTGCCTGGATTAATTTTACCCACTTCATCATTAATATCATCTTCAAAATTCCAGCCATAGCTCACTGTACCAAAAAAAACGGCAGGATCAGTAGGATAAATAAAGGTTAAGCTGGGCTGCAAGCCCCAAAAGCCTGTACCTGTTGCAAGTTCTGTGGGAAAACGTTGAATCAGTACATTGCCGTCATCATCTTTGACTGGACTACCATCGCTGTCTTTGACCACTATATCAACCGTATCAACTTCAAAAGGATCGGTGCCAGTGGGAATAGAGGCCCTTAGGCTGCCTGTAAAGAAAGGCCAGCCATTTGCACCATCGTTAAATTGATAATCCAGTGCAACTTCAATATCACCAAGTCCATTGCCATCAGCGGTGAAGACATCATCACCAAACAAATTAGTGAGAAGGGGCCGTGAACGGATACTATCCTGACGATATATATAGGGAACGCGGGCCTCAATTTGCATTCGGTTTGTCAGACCATATCGAGCTGTGATTGAAGCGGTATAAACATCTCTATCCACTTCACGAATGTCTATAAGTCCCAGGAAAAAACTGGGTAGTACAAGAGGGCCAAATCCTTCTAAGAAAACACGATTTGAAGAAGTATGAGCGTATTTAAATGAAGGTTCAAGAATTAAACTGCCTTTGGGTGTTAAAATACCCTGTGCATCCTGACTGATACTGCTGATACTGGCAATTTCTTTTTTAGTTGGCTTGTTTCCTTGGCGTTTTTTTGCAACTCCTACAGGTTTTGTGGGAGTAGAGGTCGTGTTGTTGGATGAAGCCTTTCTATTATTTGTGGCTGCAACTGTACCAGAGGACTGGTTTGTCACTGTTTGGTTACCAGTGCCCTGAGGTAACTGATTGAAACGTTGTTCAAGTGATTTTAGATACTGACTTTGTTGTTGTAATAATTGGCTCTGTTGTTGCAATAATCGGCTTTGATGTTCTAATTTTTGTTGTTGCTGTTTATAGAGATTACGCAGTTCGTTTAAATCTTTTGAAGAAGCTGTGATAGTTGAGTCGGGTTTAGTCTGTGCATGAGACAACGAAACACTAACGACAATAGACAGTCCTATCCATAGACTTATAAAATATTTCGTAATTACATTTTTATATCGTAATGTACTAATGAGTTACTCCTGACTTATCATTTTATCTAACACTCTCAAAAATCAATTGTATTTATCAATGTACTCGATATTTTATGAGCTAAATAAAGACTTATTTATAGACTGCAGGTTCTACCTGTGTCTGAAATTGTGGTATCAATGCTGCTGGATTTCTAAAAGAATCTAAGTTTTTGACACGAATATCAATTTGAGTCGTATACCTTAATGCCAGATTATCCAGTGAATTTTGAATAACAACATTTTCTGAAGCAATGGGTATATTAATAGCTGAACCATTTGTCAGGTTGTTTAAAATATTATTTTGTGTGACTGTATCCATGTTTTGGCTGGAAATATTTAAATTTTGTTGCAAACCGATATCAATTTCAATGCCATTACTAAAAATAAAACCACCTCGTGCTTCTGATAAGGTTTCGTTACTTACAATTTGCCATAGATAAAGATCGTTATCAGATAAATGGTCTGCATTGACGTTATCAATGATGCTTATACAAAGAAAACAATACATCATGAATTGTTTATAAAAAATTGAATTTTTTTTCTGTATGTTCATATTAAGTTATCTTAAAAATCATAGGGTGGAGGAAGCATTAAATTAAAATCAGCCACAGGATCCAAAGAAAGAGCAATGTTTTTTGGAGAACTTGCTTTTAAGTTCCACTCTTCATTAAAATGACTTCGAGCGATGCTGATTCGACTGTTAATAATAAATAAAATTCCAGTATTCCAAATAGATTCAAATTCTTTGCGGGGCATGCTTTTAGTTCCAACAGATGGATCACCAATTAGTACGTCTTCATCCGTTATTCCTTTAATGATGACAAAATGTTTGTAACCATGGTTATTAATTAAAGTGATTGCTGGAACGCCAATTTTTGATAATTTATCAAGGGTAGTACGGTATCCTTCTGCTTTGAGTCCCTTGTTCTGAACATATTTTTTCATATCAAGTAAGGAAAAACCTTGTTTTTGAATTAATGCCTGGTTGCCATTTTCATACATTCTATTAAAAGCAATTTGTTCAGTGATGGGAATATCGTAGTGAAAGGTTAATAATGATGCCACAGCGGCAGAACCACAGCTATAGTCGAATTTTTGTTGATAGACAGTATTAAATTTCCGCTCTTTAAAACTTTTTATCTTAATATTATAGTTGCCACCAACACCTGGTAACATCATAGAAAGAGCATGGACTGAAAAGGGAATAATTAGACTACTGAAAATAATCATAATTATAACCAGATGTAGATGATTGTTATTGTTATTGATCAAGTTCATTATCTTACTCGAACGTAACATTAACAAATGTAGAATTTTGTATTAAGACATTATTACCTGAATTAAGAATTGCTGTTGCAATGCCACTGGTGTTAGAAAATGCAGAATTATCAACTATATTAGCACCCGTTTTGCTATTAATAGCAGTGTTATTATTAAAGTCTGCATTCAAATTGACTTCATTAATATTAATGTCATCAATAGAATAATAAGTACCCTGTGCACGATGTTCACTTAATTCATTGTCACTTATTATGCTCTGCTGCGACAAGAGTTCATCGATATCATTCGCTGAACTAATACTGGAATAACAACATACCGCTCCCATAAAAATAATATAAGCATTCGTTTTCATTTTCTCGCTTCCTGTTGAAAATATGAAATTGCCCAACAGCTTAATAGATTTAGACTGTTGGACATATAGATATTACTCAAGTTTTTAAGTTAAGTTATATATCCTATGGGTTAACGCTGATATTACCCTGGAAGTTAACTTGCTGCTGAACCAGATTGTTTGCACCACTGGTTTGAACAACTTGATTCAGGCCTGCTGCACCAGAGAAAGAACCATTATCAATCATGTTGCTTGTATCATAAGCACTTTCTGCTGAATAAGTCACGTTGTTACCAGAGACTGCACCCTCAAGATCGGCGAGGTTAACACTGACATTACCAATTGTAGTATTGATGCTATTATCCGAGTTATCATTGAATGAATCAGTGATAGCAACATCAATTGAGTTATCAGAGTTATCAGAGTTGTCTGAATTGTCTGAGTTATCAGAATTGTCATTGCCATTGCCATTCAGTGAGTCTGAAACAGCGACGTCAACATCGGTATTTCCCTGGTCAGAGTTATCAGAGTTATCTGAGCCATCTGAATTATCGGTCTGAGCAATTGCACCATTATTGGCTGAACTTGAACCATTGTCAGAGCTGACATCCTGGGAATTATCAGAATTATCAGAATTATCTGATTTGTCATTAGCAACATCTGCTAAATCAGCATCGATACCATCATTGTCGTTATCATTGGCATTGTTATCACGATTGCCGCCATTACCATTGGCACTATCAGTTAAATCAGTATCAACAAGGTCGTTGTCGTTATCATTGGCATTATTATCACGATTGCCGCCATTACCATTAGCACTATCAGTTAAATCAGTATCAACAAGGTCGTTGTCGTTATCATTGGCATTATTATCACGATTGCCGCCATTACCATTGGCACTATCAGAGACATCAACATCAGTCATGTCATTATCGTTGTCATTGGCATTATTATCACGATTGCCACCATTACCATTGGCGCTATCGGTTAAATCCGCATCAACAAGGTCGTTGTCGTTGTCATTGGCGTTATTATCACGATTTCCGCCATTACCATTAGCGCTATCAGAAACAGCGACATCAGTATTATCCTGATCGGAGTTGTTGGAACTGTCAGCACTGTTATCTGTACTGGACAATGAATTATCGCTTGCAGATGCACCACCATCACCACTTCCAGTTGTATCTGCGTGATTTGCAGAACCATCATCGGAAGCTTGTGAAGCATTATCAGCATTTGCACTGTCGTCTGCCCAGGCGGCTGTTGATAGTCCCATTGCAAAAGCAACACTGAGAGAAAGCAGCGTTTTTTTTATACAATTAGTTTTCATTATAAATTCCTTCTAGAATGTTTATTAATAAGAGATAAGACTGTTATTAACCGATGAACAGTATAAATTTTATAGCAAAAAATAAACCATTGATTGTAAGTTAGTGTTTTTTAATACTATTTATGGTTTTTGTATCGAATGAAATTTGAGTTTTTCTAATACATAAAGCCGTTGTAAAATTTACTGACATTTATTTTTGTAGGATTGTTTTGCAAGTATAATTTTATTTGTAAGCTTGAATGTAAGATAAATTATGTTTTCCAGTTAGAGCTCACTAAGCTATTATTGTTTTAATTATTATCATTTTAACAGCCAATAATAAATGCTTTTTTGAGTAATTTTATAGAATATATTTTTATTGTATGGACTTGTTTTTTAAGCATATAATATTACTAAACTGTGCCATGATGTGTTTTAAATAATTATAGAGTAACGCACAATAAAACCATAGGTTAGATTTTTTAATGGTTACGCTCAGCGATTCTTTTATTGGTTATTTAATTATAATAATATAATTATTTTATTTTTAAGATTAATTACTTTTCTGTGTAAAAAAAACTGACGTAAGAATTGAGATGACATATAAGGCGTGAGGAAAACGTGTGGGAAAAATAGGTGATAAAAGTTGTTTGTAGTTCTGGTTCAATTAGTTCATTAGTGCGATAAAATTGTGGTGAATTATTTCATGTAATTCAATTGTAATAATACAGATTATAATTTGCATTCAACATGTGAGAATGACATGAAATATATTTTGTGTATACCCTTTTGAGACATCAATTAGAGTGCTTACAGGTTCATTTTTTACCTAATATAGAAATAAGTGTGATCAAATATTTCCAAAATATTTCAACACTTTTTATATTAACCTGTTCTCGTGGAGAATGGGCATCTGTAATTGTCGGGCCAAACGAAATTATATCGCAGTTTGGATATTTCCCGGAAAGTAATCCGCATTCAAGCCCTGCATGAATGACCTGAATAATAGCTTCTTTATTAAAAAGGTTTTGATATAAGTCTAAACCCTTTTTTAATAAGGGATTATCATTATTCGGTTGCCATCCTGGATAGGCTCCACTGATATCAACGGTTAAATTAAATTGTTGTTGGTATTTTGCAATTCTTAGAGCATGTGCATCACGCTCGATATCACTGGCACTTCGGCATAAGTTAAACATGGTCAGTGATTGTTCGGGCTCTAGAATAATCACTCCAAGATTATTTGAACTCTCCACAACGCCAGGTAATACATCTGAATTTTTAATCACACCATTTGGGTGTGATGCAAATAGATTTAATAGTGAGAGACTTTGTTGGCTGGATAAAAAATGGCTGTTTTCTGATGATATTTTTTCAGCAGAAAAATTAAGATCAACTTCACTGCAGCTATACATTTTTCTTAATTGCTCATTTCTCTTTGTTACCAACTTAATCAGAAGTTCAGCATTACTTGTTAATATTGATACAAATGCTTCACGGGGAATTGCGTTGCGAAGGGTGCCCCCTTTAAAGCTGTGTAACTGAATATCAACAAATTGGTATATTGTAAGGAGTTCTTGTGAGATTAATACATTAGCATTAGCACGATTCAGATGAATATCGACACCAGAGTGTCCGCCAAGTAATCCCGTTAAGCTTATCTTAACCAGAGTCAGATTGTCATTTGGATTGGGGTTTTGCCATTGCAAGGGCATTGTTGAATTGATATCAACGCCACCTGCACAGCCGATATAAATTTCACCTTCTTCTTCTGTATCCAGGTTAAGTAATTGCTCAGCCTTTAACCAACCAGCTTGTAAACCAAATGCACCACCCATACCTGCTTCTTCATCTACGGTGAATAACAGTTCTAATGGGCCGTGAACGACGCTATCATCAGTCATCAAAGCCAACATAGCGGCACAGCCAATGCCGTTATCTGCGCCTAAAGTAGTTCCTGTTGCTTTGAGCCAACCATCAACCACCTGCAGTTGCAGTGAATCTTTCATAAAATCATGATTACTGTCACTATTGGCTTGGGCCACCATATCAACATGGCTCTGAAGTGCTGTTATTGGCGCATTTTCTAAACCAGTTGATGCAGAAACTCGCAATAAAACATTACCAACATTGTCTTGCTCTACAATCGCATCATGCCTTTCACCTAGTTGACGAATGTAATCAACAATGGCTTCTTCATGTTTACTGGGACGTGGAATTATACAAAACTGGGAAAAATGTTCCCATAAGGTTCTGGGCTTAAGCTGATTAATCAACTTTGCATTCATAAAATATGCTCCATAAAATTTCGTTTATAATACTATTTTATGGGGAGACACAACAGTGTGTTTTGAAGTTATTAGTTAAGTTATCAGCTAAGTCTAATTGATTTTTAATGGGTTAAGCCATTCATAGGTAAAATAGAGACCTTGCATGCAAGGTCTCTATTTAGCGTTGACCACCCTGGCATTCGTTACGTAACCTTATAGACAAGGCATTAGATAAGTACGTATTTTGTGCAGAGATTTTTTTTATCGGCAACTTCTATTTTTTTTTCGCATCATTCTTTTTTCTTTATGTTGTTTTTTCTTGGCATCAAATTTAGCCAGTTGCTCTTGATTGAGTACCTGACTTAACTTTTCTCTTGTTTGTTCATGATGGCTGCTTCTCCAGGTTTCAGCGGCACTTTTCTGCTCTTTCATTATTTCCTGGACTTGTGTTTGTTGCTCTGCTGTTAAATTTAATTCTTGAGCCATTCTCTGGCCTCGATTTTCCTTATTTGGACCAGATGCGAAGCTTAATGATGTTAAAGATATTAGTATCAAACCTATTACTAATGTATTGATTTTATAAGACATAATAATTTTCCTTTGCTTTTAGTTAAATGTTATATCGACAAGTTTTTTCTTATCTTGTTGAACAGTTTATCGACTAATCAAGGAGTAAATATGAAGCAAATGTGAAGAAATTATGGAAATTTTGATAACTTATCTTTAATACCTGTATTTGCATTTTAAAAAGGTTACTATAATTAACAGATTCTATTTCTTTATTCCTGCCGGATAGGCAAATCCTGGGGTGGTTAGACGCATCTGGATACAGACGATATAAAATATAAGATGATTTTTAAGATTTGGCACAAATTGGCTTTGATTTTAATTCTAAGCATTACTATGGCAGTGGTCATTAGTACTTCTTTATCTCAACGCAGTTTTAAAAAAAGTTTTCTTGAGTATGTTGAATTACAAGAACAGCGACAACTTGAAAACCTTGGGAATAATT
The DNA here is from genome assembly GCA_016744395.1 of Gammaproteobacteria bacterium. Classification (GTDB taxonomy): domain Bacteria; phylum Pseudomonadota; class Gammaproteobacteria; order GRL18; family GRL18; genus GRL18. The sequence goes on along the minus strand of JADGEK010000002.1, from coordinate 36,959 downwards.
TGTTGAGTCGTTTTGAACAAGAAGGCGGGTGGGAGTTTGTTCGAAATAAACGACGAGTCTGGTTTTTTTATTTACGCCTCAAGCCAGAGCCACACAAGGACAGGCGATTTCCTGGGAGCGATCGAATGACCAGAAATGCCCTGAGGCAAGAGCATTTTTCTTTAAGACAGGAGAGAAACCTTCTACGCGCGATGCCACCTGAAGATAAGGAAGTTAAACCCAATCAAAGAAGAAAAATGTTGGCATTATTGGATCATAATAAACAAATGATTGTTGGTGCTTTCATGTCGCCTGAGGACACTGAATATTTCCCCTTAAAAAGCCAGGGTGAACTGGTTGCCTATATTCAACACAAGAAATTCACAGGTATTACAAATCGCTTAGATAAAATATTTGCCAATAAGCAAAATGAGGCGTTTTTATTTAATACCTTAAGTACATTATTTATTTCTGTTTTGGTGGCACTTTTTATTTCGATTTATTTTCGAAAAAGGATAAAAGCATTAACACATATTGCAAAACAATTAACATCGGGTCATTTTCAGGAGCGAGTGCTTGTAAAGCAAAAAGATGAACTAGGGCAGTTAGGCCTGGATTTTAACAAATTAGCGGAAACATTAGAAAAGAATCAACAGTCTCAACAACAATGGATTGCAGATATATCTCATGAATTGAGAACACCACTGGCAGTTCTAAAAGGTGAATTACAGGCTTTGGATGATGGTATTAGGCCATTGAATCAAGGTGCCGTTAAATCACTGATGCAGGAAACAGACCGTTTAAATAAATTAGTTGAAGATCTGTATCAATTGTCAGTTGCAGATTTAGGGGCTCTTAAATATGAAAAAAATCCATTTAAACTTTCAGTACTTGTCAATGAAATCAAGGATAATTTTACTTTACATTTTGAGCAAAAAAAATTGAGTTTATTAATTGATTTTGATATGTCAGAGGCATCTTTATTTAATGGTGACAAACAAAGACTCCATCAATTGCTGAGTAATTTATTACAAAACTCATTACGTTATACCAATCCAGGAGGTCAGGTATGCATTCGTTGTCAGGAAAATGATGAAGCATTAACTATCAATATTTCTGATTCAGCACCAGGAGTTCAAGCTGATAAATTAGCTAAAATATTTGAGCGTTTATTTCGTGTTGAAAATTCACGTACCCGCTCTAATGGTGGTGCGGGTTTAGGCCTTGCCATTGCTAAACAAATTGTTCTGGGACATCATGGCAGAATAGATGCTCAAGCATCCAAGCTGGGTGGTATTTCTATTACGATAGTCTTACCCAAATAATAGGTATTAAACTTTTCAATTTAAAATAGAATTTATGTCAAAAAAAATATTAATTGTTGAAGATGAAATAAAAATTAATCAATTATTAGTGGATTATTTTCATGCAAGTCAGTTTGAAACACATTCTATCTATGAAGGGATGCCTGTTATTGACTGGGTTAAAAATAATGATCCAGATTTAATTCTTTTAGACCTAATGTTACCAGGTAAAGATGGTATTGAAATTTGCCGAGAATTACGCCAGTTTTCCACAGTACCTATTATTATGATTACTGCCAGAAGAGATGACATTGATCGAATTATTGGACTTGAAATTGGTGCCGATGATTATATTTGTAAACCATTTAACCCGCGTGAAGTCGTCACTCGAGTAAAAGTCATCTTTCGTAGAATGGAACTGTTTGATAAAAAAAATACAGAAGAAGTTAATATTGATGATACAAAAACATCAACACTAGTTAAGCTTGATGATGAAAAGTATGCAGTCAGTTTTAATAATAAAAACCTGGATTTAACACCCGTTGAATTCAGGCTTTTAAAAACGATGTTCAAGCAGCCTGGGAAGGTTTATTCTCGTGAACAATTGATGAATAATCTCTATACCGATAATCGAATTGTTACTGATAGAACCGTTGATAGTCATATAAAAAATATAAGAAAAAAATTTCTTAATGCAGGTTGTAATAATGAGATCATACATTCAATTTATGGTGTCGGTTATAAATACGAGATTGAACAATAATTGAATTATAAATTATTGAATGAGACACCATTTTGTATCAGCCAGGAGCGATCCAGTTCCCAGACAATTTTTTTTATGTCGGGATGGCCTTGTACTGTATTGCCCACTAGTGTTTGAACTTTTGCTAATTTTTTTTGCGCTTTTTGATATTCAGGTGAAAGTAATGATTTCCCCTTTATGGATGGAAAGATAATGCCAATAATTTTTCCACAGGGTAATTCTGTTGATATTGGACTGTTTAGAGTGGCAGTGCCATTTTTGATACGCAATACTTTGAATTGATAGGGAAAATCATTAATTTCCGTAATTGATTTTAATTGATTGTTTATTTCTCTTACATTGGGCGTTTCATATAAGAATAAAATTGCCAGGGAGAGACTAATAACCCCTAATACTGTTGCGTAAATTTTTGTACCCCTATCCATATGTTTCTTTCCTATGTTAGCCTTGCTTTTTTAAGACATAAAAAGAGCAAGTCAAGTATCGTTCTCCATTGAGATGTCTTTAGTTTAGTGAAATGAAGTTATTTTATATGTGATTGTAATTACCAAAAATAATTTTTTATGGCTTTATTTAGATTTTTATTAGAGCAAAGTCCAAACATTCATTTTATAAACCAAGCAATATTTTTTCACATTTTTTCTCTGGATATAATCCACAGTTCCTGTGGATAACTTTGTTGATAACTTTGAATAACAGTACTAAAACAAGACTGGCACTCACTTCTACATAAGTTGTTTGTTTTTTGAGCAGTCATAAAACGGTAATTTAAATGTATTTATAAAACAAATGCTTATATGATTTTTAAAAATAACTATTGACTTGTTTGATTCAGGGTAAACACTTAGTTTGCAATTTTTTCAGGTGATTTTTATGAAAGTGGATAAGATTTATAAAACAGTAAGTTAGTGAGTGTTTTCAAGGTGATTTTGTCGATATTTAAAAAATGAAGCACTATAGAGTATAGCCACCTCTATTCGCTGGTATCCTGGTCTTTGCAATTGTGGAGGCGATAAAGAGTGATTTTTGTTTGATATGCAAGAGTTGATATATTTAATTTTTTTTCCTATTCTTAGTTTAGAAGGCTGATTATAGGTAATTATAAACGTGAATACTCATGTTCCAATTGCACCCGAAAATGATCTGTCACCAGAACATTTGTTGTCAGATTCGGAAACAGCTGAGCAGCATGCTCAACATAAAAGAATTGCTATGCGTATGCTTAAGGCGATAATCAAAAGCATACCAGCTCTTGTGCCATCTCTCAAAATAAAAAAAGAGGGATTAATGGTGAATAATGAAGTTAAGATGCCATTGCTTAATGAATATGAAGGCTGCATTATCCCATCTTATGTAGTTATTAAAGGGGATAGAGAGCGAACGCTTTATTTTTGTGTTATGAAGGAACCATTGTATAACGTGATTAAAGAGGTTTTGGTAGAAAATATTGAAGTAAGAGAAGCCTTAACGAAGCACACTGTTAATGTTCAGTTTGCATGTCCTGACTTAAATTTAGGCTTGTACTTTAAGAAAAAACGTGTGGGTTTGTTTAAAGGCAAAAAAACACATATTTATCAATTTACTATGAGTGAAGAAGAAACAAGCTAGAAATATAAGGGGGTCTTTTATTGAAGATAAAAAAGATAAGGCCTAAAGCTATATATTAAACCCTACAACTGATGCTGTCACGATGGGGACCGTAGTCACCACTTTCGTCTTTAGCCAGTTGCAGAGTATCTACTCCTTGAGACTGGGAGCGAACCATGTCCTAGCGTACCCGGCAAGCGCTACCTGTTAAACCTGTTATATCAATAAACTCATTAAAGCCGGTCAGTTTATTGCGGGAACCTCAGGTAAGGAGTATGATTTAACCGTATCACTATTTATTAAATAAAACCATTAGGGTTAATACTAAACATCAGCTCATGGTCAGGGTGTTAAATAAGAAGCTTTTACTCTTTAGGAGTATTTATCGGGTATTTTAACACATAAACAAGAATTACAAGTCAATTTTGTCAGCTGTTTCATATCGTGTCAGTATGATTTGAGAGGGCATTTTAAATATTGCAATTTCAAGGCGATTGCACACATCACCAAAACGCTCCTCATTGTTCGTGATCCATTCAAACTCATCCGGATGCTCAGTCAGCTCAATTTCTATTTGTTTATCAATACCATTGAGTAAAAGGTTTAGGCGAGTTCTTAAACGATATGAGGTCTGAGAGGATTGAGCCCTCAGCAAGGGAAAAATTTCCTGACGATCACTTTTTTGCTGATTAATGGTTTGATAAGCATAATATCTTGCTTCTTCTTGGTCATTATCAGATTGGCGAATGGTTGATAAGCTGGGTAAGCGGCCTTGAATAATAAAGTCCTGCATACAAATGATTTCACACGTATCATCACAGCCAATAGTAAGTGGTGTGTCATGAATAAAATTAGAAATACCTTCATTATCCACTTCAATATGGCCAATAAAAACAGGGGTATCATCATGTAAAATTAATTTTGGGTTTTCTAAGTCATTGAAATGCATATGAGGAATATCATATGACTTATTAGTACCACTATAAAACCTTAATATGTTTCTATGATAATATTCCATTATGGATTGGCGTAAATCACTGAGAACCGTCATGTTCGTTACACTTTATATCTTTATACATTAATTGCTTAAATTATAGTTCAGGGCTTTTTATTATGAAAGTAGAATGGAGTTTATCTGGGGTAATAAGACATTAATTTTGTCGACTTTAGACATTATTTTAGTAAAAGATAGCTATATTTTAGGCTGTGCTGACGGTTCTGAAAAATAATAGCCTTGTGAATAATCAATATCCAACTCCTCAACTATTTTTTGTACCATCCCATTATGGACAAACTCAGCGATACAAGGAATGTTTGCATTTTTAGCAAAGAAGACAATTGCTCGAGTGATTTCATAACTTTTGGGGTTAGTATCAATATCCTTAATGTATTTTGCATCAATCTTTAAATAGTCAATATCTAAATCTAATATCCTTTCAAAATTGGAGTATTCGGCACCAAAGTCATCAATGGCCAGAGCAATTCCTTTTGCTTTGAGCAAATTGAGTTGCCTAATATGATTCTTTTTACCTGTGGAACTCACGCCTTCTAAGACTTCTAAAATGACCCGCTGCGGGTTAATTTTATATTGATTTAATTTTTCATCTAAGTACTCATTCAGATAATACAGACTTAGATCATTTTCTGTAATATTAATAGAGAAAATAGAGTCATTATTTGACATGACTTTGAATGTTTTATCAATCATTACTTTAGTGATTTCAGATAATAACCCCGAAAGTCGAGCAGGCTCTAAGAACTGATAGGGAGAGATGATTTTGCCGTCTTTTTCAATACGAGCTAAAGCTTCAAATTTAGATATGTGTTGAGTTTTATTGTTGTAAATTCCTTGAAAAAAAGGAATGATTCGGTTTTCTTCTAATGCGTGGTGCAGCAAATTATTAGAGGCAATGAATGATTCCCGATGAGAGTGATCAATCGAGTCTTCATCCTGATTGAATATGTGGTAGCGATTTTTACCACTTTCCTTGGCTTGTTTAAGAGCCAGGGCACTATTGCGAAGTAGGTTTTTATTGCCTACCGATGCGCCATAAGTAAAAGAGATATTTAAGGTGATGTTATTGACTTGTACGGTTGAATTATAAAAGTACTTTTGTATTTGAGCAATAGCTTTATCGATGTCTATTTTTTTATTGAATAGTAAGGCAAATTCATCTGAATTGAATCGGTGTGTGCTGTTGGCATCAAAATTAGTTTCAAATATTTTGGCAATTTTGACTAAAAGTTGATCACCCAGATCAAAACCATAAGCTGTATTGATATAACTGAAATTATTAATGTTCAGTAAGATTAATGTGAACTCACCATCAGTGTTAATAAGGTGCTCTAAATAGGTTTTATTAAAGAGATTGGTTACTGAGTCATGGTATGCCATGTATTCAATTTGTTTTTGAGATTTTTTTAATTCGGTTAAGTCTGTATAGATAGCGAGATAGTTTTGCACTTCATAGTTTTTGTTAAACAGTGTGCTGATACTGGCCCATTGAGTCATTTCTGTGCCATCGGCACGTTGATTCACAACCTCACCACTCCAGTTTGAGTCAGCATGAATTTTATCCCACATTTTGTTGTAAAAATGCTTATCTGTTTTCTTTGAAGCAAAAAAGCTGGGATTTTTATGCAGCACTTCGGGTTCTTTATATCCGAAGATAGTTTCAAAGGCAGGATTAACTTCAATGATTCGGCTATTTTTGTCCGTAATAAGAATGCCTTCGGAAGCATTCTGAAGTGCATTGGCAAATAATTGAACCCTTTCTTCATTGAATTGGTTTTGAAGAACAATTGTAATAATAGCTGCGCCTGTTTCCAGAAGTTTTTTATGAAAAGGAGCAGGAGAGCGGTGTTCAAATGAAGAGAGTGCAAATGAGCCAATGGCTTTATTATTTTTGTCGCGTATTGGGGTGGACCAACAGGTGCACAGATTAAAATCATAGGCAATTTGACGAAGATTTTCCCATCGCTCATCTTTATAAGTATTAAAGACAAATTGAGGTTCATTTCTAAAGACAGCATTGCCGCATGAACCACCACCAGGACCTGGTTTTAGATTTGCCAGTGCATTATGTCCCTCATCTGGAATTGATGGTGCTGTAAGAACACTCATTAGCCCTGTTTCAGTGTCCTGCATCATAATTGAGGCCACTGAGTTGGCTAATAAACTTTCAGCCAGAATACACAAGCGCTCTAAAATATCGGATGTCAGTCCATGAGAAGCCATCATTTCTAATATTTGTTGTTGTAAATTAGAAATGATGTCATATTCTTCAGAAGTAATGGGTACTTCTTCGAAAGTTGCATCTTCTAGTATAAGAGATTGTTCTTTATGTTCAGACATTGGCTTCAGAGAATCAGTTCAATACAGACAAAATAGCATAGTTATGCTTTTTTGTCTGTTATAAATGATTTAACACCTGAATCTCTTTGGTTTTTCTTTTTAGCTCAATATTTACAGTTCGAGAAGAGAGTTTTGAGAGACCCAGGTATTTTTAAAATGCTTACTTTGGCAGTTGAATGACATCATCGAATGCTAATAATCGATTATTCTTATCAATGCAAATCAGTTCCACAACGCCTTTGATGGATGCTTTTGTGGCCTCTTTTTTCCAGATGTCCTGATTGATAATTGCACGGTATGGGCTGTCCATTTTGAATGTAGTGCGTACATCAAGCTGATCACCAAATACAGCAGCGTCCGTATACTTAACATTAACCGAATAAACGGCAAAGCCTATTTGTTGCTCTTTCCATAGCTTAATCAGAACATCGATTCCCAGCACATCTTCTCTGGCGCGTTCCATGTATTTGAGGTAGTTTGCATAATAGACGACACCAGAATGATCGGTATCTTCATAGTAAACTCTGACTGGAAAGTGGTGTTCCATACGCAATTATCCTTTTTACGGGTTATAAATAAGCGGTAAATTGTACATTATCTCCATTATTTTCTGCAAATCATAAACTTTCAGTATTGAACACCTTACAGAATATAATTTATGAACTATTCTAGTTTTAAATATTAATTTTAAATAACTGGATTAAAAATGGTTTTTGATGATTACTTGAAAATAATGGTAGAAAAAGACGGCTCCGATATTTTTATGAGTACTGGAGCACCCATCAGTGCAAAAATTCATGGCAGGTTAGTGCCTTTAAATAATGATCCCCTGGTTGCCGATGAAACAAAAAAAGTGGCCTATGAATTGATGGATGAGGAACAGATCAAGGCTTTTGAGCATAAGCCTGAAATGAATCTTGCCATTTCACGTAAGGGAATTGGTCGATTTAGAATTAACATCTTCATGCAGCGTAATCAGGTTTCAATGGTGGTCAGAGCAATTAAAACAGACATTCCAAGCTTTAAAGAACTTGGCTTGCCACCAATATTACCCAAACTTATTATGCAAAAAAGAGGTTTGTTGCTCTTTGTGGGTGGAACGGGATCGGGTAAGTCAACATCACTTGCGGCTTTAATTGATTATAGAAACAGTAATTCGGCAGGTCATATTATCACCATTGAGGATCCTGTTGAATTTGTTCATCAACATAAAAAATCCATTATTAATCAAAGAGAGGTGGGTGTCGATACGGACTGTTATGAAGATGCTTTAGAAAACACACTTAGACAAGCCCCTGATGTGATTTTAATTGGTGAAATTCGCTCTCAGGAAACTATGGAGCATGCTCTGGCATTTGCTGAAACAGGGCATTTATGTGTTTCTACCCTACATGCAAATAACGCCAATCAGGCACTGGATCGCATTATTAATTTTTTTCCAGATGAAAGACACAAACAATTGCTGCTTGATTTATCCCTTAATATGCGAGGCATTATTTCTCAGCGCTTAATTCCGACGGTAGATCATAAACGTGCTGCAGCGATTGAAGTGCTATTGGGCACGCCAAGAATCAGTGATTTGATTAAATCAGGTCAAATTGGTGAAATTAAAGAGGTCATGGAAAAAGGTGAGGCGCAAGGTATGCAGACTTTTGATGCAGCCTTATTAAAACTATATAAAACTGGGAAAATTACTGTTGATGAAGCACTAAAGAATGCGGATTCAAAAAATAATTTACGTTTGAAAATCACTTTAAATGAAAATGATGGTTCGAAACATACTACAAAACAAGAAAAAACAGAATCAAACATTCAAATAGAAACTAAAGTCAATGAAAAAGAAGAAAAGACAAAGAAGGAATCAGCAAAACCCAAGTCTGGATTATCAGCTCTGACTTTAGAGCCAATAGAAATATTAATTGATGACGAAGATATAGAAATAGATGATGAAGAAAATAAATAATAAAATTAACTTGAACCCTAAATGTATATCAAGGTAACATCCTAAATGGATCGTTTAAGATCCTAACACTACCTTAACCTTTTAGATAATAACGGATAAATTAACCGCAATGGAATCTATTTCAGATTTCCTCTTGCAGGGAATATTTAATCCATATAACAATAATAAAAGAAGGGTGCCTATAACCATTTATCCTGAGGATGTATTATGAAACGCTTACTAAACCGTACTATACTTGCGAGTTCCGCATTACTTGTCAGTGGAATTTTTTCTTATGCCAGTGCCTGGACTGATGACATTGATTCCATCAAGGACGTTAACACACTTTGTAAATTTGAACCTGAAACCCAGTGTACCTCTGCTGTTCGCATCGGAGCAAAACTTGCGGGAGTTGATATGAATGGTTCATCAATGACTACGATGAGATTGGATGGTGCTGACTTACAACGTGCTAACTTGTCGCACTCCATCCTTCAAATGTCCAATTTTAAAGGGGCAAATATGATGCTGATTAATCTTCAAGGCGCTCATATGCATGCTGTTAACTTACAAAATGCAAATTTAATGCTTGCTAATATGCAACAAGTCAATCTTCTTGATGCGGATTTAAGAGGTGCTAATTTACAAGGTGCAAATCTACAAGGTGCTATTCTTATTCAGGCAAAACTGAGTAATGCCACATGGACCGATGGCCGCATCTGTGCAAATGGCTCTGTTGGAGAGTGCTTATAATTAACTATGAAGGGTGAATTTTAAAATTTTGAATTAGCATCATTAACAATAGAAAAAAGGCCTTCAATGGTAAAAAAAATTGAAGGCCTTTTTTTTGTTTTTAATTCAACTTCCATCATCAATCCAATTTCTTTGATTATTTTCATTTGCCCATAGGTTTATTTCAGTGCATAATAATACCCCTTCATTTAGAAAGGTTTTAGGGGATTAGAGGGCTGTTAATGGAAAAAATCACAATTATTGGTGCTGGTAATGTTGGCGCGCATGCAGCCGTTTCTGCGGCAACACTTGAACTTGGAAATATTGTACTACTCGATCAAAATGGCGATCTTGCTAAAGGCAAAGCGCTGGATATTACCCAGTCTATGGCACTTATTCAAAGTGATGTAATTGTTACAGGTACGGATGATTATAAAGACACTGCAGATTCTGCAGTGGTTATCATTACTGCAGGTGTCTCCCGTAAGCCTGGTATGTCACGTGACGATTTACTGCTTACCAATGCGAACATTCTGGAATCAGTTGTGAAACTGGTTGTTGAATATTCCCCAAACTGCATTTTGATTGTTGTAACAAATCCAATCAATACCATGGTCCAACTTGCCTATGATGTGAGTGGTTTCAGCAAGGAGCGTGTGATTGGTATGGCTGGAATTCTGGATGGTGGCCGCTTTAAATGCTTCATTGCAGAAGAGTTGAATATCGGTGCCAGTGAAGTTGTTACCATGGTGTTAGGTGATCATGGTGCACTTATGGTGCCTCTGGAAGATCATTGTCAGGTTAATGGACAACCGATTGCTGAGTTATTATCCAGAGATCGAATTGAAGCGATTGTTCATAGAGTACAGCATGCTGGCTCTGAAATTGTTAACTTGCTTAAAACGGGCTCATCCTACTTTGCTCCAGGACTTGCTGTGATTCAAATGGCTAAGTCAATTTTAAGAGATGATCATAAAACAATGCCTTGTGCAGTCTATCTTGAAGGTGAATATGGCGTTAATGGTGTATTTGTGGGTGTACCCGTAGTACTTGGGCGCAACGGCGTTGAAAAAATCATTGAAATACATCTTAGTGATAAAGAATCAACCGCGTTTAATATTTCAGTTCAACACATTAAAAAAAGAAGCACAGATCTGAATTATAAAAGAAAGACCAATGAAGCTGTCGTTTAAAACGAGAACTGATCCATAAATTCAATAAGCAATTTACCCAAGATTATCTGAAAGCTGGCCACATTCAACCACTGTTATCATTTTCTCTATATTGCGTCGTGATTTGCGAATGTGATTACGCATTAACAATTCTGCCATTTCTCCATCACCATCAATAATGGCACCTAATACGTATTGATGCTCATTGATAGCGGGCAAAGTTCTTTGGCTTATTCGACCAAATTGGTAGCGGTACATCTGCATGAGATGATAAAGGTCATTGCAAAGTAGGCTGATTAATTGCTCATTATGACTTCCTTGAACAATGTAATAATGGAAATCTAAATCACCTGTATGTTGAAAATAAGTGTGGCCATCACCGTTTTCGACTTCATAAGCATGGTGTTTAATGAGTTGCTGGAGATTGTCAATTTCATCTTGGGTAATATTTTCAGCAGCAAGACGTGCAGCCATTCCTTCTAAAGGCTCGCGAACATGATAAATCTCAATTAATTTTTTTTCACTTAGGGAAATGACCCTGGCACCCACATTAGCTTTACGTGTGACCAGGTTACATGCTTCCAGACGTCCAATCGCTTCACGTAATGATGCACGACTGACTTTTAAACGCAGTGATAACTCAGGTTCACTGATTTTACTACCTGCAGTAATTTCACCTTTAACAATATCTGAACACAAGTTTTCAAATATCCGGTCAGCAATAGTCGTTGCAATATTATTTTCTATCATAAATTAAAATGTCGACAATTTATTTGGTTTAATAAAATATATATCGAAACATTACACGTGTCAATGCCATCTTTATTGTTAGTGTTAAAGTTTATGTTAATATGTGTGTCGACAATGATTGAGCTTAGACTGCTTTAACTAAAAAATTCTGAGGGCGTTGTATGGATTGATAAATTATTTTTGAATTTCACATTTGTCCTTTTTTTATTAATGAATGAAAAATAATTAACGGGTTAAAACTAATGTGTCGTGCTACTTAGATATTATTTGAGATTAAAGAAGTGCTTAAATTATTTTTTTAAATTGTATTTTATGCCATAAGAGAGAGTTAAATGAAAGAGACACTGAAACCAGGAATTCGCTTTGAACATACATTTGTCGTGCCTGAATCCAAGACTGTACCTTCACTTTATCCTGAATCACCTGAGTTTGCGCTCATGCCTGAAGTCTTTGCCACAGGCTTTCTAGTTGGACTATTGGAGTGGACATGCATAAAAGCTATTAAGCCCTATCTTGATTGGCCTGAAGAGCAATCACTGGGGACTCATATTAATGTCAGCCATGAGGCTGCAACACCAACAGGTTTTGAAATTAAAGTGGTAGTTGAATTACTCGAAGTTGATGGAAGAAGACTTTTTTTTTCTGTAGAAGCGCATGATGGCGTTAATTTAATCTCAAGAGGGCAACATGAACGCTTTGTTATAAATAAAGCAAAATTTGACACAAAAATTTTAGAAAAAGCAAAGAAAAATACAAATCATAATTGATAAAATCAATGAGATAGAAATAATTATGAAATAAAATATATGATATCTGAGTATTTCTGTTGGTTATCGATAAATATAAAATATTTCATTGTAACCGAACAATATTAATCCTCTTTCTTGATTTAAGAGGACTGTAAAATCTAATTCCATTACAAATTATAATGACTTGAAGGTGTTTTTTTAGTATATTATACAGCTCTAAATTATAACGGTTTATTAATGAGCGGCGATTCAAAGAACATCAATATAGATTCTGTCACCAATTCTTTTGAAAAAAAGGCTTCTGAAAAAAAAGTCTCGCTTAAAAAGAATGATTTGGATAATGACGTTACTTTAACGATCAATGCTAAGACAATTGTCGCACCCGCTTCTTTATCTGTTATTCAGGCTCTTTGGCATGCAGGCTATCCTCGTGTCAAAGGCGTTGGTTGTCTTGATGGTGTTTGTGGGTCCTGCAGTGTTATGGTTCGCCGAGCTGATTCCAATGAACTTCAAATGGAACTGGGCTGTCAACTTCTTATTGAAGAAGGCATGGATGTCTTCTTTTCCGTTTTTGAAACACCTTCCCAGCATACCTACGAATTATCAGAAATAAATACCTCATGGGATGTTCAAACTGAATTTCATCGCATTTTTCCTGAAGCAGAAAAATGTCGCCATTGTAATGGCTGCAATAAAGCCTGCCCTAAGGAAATTGACGTTGAGTTAGGTGTTGATTTGGCAGTGAAAGGACGCTTTCGTGAATCAGGTGACTTATTTATTGAATGCGTGATGTGTAATTTATGCATGACGGGCTGTCCAGAATTTATCGATCCGAATCATGTCGGTTTATTTTCCAGGCGAGTAACCGGCTACTTTCATACACGGCCTTCAAATTTAATCAATCGACTTGAAGCAATTCGCACGGGCGAACTGGATGTGGATATTGGTGATGATGATCAGGTGCAGCCATGACGACGAAAACAAGAATTTCTTATGAAGCTGCGCTGGGTAATTATTTTAAAAAATCAGAATTTCCAGCGGCTCAATCAACACTTGATGATGACGCATTATTAAAACAGTTTCATCCTGATAACAAAGCAGGAACCATTACATCCTTGCAGGTTGGACCGAATAAAGGTAGTAAATGCCATATAGAGCTTGCGAATATTTTACAAGCGGATTCTCGTATTGATGCAGCTGATTTGGCTGGTGCTCGCATAGAAGAAACCGACGTGTTAGTACTCGGTGGTGGTGGGGCAGGTTGTGCTGCCGCACTCATGGCTGCGGAATCTGGTGCAAAGGTCATTTTAGCCACTAAATTAAAACTGGGTGACAGCAATACGGTGATGGCAGAAGGGGGGATCCAGGCTTCCATTGAAAAAGGTGATTCACCGCAAATTCATTATAATGATACTTATAAAGCGGGTCATCACAAAGGTAAAAAAAAGCTCATCAAACAATTAGTCATGGATGGCCCAGAAACCATTCGTTGGCTGATTCAACAGGGTATGCAGTTTGATTTAAATCAATACGGTGATTTGCTGACCCGTAAAGCGGGTGGTACCTCCTCAAGTCGAGTGGTTTACTTCCGAGACTACACGGGCCTGGAAATGATGCGCGTGTTGCGTGAATCCGTAACAAATAGTGATATCGATGTCTGGGATTATAGCCCTGCGGTTGAGTTATTAAGTAATGAGTCAGGACACTGCGCGGGTGCCATTGTTTCATCACTTCATAATGGTCGATACGTTCAAATTAAAGCACGTTCAGTGATCGTTGCAACGGGTGGCATAGGCCGTGTTCATCTCAATCAATTTCCAACATCAAATCATTTTGGAGCAACAGGTGATGGCCTGGTTTTAGCCTATCGCCTCGGTGCTCAACTGAGGGATCTGGATTCATTCCAGTACCACCCAACAGGAGTTGCCTATCCACAGCATTTATCTGGGACCTTAATTACGGAAGGACTTCGTTCCGCAGGTGCCTATATGATCAATGCACTGGGTGATCGTTTTGTTGATGAACTTCAGCCCAGAGATATTGTTGCAGCAGCCATTATTAGAGAATGCGAAGAAGGTAGAGGGGTTTTAGGGGATTCGGCCAATGGCCAGGAAGGTTTAAAAGGTGTTTGGTTAGATACGCCGGGACTTGAAGCAAGAAACCCTGGTATCTTGAAGAAACGTTTCCCAAAACTGGTTCAACTGGGTTTAAAGAGTCATATCAATATCACTAAAGTGCCTATGCTGATTTATCCAACCTTGCACTATCAAAATGGTGGTGTAGAAATTGACAGTAATGGTCTTTCCTCCATTCCAGGTTTGTACTGCATTGGTGAAGTCAGTGGTGGAATTCATGGGAAGAACCGTTTAATGGGCAATGCTTTATTAGAAATCATCAGTTTTGGCCGAAGAGCTGGTACTCAGGCTGTTAAGGATCGTCAAAGTCGTGGCCATAAAAAAATAACCATTGATCATATCAGCAATTTACGTCGTGAACTTATGCAAAAAGGCATGCCGATGGAAACCAAGTCACCTTTGCTGTTTCCTGATTATGCCAAATTTGATATGGAACATAATGTTGACAAAATAAGCAGGTTCAGCCGATGTGAGGCTTGTGAGTTATGACAACTGAATCCACTTTATTAATCAATCAGGTGCTTTTGCATCCTGACTCACAATGTATTGAACTGAATGATTGGTTGGCAGGCAATGGTGGTACGGGACTGACCAAAGCGCTCTCTGATGTTGATTGCATTATTCCAATGATAAAAGATGCAGGCCTACGTGGCTTAGGTGGTGGCGGTTATCCTGTCTACAAAAAATGGCAGTTTGTTGCTGAACAAGCACCTGCTCCTGATAAATATCTCATTTGTAATGGTAATGAAGATGAACCTGGCACTTTTAAAGATGCCTATTTATTATCCAATGCACCGAACCAAGTGGTTGAGGGTGCTCTAATTGCTGCCTTGGCAAATGAGATCAATAAAATTGTTTTTTATATTAACCCTGAACAAGTCAATTCCATTCAAAACATTCGTAATGCCGTTAAGCAATGGCAAGCCAGTGATTTTTTTACTCAAGTGGAAAAGAAATTATCAAAGCCTCTACACATTAGAGTCATGGAAAGTTCAGGGCATTATATTGGCGGTGAAGAAACGGCCGCTATTGAGTCCATAGAAGGGAATTTCCCTTTTCCAAGAGGTAAGCCACCGTTTCCTGCTATTTCAGGGGCTCATGGTTGTCCAACTCTGATCAATAACATCGAAACATTAGCCAATATACCACACATTTTAAGACATGGAGATCAATGGTTTCGGGATTTAGGTAATGGGGATTCCACTGGCACTAAACTCTATTGTCTGAGTGGTGATGTCTTTAACCCTGGCGTCTATGAATTACCAATGGGGACACCCTTGTCTGAACTTATCTTCACTGTGGGTGGTGGTATGCTATGGGACAAGAAAATAAAGGCGGTGTTTACTGGTGGTGCTTCTAGTTCTATTTTGACCCCTGAGGATATCGATGTTCCTTTGGATTTTGATTCTGTACATGAACGAGGGTCCAGTTTAGGTACTGGGGCCATGATTGTTGTTTCTGAGGGAACAGGAATCGTTAAACGTGTGACAGAATACGTTAATTTTTATGCACATTCTTCTTGTGGTCAATGCCCTTCTTGTAAAACGGGTACATTTTATATTTCACAACTGCTGAATAAAATTGATACAGGCCAGGCAACAGGTGTTGATCTCGATTCATTGATCAATTTATGCAAAATTCTACCGGGTAGTGGCCTATGTCATCTACTGGATGGCGCGATTAAAATTGTTGACAGTTCACTGAATCACTTTGAACATGAGTATAAAAGCTCCTTAAACAACTAATTTCTTAACCTTTCAAAACCTTCTGATAAAGCCAGAATGGTCTTTGTCCGTTGAAAAAAGATAAGGGCTTGGACTATAAATATCTAATTTCTTTGATATAGGCTAAGTACAAAATATATTAACTATTGAATAATAGCCAATTGAATCAACTCAATTAGCTCTACAAAAGCTCAGAAAATTTATGAACCAGGAATCTGATAAGATGAATGATCAAGTAACAACGCCCGAACAAATATCGGTACAACTTCCAGTACAAGAAGCTCAACAAATTCATGAGCATATTGTTGAGATTGTGAGTGATTCTGGTGAGGGTGCACAGAAATGCGGACAAACATTCGCAGGCATTGGCGGTAAAATGGGTAATGGTATTTGGACAGTAGAAATTATTCCTGCTGAAATCCAGCCACCTGCACGCACACCTGCTGGCGGAAGTGGCAATCGCATTCGTGTTGGTTCAAAAATTATGACCAATATGGGTAATGAAGCGGATTTAGTGGTCGGTTTTAATGAACAAGTGCTCTATGCCCGTATTGCTAATGGTGCATACAAAGACGGTACCATTGTTTTATTAGAAAACAAATGGGCCAATGACCCTCAAGAAAAAATTCGTGATGAATATGCATTTGCAGTCGATGAATTTAAAAAGAATGGTCTGATTGTCCATGAATTACCCATGGAAGAAGAATGCCTTAAAATTGTGAAAAATGCTCGAAAGGGTAAAAACATGTTTGTTCTTGGCATGTTATGTCGGATCTATAACCGCAAACCACAACTTGGGCTGAATGAAATTCATAACACCTTTAAGCATAAAGGTGAAAAAGTTGTAAAACCTAATCAGGATTTATTTAATTCAGGTTATAACTTTGCTAAAAATAATCTGGAATATTTCTTTGATATCCCTCCCTATGAAGGGGCACAGGAAGAGCTGGATAAGGTTATTGTTACAAATGGTAATACGGCAGTGGGTTTGGGAGTAATGGCTTCAGGCATGGAAATGATTTCCATGTATCCAATTACCCCAGCGACTTCAGCGTCTCATTACGTGGCAGAAGTGTTCGATGGTGTGGGCGGCTTTATCCATCAGGCTGAAGATGAAATTGCTGCGATTGGTTTTGCCATTGGTGCTTCCTATGCAGGAAAAACCGCATGTACCATTACATCTGGCCCAGGCATGGCATTAAAAACAGAAATGATTGGTTTGGCAGTCATGGGTGAAATTCCTCTGGTGATTGTTGATGTGCAACGTGGTGGCCCATCCACTGGCCTGCCAACCAAAGTGGAACAGTCTGATTTATTGGCCGCACTGTATGGTGAACCTGGTGATGCCCCTAAAATTGTCATTGCAGCAGCAACTATCCCAGAGTGTTTTGAGTTTGTTATTATGGCTCGTAAATTAGCAGAAGAGTTTAGAACACCTGTTATTTTACTCACTGATGCCAATCTTGCCACAGGTGTACAACCATGGCTTCGTCCTGATATTAAAGAAGAATGGTTTTCTCCTCCTATCGATCAATCACCATGGGACAAGAGAATACCTGCATATGATTGGGATGAGAATACTGGTTTATCTCAAAGGCCTATACCAGGGCAACCTGATGGTATGTATGTCCTAACTGGACTTTCTCATACAGAGCGAAGCAAAGTCTCTTATAACTCTGAGACTAACCAGATTACATCGCAACATCGCAGTCGAAAAATAGCGGCTTTACAGAGTACTTTGAAAACACCTGTGATTCACGGTGTCGATTCACAAGAGGATGGTGGTGATCTATTAGTTGTTGCATGGGGGTCAACCATTGGTGCAATTGAAGAAGCCATTGACAACCTGAAAGATAAAGGACACAAAATTGCTTCACTTCATCTGCGCTTTTTATCACCATTGGAGCCAGGCCTAAAAGAGATATTCAACCGTTACAAGAAAGTGATGACCATTGAAATTAACTATAGTGATGAACCTGATGCACCGATGATAACCGAAGAAAACAGACGTTATGCACAATTGGCCAATGTATTACGTGCACAGTTTGTGATTGATATTGATTGCTGGTCTGTGGTTTATGGACACCCATTACAACCTGGTCTGGTGACCGATGAATTGAGTAAGCGTCTTGACGCTATGAATGCATAACAGGCACAACTCTTAGTTAAAAAAGACGTGTTAAGGAAAAAAATATGTTTGGTATTAAAGCGGATTGGTCTTTAGAAGTTTTAGAACGTTATTTTACACTGGATGATTATGGCGCAGGTGGTGATGTTCGCTGGTGTTCTGGCTGTGGTGACTTTGCCATCTTAAATACTGTACATCGTGTGTTGCGCGATGCTCAAGTGCCACCTGAGAAGAGTGTTGCAGTTTCAGGCATTGGTTGTTCCAGCCGTATGCCGCATTATATGGGCACCTATGGTTTACATGGCTTGCATGGCCGTGCTTTACCACTAGCTAATGGCATTAAATCACGTCGTCCTGACTTAGATGTTTGGGTTGCAACTGGAGACGGAGATTGTTTCTCCATTGGTGCTGGTCCATGGTTACACACATTGCATCTTAATATGGATATGGTCATTCTGGTTTTTGATAATGGTATTTATGGCTTAACCAAGAAGCAGACCTCTCCAACGACTGCGCAGGGTACAAAAACCAATACTCATCCTAATGGCGCTATTTTACCACCCTTAAATCCACTTACGATTACACTGGGCATTAGCAATATTTCATTTGTTGCACAAGTCGTTGACTGGAATCCGCCACTGCTTTATGAAACTATTAAGGTTGCACATCAACACAGGGGGACAAGTTTTGTGCGGGTTCTTCAGCGTTGCCCGGTTTTTTCTGAAGAGTTCACCAAGCCTCTACAAGATAACCCCGATCGTTTTGTCCTTTTGGAACATGAAGATGGTGTCGCTATTGATGATAATGTCAAACGCCTTTTCCATAAAGTGATTGAGCATGATCCAAAAGATTGGCTAGGTGCAATGAAATATGCAAGAGATCAAGTCAATATTCCATTAGGCATCTTATTTAAAGATCCTGATGCCATTGTGTATGAAGATCATTCAAGCGTTGGTGTTGGAATGACCAATGAAGAAAAAGCGGCGGGTTTAAATGCGGCTTTTGATAAGTTTTCAATTTAAGACTGAACACGAATTAATACTGATAAGATATGACATCAAATACAAGTGTGTTACCAATGCAGCCTATGGTCTCATCTGCAGACGAAAAGGACAGTGCTGATTTGCAGAAAATCATGCATGTTTTACGCCATTTTCATTTGGGCAACCCTACGGCTGCAGAACAATTGGAATCATTGACCGATGATTATCTACCTGCATTGCTTTCGGCCTATCGTGATGCATCGCATCTGCGTTATGACTATCCACTTTATTTGACTCCAGTCTCTTTTGATGGGTCAGATAATGATTTAGCAAAGCCTTTATCTGAATTTTTACAAGAAGCCGTTGAGTCTTTTGCTCCCGATCAAGGCAGCGCACTTGTATTAAAAGATAATCTGCCCTGGATTGAACGATTTTTAGGTAAATCAACTTATACCAATGAAGGCCCTGTTGAGATTAAAACCTTAATGCAGGATGCTTGCAAGGCTTTAACTGATCACTTAAAACTCGATGAATCATATCAGGAACGTTTGCTGGATGATATGGATAAACTGCTTGATGCAACACCTGAAGGTGGCTTGCTCTTAGCCTATGGGCGTTTTCCTGCCTTGCATTTATTAATGCACTTAATTCGTTCTAAAGTGATACCTCAGCTAAATGAATTCAAAAATGATACTGTGCAATACACCCAGAAGTTACAAACTTTACTGGATGTTGATAACACCAAGCAAGATGAAGCAAAATCGTCAGAGGCTTTAAAATCAAATATATCATCGAATCAATTTTTTAATACAGAATCATTATCTAAGATCGTGAAACATTCGACTGGTTCTGTTTCAATGTCTGCTTCAAGACGTCAGAGGATTCAGGATGCTTTGGTTGTCCTGCAAGAATTTAAAGAAAAAGAAGTCTTAGTTCATATTATTCACGCTAACTACTCACTTGATAAAGTATTAAACCAAAGTACTTGCTTTGCTACTGAGCATCATGAGGAACCTTGCTTAAGAGCAACAGAAGTCTTTGATCAGGAAGCTCAGCAGTTAGCCAAAGTTTTTGCCGCAGCACGCATTGCAAAGTTAGAAATTGATCACCTGTATGATGAAAATATTCATGATCCCTGGTTTAATAATTTTAACTGGGAAGCTTTTTCTAAAAAAGAACTGACACTGGTGCCTTCTGTAATTGTTTTAGAGTCGTCTGATCGGCTTGCGAATGAAAGCATGGTTTCATTCTCTCATCTTTTGAACTCGGGACGTCCTGTAAATATCATTGCCCGTGTACAGGCCCATAATAACCCAGGGATTGGCAAAGACGATGACCCTTTTCAAAGTTATCGTACTGAACTGGGCTATATGGGTATCAGTCACCGACAAGCGGTTGTGTCTCAGTCCTCAGCGGCACGTCATGATCATTTGTTGTCCCACCTCAACACGGCATTAAATGCGACTCGAACGAGTCTGCATCTGATAAACGTAGGTATCCGGGATGATGAGGATAAATTAGATTTAAATGCCTGGCTAGTGGCAGGTGCAGCATTAGAAGGAAGGGCACATCCCTTCTTCGCCGTCGATCCTGGTGCGGGAGATTCAGCCGCGGATCGTGTTGATTTTAGTGGCAACCCTCAAAATGATAAAGACTGGCCTGTACAGACATTTTCATATAAAAATGAAAAAGGTGAAGCGAATGAAATTGATTTGGAGTTTACTTTCGCAGACTATTCTTTACTTATCCCACGTTTGAATCATCATTTTGGTATTGTTCCCAGTGATTTTGACTCAGATGAGTTGATTCCTATTGCTGATTATCTGTCATTGCCCGAGCATGAAATTGAAAATACCATACCTTATGTTTTGGGTGTTAATAAAGACAATGTCTTGCGTAAACTGGTTGTTTCCAGAGCATTAATTCATGCCTGTCGTGATCGATTAAATTTTTGGCATACTCTGCAGGAAATGGCAGGCATTCGCAGTCGCTATATTGAAGAAGCTGAAATTCGTTTTCAATCGGATGCCGAGATGGAAGTTGCTAAACAAGTGGCACAGGCTAAAGCAGAATTTGATGCGGAACTGGAACGAGTCAGAACAGAAACGGCTTCTGAAGTCATGGGCCGTTTGACTGATATGCTACTGGGAATGGACCTGTCAGCAGGTGGTACGGTGGCTAGACCCACATCCTCAACACCTGCAGTGAAAGATGATCCCATTAATGAGTCGACTGATGAATCTGAAACAGTGGAAGAGGTGATTGAAGAGGAAGAAGCTCTTTTAGAAGAAAGCATTGAAGAACCATGGATTGATTCACCTCTATGTACGACCTGTAATGATTGTACTGATATGAACCCGTTAATGTTTGTTTACAATGATTCAAATCAGGCAATTATTGCTGATTTAAGTGCGGGGACTTTTTTACAGATGGTTGAAGCCGCTGAAATTTGTCCCTCGAAATGCATACACCCCGGGAAACCCTGGGATGAAAGTGAATCTGATCTTGATGAACTGGTTGAACGTGCGAAAACCTTTAACTAAAGACTCGCTATGAATTTAACAGATTTTATTACAGCACCCGTCATTATGACCAGCCTGGGTTTACTCTTTGGAGTGATTCTGGCCGTTGCTTATCATTATCTAAAAGTGGATGAAGATCCGAGAATTGCTGAAACAGAAGAATTATTGCCAGGAACAAATTGTGGTGCTTGTGGCGAACCAGGCTGCTTGCCCTTTGCGATAAAACTGGTTGCAGGTGATGTCAGTCCCAGTGGTTGTACAGTGGCTTCGGAAGATGATATTGATGGCTTATCAGAATTTCTTGGCGTGGATGCCGGTGAACAGGAAAAAAATATTGCACGCCTGAAATGCGCAGGTGGAAAGGGACAGGCTTTTCAGATTGCAGAATATCAAGGCTTTGAAGGTTGTCGTGCCGCGGCTGTTATTTCTGGCGGTGGCAAAGGTTGTTCCTGGGGATGTCTGGGCTTAGGTGACTGTGAAGTAGCCTGTACGTTTAATGTCATTCATATGAATGATAATGGTTTGCCTGTGGTTGATACTGATAATTGTACAGCTTGTGCTGACTGTGTAGATGTTTGTCCTAAGAATTTATTTGAATTACGCCCATTAGCTGAAAAGCTTTATGTGCAATGTAATATCCCATTAGAAGGGGAGTGTGTGACTGCACTTTGCAGTGCGGGTTGTGACGCTTGTGCTAAATGTGTGGCTGATGCACCTGTTGGACTAATGGCTATGGTGAATGAATTACCCGTTGTTGACTATACATCAGGCTTGTTTACCTCGGATAAGACAACCCAAAAAGCAATTGACCGCTGCCCGACGAATGCAATTCAATGGCTGGAAGGAAACCAGTTTACAGAATTATCGGATGAAGAAAAACGCTTTAAAGCACGTACATAAACCCATTTTTAGCTTTCTCCTTTTTCAGAAGGGGAAGCTAAGAACAATTTTGCAAGTACCTCAATAGATAAAGAATAGAAAGTAATTTATGCTAAACCTTACTGAAACAGCAATTCGTCTTTACCGTCAAATTTTTGGTTCGCCGGAATTTGCAGGTCAACTGGCCGATGGTGTTGAAACAGTACTTGATGGCAATACGGCGATTGCTGTGACAGAAGCCTGTATTACGGAAGTGGCAGCATTAGGCGGTGGATTTTTAGAGCAGGGCGCAGCACTGGCCTGGTTATCAGAACAAGAAAGACTTTGTCATAATTTTTTTGATGAAAAACTCAGTGTGCAATATGCCGATTCACCCAGAGGCGCACTGGCTTCTGCAATCGGAGTCAGTCTTGCAGGCCATAGAAGTACCGTCTTTTTGTCTGCCCATGATATTGCTTCTTGTCAGGATTTATTACTAACGGCAGTGGGTAGACGTTTGCCTTTAGTGATCCACGTTGATAATCGTTTATCAGCGACACAGGGTAACAGTACTGGCAGTGGTCATGAAGCATTGCATCAAGTTATGGACAGTGGTTGTTTTGTACTGTTTGCCTCTAATGTGCAAGAAGCGGTTGATTTTACCTTAATTGCTCGTCATGTTGCCGAGTTAACTCTGACGCCTGGTATTGTGGTTATTGATGGCACAGAAACCGCTCTAGCGGCTCAAGATGTACGTTTACCCTCAGCTGAATTAGTACAGCGATTTATTGGTCGAGCCGATGAAATAATCTCATCACCATCAGTGGCACAAAAACAATTATTTTCAGAACAAAGAAATCGCATGCACAGGTGGCATGACCTGGATAAACCAGTGTTGCAGGGTGCGATGCAAAGTGCTGACATTTATTCTTTGGGCAGTGCTTCAAGAGAAACCTATTTTGAAGATTTAGTGGCAAGCACTCTTGAATCAGCCTTTGCTCAATACGCTCAATTGACGGCCCGAAAATACTCTTCCATTTCTACCTTTGCTCTTAAAAAAGCCGATATCATTATTGTTGCTCAAGGCAGTGCCATTGAAACGCTTAACACCTTAAGCCGCTATTTAAAAAACCTTAAAAAGAGTGCTTCAACAGTCAATGTAGGTGTGATTGGCTTACACAGTTTACGTCCCTTTAATAGCAGTCATTTAATCGAAATTTTACAAAAAAACACATGCACAACTCAGCAAGTAATTGTTCTGGAACGGATGATAGCTCCATTGGCGGATGATGCCCCTTTATTACGTGAAATTCGTTCAGTGATACATAAGTATGTGACACAAAACGATGACTCTTTGGCTCGCAATATTAATGATTTCCCTGCTTTGCGTTCAATCGTTTATGGCTTAGGTGGTGCTGCTTTAAATCTTGATGATCTACGTGAACTTTGTCTTCAAATAAAAAATAAATCATTGTCTGCCAGTGCTAAGTATCTGGGTGTGCCCTTTGTCTCCTATGATGTTAGCAGCTTTGGTATCAACAGATATGGTGAAAAGAAGGTTATCAGCAAAACCAAAGAACAGCATCCAAAACGTCAGGTGATGTTGGATTCTCTTGAGCGCTATTACCCACAAATTAATGAATTAGGTATTAATGCAAAAGGTGATAAAACCTGTTTGTCTTCGGTGGATACAGATTCAATCAATTTTGCTGTCAGTCATCGACTTGATGGTTCAGGCACAATTTCTTATGCGATGGATTTGTCAGCCACTATGCATAAACTAAAAAATGGTTATTTACGCAGTGCCATATCGTCTTCCTGGGAACAGTGGGCAATACTGCAAACTGACTATGTGACCCATGCTAATAAAGCTTATGATGTCGGTCGTTCGAGTCAGGCCAATTATTTTATTGCAGTGTCGGCTGATGAACAAGCAATGGTCGATGCCTGTCAGAACTTATCAGAAAATGGTGTTTTAATTTTTAGTGAGAATCACTCTTCATCGTTTTTTTCTTCTGAAAGCTTATTAAATGAATGTCAAACAATAATCAACGAAAAAAATATTACTCTTTATAAGATTAAGAGCAATCAAATCGATCTTCAATGGGAACAAATGCTTGGTACATTGATTGGCTGTTTATTAAATAACAAGCAACTCAATATCAAGACTCGAAAAGTGGTTTCAATTCGTGAATTATTAATTCCATCGACGTTGGAAGAAAAGAAAAATGCCTTAACAGAAGCCTTTAAAGAATCACTTAATGCCATCCTGGAAAATACAGGAGAAAGTGTAGCCACTGATCAATCTCATTCCTACTCACTCAGCTTGTCCGCTTATGCCAGTTCATTAGGTAAGCATCCTATTCAATCTGAAGTGCCTGACAGGGTAAAAATGTTAGGTCAGGCCACAGAAGCATATGATAGTTTACCGCGTTTTTGGGATCAGGTGGGAGTGTTAGAACAGGCGGGTGAATCAGACCAGTTAACAGCCGATCCGTATCTGGCTACAGGTACTATACCTTCTTTATCGGCAACTTTTAATACTATGACCCGTCATCGCCAAAGTCTTAATGGCATGGATTATGGTATACCTATTTTCAATCCTGAAGAGTGTACTGCCTGTGGTGAATGCTGGTCAAATTGTCCTGATAGTGCAATTGCTGTTGTGGCTATTACACCAAAAGCATTAATTGAAACGGGCATCAATATGACTGGTGCAGATGCTGTACGCCCAATTTCAGGCCAATTGGCTTCACGAATTGCCAAGCTTTATCGTAATCATGAGACTGAAACTCATAAAGCGGGTGAGATAGTCAGTGATGCATTTGAGTGGTTTCGGAGCCGTTCAAGCTTTTCTGCAGAGCGTATGCAAAACATTGAAGCTGACTTTGAAAAAGCTCACCTGGCAATTGCTGATTTGCCTATTGTCGTGAGCGATTCATTATTTTATACGCAAGAAAAGAAGCAAAATGATTCAGGTGAACTATTCAGTTTAATTATTAACCCTGATAGTTGTAAAGGCTGTGGTCTTTGTGTCGAACAGTGTGCTACTAAAAATGAAACTTCTGCACTCACTCAAGCCAATGATTATTCACTCTCTTCAAGTTATCAATTGAAACAACAATGGAAAATATGGCAGAAAACGCCTGATACTTCATCAGCAACCATACAACGTTTGCTTACAGACCAAAAGCAAGAACAAGAATCAACAATGTCAGCAGGGGCTGCATTAATGTTATCTCGTTATAATGCCTTTGCTTTGTCAGGTGGTGATCACGGTGAATTAGCATCAGGTGAAAAAATTGCCATACGCCAGTTATTAAGTGCGACTGAGTATCATCAACAACCCTTGTTACATCAGTTTATTTCTGAGCTGGACAGCCTGAGAAATGAATTGAAACAGGAAATTAATAAAGCTTTGTCTGAGGCTTTGCCTACGGATAATCTGGAACATTTATCTGCTACACTTTCTGATGTTAAAACTCGTCAGGTGGATTTAAATGCTTTATTAGAGCAATCATCACAAGTAATGGATGTGAGCTCTATTGATGCTGTCAGAACGCACCAACTGGTTAAATTAGTCTTAGAGCTTAACGAGTTGCATTGGCGGTTATCTGAAGGTGATTATGGCATAGGGCGTGCTCGTTATAGTCTGTGTATTACGTCCAGTTCAATTGCCAGCTGGGCTGGCACCTTCCCGAATAATCCTTTTCATGTACCTGTGAATATTGATGTCACTGGTGAAAGCGCACAGGTGGCTGCAGGTTTAATTCAGGGCCAAATAAAAGACGTCTTATCTGCTGTCAGTCTGATGCGACGAGCAAAAGCAACCGTCGATACTCGCTATGCAAAAAATACCGAAAAGCTGGATGATCTTGATTGGTCTGATTTAACTTCTGATGAACAACATTTATGCCCACCATTATTTTTAGTGGGTGGCGATGATTTACTGGGCACGCATGGCTTTTCTCAAATTTCGCTCTTATTAAATTCTTCTTATCCCATAAAGATTGTCGTATTCAATGAACTGGATGCTGGCCTGGTCACTGAAGGTTTGCAGGAATATAAACTTAATCGTCGTTCTGATTCACGAAATAACCTGGCTATGATGGCAATGTCACAACGGCAGGCTTATGTAGCACAAACTTCAATTGCTGAAAATACGCATTTTCAACAAAGTGTTCAAGAGTTATTAAATAATAATGCAGCGGGACTTCTTTGTATCCATACACCCAGTCCTCAGCGTCATGGTTTTGCACCCGAACAGACATTACGACAGGCAGAACTTGCAGTTCAAAGTGGCATGTTTCCATTGTTTCGATACAATCCTCAACAAGTGGGAGTATTTGGCTCACGTTTGACCTTACACAATACTGAAACGCTTGATATGAATCCTGTTCATTGGGCAATTAACGAAAAACGCTTCCAATCGCATTTTTCATCGTTGGTGGTGAACGCAGCATCTCCTGTGGAATTATCGAATTGGTTAAACTTATCAACGATTGAACAAAATAAGAAAACACCTTTTATAGTTTTGATGAATCAAGATGAGGAATCAGTCAAAACATCGGTCAGTAAAGAGTTTGCGTCTATGATTGGTGATCAGCAAAATGCTTGGCATACATTGCTGGAACTAGCAGGCATTGAAACACCGTTTACAGAATATGTTGAGCAATGTGTTGAGGAACGCCTAAGAGCGGAACATCAAGCAGAGCTAGATGCCTTGCGCGCTGATTATGATGCCAAAGTGGCTGAAGTGAATGCCACCTATGAAGCAGATACACATACCAAAGTCCGTAAGCAGTTATTAACTCTGGCGGGTTACGATACCAACTTTTTACAAAAACATTGAGGTACTTGTAAAACAGCTTTTAGCTTCCCCCTTCTAAAGAAGGGGCAGTTAAAGTAGTTTTACAAGCAGCTAAATCAACAAAATTCAGGATTAAAGCGCAACAATGTCCAATTCTTTTTCATTAGGCCGACTGTTTTCTATAGGCAATCTGTTTATCAAGGGAGGTTTCTCCCATGGTGTGCATCCGCCACACCATAAAGAGCAGACAGAAGACCTGCCGATACAACGTGTTCCCTTTATGAAACGTTATGTCATGCCTCTTGGTCAGCATATTGGTATCCCTGCTGAAGCTATTGTTAAAGTAGGGGACAGGGTACAGCGTGGTGAACTCATTGCCAAACCAAAAGGATTTATCTCTACCGCTTTACACAGTCCTGTGACAGGAACCATTTCAGATGTGGGAATGCATCGCTATGTCGATGGCTCATTTAGAATGGCCATTGAAATTGAGGCTGATCCCTATGCCACCCAGCAATTCCCTCATGCCCAATCATCAATAGACGTAGGTGATATGGATGTTGGACAGTTCATTGAATCGGTTCAAATGTCTGGTATTGTTGGTATGGGCGGTGCAGCTTTTCCCAGTCATGTAAAATATTCCATTCCTGAAGAACAGGAAATTACGGATTTACTGGTGAATGGTGCGGAATGTGAACCCTATTTGACCAATGATCATCGCTTAATGGTTGAACGCCCTGAGGCCGTGTTGCTTGGCTGTGAAATTTTACGCCATCAATTAAGTGCTAAACGAGTTGCCATTGGTGTTGAAAAAAACAAGCCTGAATCCATCAGCCAATTGAAAAAATATCTGACCGACGATATGGCTATTGATATTGTGCCCCTGGAAGTAAAATACCCACAGGGCGCTGAAAAAATGTTGATTAAAAGTATCTACGATAAAGAGCTGCCGGCAGGTAAATTACCCCGTGATATTGGCATCGCAGTGAATAACGTTGGCACCATCGTGGCACTGGCTGATTATTTTGAGCATGGCATGCCTTTAATCGAACGAATAGTGACTCTTGCCGGGCCTGGTGTTCATGAGCCTGCAAATCTGATTGTGCCCATTGGCACACCCATCAGGGATGTACTGGATTTTGCGGGTGGTTTAAAAGATGAGACTCGTGAAGTGATCAGTGGTGGTCCCATGATGGGCAGTCCCATTGCCGATCTGGATGCCCCCATTCTCAAAGGCACATCAGGCATTCTGGCTTTTACTGAAAAAGAAACTTCTCGTCCCAGTGAGTACCCCTGTATTCGCTGTGCCCGTTGTCTTGAAGCCTGTCCCTATTTCTTGAATCCATCACGTCTGGCTTTGTTAGGCAAGGCCAGATTATTTGACGATATGCAGGAAAAATACAATGTCATGGATTGCGTGGAATGTGGTGCTTGCACCTATGCCTGTCCCTCTAACATTCCAATTGTACAACACATACGAACGGCGAAAGATAACCTGAGAAACAGAAAGACATCTCAATAAAGACAAAACATTAATGAAAAATAAAGATCCGAAACTGCTACTTCAATCAGCACCCTTACTGCACCAGGAATTAACTACGCCTGCGGCAATGAAAGATGTCTGGATTGCTCTTTTTCCTGCGACCTGTGCGGCTCTATGGTTTTTTGGTTTAAGTGCTTTACTTATTATTATTGCTTCAATTGCAGGTGCCGTATTAACCGAGTGGGTTTTTACAGACAAAGAAAAAAGACGCTTCGCTCTGAGTGACACCAGTGCAGGTTTAACAGGACTATTACTAGGACTGACTTTACCGTCAGGTTTACCTTTATGGATGGCATTTCTGGGTGGTTCAGTGAGTATCGGTCTGGGTAAAGTGATTTGGGGTGGGTTGGGAGCTAATATTTTTAACCCTGCATTATTAGGTCGCGCTTTTTTATTGGGGACATTCCCCATTGCAATGACGACTTGGGGGCCCGCAGGTGGTCCAGGCGAATTTTTTCAAATACACAGTAGTAATCTGGCACTGCCTTTTATGCAAGGTCACTATGATGCACTGAGTACTGCGACACCTTTGGGTCTTATGAAATTTGAACATCAGGGGACAGAATTAGTGAGTCTCTTTATGGGTAATACCGCAGGCTCAATCGGGGAGACAAGCAGCTTGTTTTTATTATTGGGTGGCTTATTTTTATTAATACGCCGCAGTATTGACTGGCGTATTCCTGTTGCTATTTTTTCAACAGCTGCTTTATTTTCATTGATAATGCTGTTGACCAGTAGTGCAGAGTCCACTACCAGTTATCCATCTCCTTTCTTCACATTATTTTCCGGTGGTTTACTGCTGGGTACCTTTTTTATGGCAACCGATCCTGTGACTTCACCTTTAACACCGAAAGGCTGTTGGATATTTGGTATTGGTGTTGGCTTTTTGGTGGTTCTCATTCGTTTATACGGTGGTTTACCCGAGGGTATGCTGTATGCAATCTTGCTCATGAATGCTGCAACACCTCTTATTGATCGTTATACACAGCCGAAAATATTTGGTCGTTAAACTTAAAGCCTGGTATACAAAGGATGGCTTACCAATGACCATCCGTTTATTCAGCTTTTAGCCTCCCCATTCTTTAGAAGGGGGATTGAGGGGGTTGCAAATCAATAACTAACCCCCTCAGTCCCCCTTTGAAAAAGGGTGAAGCTAAAGAAAAAGTAATTTACGGATGGGCACAAATTAAAAAATATGACAAATTTAAAAGAAATTTCAATTCAGGTTCAAGAACCAGGCAGTCAACGTCTCATTATTTCAATGGCAGTGGCTGGTTTTATTTCTGGTATTATTATCATCTCAATTTATATGCTGACCTTTAATACCATTAAAGAAAATAAAGCCAGAGAATTGCGTGAAGCCGTTTTTAAAGTACTGCCTGATGTCAGCTCTATGCAAAAATTACATTTTGTAGATAATAAGTTACTGCTTGTAAAATCAGATGGCATGGATGATGACATGATTTTTGCAGGTTATGACACCAAAGGACAGTTCATAGGTTATGCCATACAAGGTAAAGGGCCAGGTTTTCAAGATACGATTCATGTTTTATATGGTTATCTTTCTTCTAATCGTACAATAACTGGAATGGAAATTTTGGACAGTCGTGAGACGCCAGGATTGGGTGATAAAATTTTCAAAGATATGGCTTTTGTGGGTGAATTTATGGGCTTACCCATGACTAAAGACATTAAAGCCGTTAAAAAAGGCACAAAGAGTCAGGATAATGAAATTGATTCGATTACAGGGGCGACTATTTCATCCAAAGCGGTGGTTCGAATTATTAATAAGGCATTTAATATCTGGTCACCACGTCTTCCTCAGCCAGGTAATGAGCCTGCCCTAGAAATTGAAGAAACCAAAAAAGAAGCGAATAACGGATAGTATTATGGCAACAGATACCACTGCATATGAAGAAATGATTAAAGGCCTGTGGCGGGATAACCCCGTTTTTGTACAGGTACTTGGCATGTGCCCCATGTTGGCAGTGACCAACTCTGCTATTAATGCGGTCGTGATGGGAGTGGCCACTTTTTTCGTGTTAGTCGGTTCCAGCTTTTTGGTTTCAAGCTTTAAACAGTGGATACCAAAACAGGTTCGCATCTCTTTATACATTATTATCATTGCCACCTTTGTCACGGTGGTTGATTACAGTTTGCTGGCGATGTTACCCGCGATACATAAAGAACTGGGCGCATTCATACCTTTGATTGTGGCTAATTGTATGATCCTTGGCAGACAAGAGGCGTTCGCCTCAAAGCACAATGTTAAATACGCTGTGATGGATGCTGTGGGCATGTCTGGCGGCTTTATGATCGCTTTATTTGCTTTGGGCTCAGTCAGAGAAATCCTGGGCGTAGGGGCCTTATTTGGCGTTGATCTCTTTGGCAGCAACTTTGAACCCTGGGTGATTATGATCTTACCACCTGGCGGTTTCTTAACACTGGGCTTGTTGTTATTGTTTTTTAACTGGTTTACCGAGCGTAGAAAACAGTTTTTGGGTAAAGTGGCTGAAGCAGACAGAGCCGCTGTGCTGGGAGTCGATAAAAATGGATGATTTACTTTGGATTTTTATCAGTACACTTCTGGTTAATAATTTTGTGCTGGCCTACTTCTTAGGTTTATGTCCTTTTCTGGGTGTCTCAGGGCAATTAGAAACCTCTTTCAGGTTGGGACTGGCGACAACTTTTGTTTTAATCATCACAGCACTTTGCGCCTGGATTTTAAATACTTATGTTTTGATCTATGCACCTTACTTACGACTGATCAGTTTTATTGTTGTGATTGCCAGTACCGTACAATTTATTGAAATGAGTATTAAAAAACTCAGCCCCAGTTTGTTCAAATCTTTGGGTATTTTCTTGCCATTAATAACCACCAATTGTGCCATTCTCGGCTTGGCCATTTTTGCCACTAACCGTGGTTATGGTTTAGTCGAAGGTTTAACTTTTGCTTTAGGGGCAGGCGCTGGATTTACTTTAGCCATGGTTCTTATGGCAGGTATACGAGAAGAAACTGAAATCAATGATGTGCCTGCTCTTATTCGTGGTACCGCATTTAATTTAATCATTGCCGGCATATTGTCCATGGCATTTATGGGCTTTGCAGGGCTCTTTAGCTCCACCTAAGCACAGGAAACTCATGTTAACACACATCTTAAGCTTGCTTGGCCTGATATTACTCTGTGTATTATGGGTCGTTTTTCAAGGCTGGCTGGCAAAACAAGATTCAAACTATAAAGGCTACAAAGCAGGCTGTGGTGGCTGCACACGTTCCTGTGGTGATAAGGAAGCTGAAACCTGCCAATCAACTCAAACGCCTAAAAAATCAAAACTAAGACCAGACTGACATAAGCCGAAACCTTTTTCACCAAAAGTAGGCAGTCTGATGCGAAGGAGGACTGAGGGACGCTTCTTTAAATGGTAAACTATTTCAGCATCCGAATTTCTCTCGCGGTTTGCTTCCCAATAATCACTTCAGCAAGTGAGCCCGGAATTCTATTTTCATTTTCACTCAGTGGAATTCTCCCCCCCATTACTTCAGCATAAGATTGAGGATAAAGAGGTTCTAAGTCTGGCTCAGCATAGCCATCAGGATAGCTAGGTTCATTGGTTGACAGGTTATATTTATCGCTAGCGCCTAAGGTGTGTAACAACTCATGAGTCATGATAAATTGATTACTGCCATAGTGTTTTTTATCGGCAAACAGATTAATGACAGCAATATGTCCTTTTTCCAGGCCTGTAGAATGTCGAACATAAGGTGTTATTTTGGGATCATAATACAAGGCAAAGACTTGAATTTCAGGTTTTGGGCCTTGGTATTCATCTCTTTGAAAAGCCCAATAACGTAACTTTAAACTCCAAACAATAATTTCAAAAATATTACCTTTGGGTGGTGTCGAAGGAGGGTGTTCCGTGACGATGGGTGACAAGGCAATCTCAATCGGATCAGATAAACTTATACCATAATTGTCTAATTCTTCAATAAAAAATGGTTTGATATCACTGAAACTATTATCATTAAGGTTGTTAATGTATTCTTCGGTTACTGGAGAATGATCGCCATTGATAGGGTAAACCACCACCCTTAAAGAATGATCCCAATCAGTCGCACGCCAATTAGTTGCCAGATTACCTACGGCAACAATGAGTAGAATGATTAAGAGAATAAAAATTCGGATATGTTTATGCATGATGATATTTACTTAACTCAAAAAATTGATTAGAACTCTAAATATCAATTATAGATCTTAAAGACTAATTCTTGAAGATGAATTGGGTTTTAAATGTAGACTGATATGTGCCAAAGCCAGTAATGCTACAAATAAAGCGGCATTGGAAGGGATTTGTAGGTTATAATCCACCGTCGAGTGAATGAGGATGGCTATAATACCCATCGATGAAGAAAAAGCCATACCCTTCAATAAAGCATGGTTCCGTTTACGTAGAGCAAATAAAGCACTTGCCAGACTGCTGATAACCAATAAAACTAGAAAACTCATTCCAATTACACCATATTCAGCCAAAAACTCCAGGTAGTCATTATGGGCGTGATGGTAATAAATTGAAATGTCCTCACTTTTATAGCGTAAAAAACTGATCTCATAAGTCCCACCTCCCGTGCCAACAAGAGGGTATTCTTTGATCATAGATAAAGTATCCCTTATCACCTCATCACGGGATTCAGAATTTGCTGAAGTATTTTCAAGACGCTGCATCACTTCATCAATACCAAACCAGGCACCGACAATAAACACATCAATGACAATCAGACTGACAAATAAAATAACCACACTACGAGGTGGCTTTTTTACAATCAGCAAATATAATACGCCCATCACTGTTAGACTAGTAAAAAAAGCCGTATTACCCATACGAGAATGAGACATGACCAGAGCAATGACCATCAATGCCAGACCAATGCGAAGTCTGACTTTACTGCCCAGGATACTACTGATGATGCGATGAAATAATTCACGCCAGGAAACAGAGGAAGTCGTATATAAACTGGAAATCAACAAACCAATACCTATTGCAAGACACATCTCCAGATAACCAGAAAAATGGTTTCGGCTAATAAAAGTTCCAGTCGCTTTACCTCTAAAAAATTCTTTTTCAAAAAAGAAACTATACTCCAGCCCAGACAAAGTCATTAAACTGCCATAGACAGCCTGAAAAACACCACTTAAAATAATAACCCCTGCAAATAAACGCACTCGTTTGGTATTTTTGACTAAGACTAACATCAAACAAAAAATCAAAAAATAACTCAAGGTTTCCAAAAACGCTTCATAAGTACCATAGGCATTCAGCGACAAAGGAATGTAATTCATATCAATGCCAATGATTTGATAGGTGCTTTGATAAACAGCAAAAGTTTCAGGAGATAAAAAGTCGACCAAATTGGCGGGTAAGGGGATAGTTTGTATGAAAACCCAGGAAACAAATAATAAAAAGAAAGCCAGTGGTATGAATGCAGTACGAAAAGTAAAACTTAAGCGAACCTGCTTTCTAAAAAATAGAACCAGCCAGGCGATGGAAAGGGCAAAAACCCAAACCTCCATAAATGAAATAGCCCATCCCCTAAAACTGCCTAAAGGCAGAGGCAGCCAGACAAATAAAAGAAGAAAGCCATAGAATATAAATTGGTCAGCTGAAGCACTCTTTCTTAATGGATGCATAAAAATAAAACAGACTCTTGATTTGTACCCCCAACCCTCTCAATTCCCCGTCTAAAGAAAGGGGAAGCAAAAGCAGGCACACTAATTATTATAACTGGCAACTCCAACACCCGTATCTCTGGGGGCCAGAGCAGCAGGTAATATCATTGGAATAAAAGCACTTGGAACGGATGCTGGTGAAATAACTGGCTCTGAATCATCATTAGAATCTAAAGCAACGGCTGAAGTAATACACCCAGTAATAAACACCAGAAATAAAACCCAAGAGGCAGGCTTGAATAATATTTTTATCTTATCAATAAGCATTCTTATTAACAAAGCCTTGAAAAATTGTTCTCAATATAATCTTGATATCCCACATAAATGACCAGTTGCGAATATAATGCAGATCATATTCAATACGCTTTTCCATCTGTTCCAAATGTTTAGTTTCTCCACGCAAACCATTCACTTGAGCCCAACCTGTGATCCCTGGTTTGACCATATGTCTCAACATATAACAACTGATTTGTTGGCGATATTCCTCATTGTGTGCAACCGCATGAGGCCGTGGTCCAACAATAGACATACTGCCATTGAGCACATTAAAAAATTGAGGTAATTCATCCAGAGAGGTTTTACGTAAAAAAGCCCCTAATTTGGTAATGCGAGCATCGCCTTTGGTCGCCTGCTTAATTTCATCACCATCATCGCAAGTTGTCATGCTGCGAAACTTATAGACAATTAATTCGTTACCATTAACACCGTAGCGTTTTTGTTTAAAAATAACAGGCCCTGGTGAGGTGAGCTTAATTGCAATCGCAATGATTAAGAAGGGTAGGCAGATTAATATTAAAATGAGAGAGGCAATAATCATATCTTCTGCTTTTTTTAGTAAACTCCCCACACCATAAAAAGGCGTATCGTAAATACTCAATGCCTGATGTTCACCAATTGTATGCCAACGAGCATGAAGAATATTATAAATAAAAAAGTTAGGAATAATATGAACGGCAATGGCACAATCACTTAAGTCATCTAATAACAAAACAATTCGTTTTTCAGCCGCCAAAGGCAGGGTAATGTATAATATATCAATTTCTCTTGAGCGAGCGGCTTTTATAACGTCTTCAAATGAGCCAACGATGGCACCATTTAGAACTTCGGGTATCCTATCGTTGGTTTCAGTTCTATCATCAAAAAAACCAACCAATTGATAACCTAAAGTAAAGTCATCATTTATTTTTTTAGCGATATCATTACCAATATTATTGGCACCCAGAATGGCAACTCGTTTAAACCCTTTCTTTTTTTTGTAGCGATTGATATGAATTCGATAAGCAATTATTCTCCAGGTTATCATCATGATTGGCATTATAAAAAACCATAGACTAATCGTGACCCTGGAATAGTGACTGGTGGTTTTTGTGAGGTAAGCCAGAATCAGTAAAACAATAAAGGTAAGAACCGAGGTCAAAATAACCAGATCAGAACGGCCTTTAAGAGCACGGGTCGGTTCATCATGATAGAGTTGACTGAGGCCTGAAATCAAAATAAAGCAGAGCATTGCTATCGTACCAGCAAAAACATAATTAATGTCGATATGAATGTTATAAATCATCATTGAAAATAACAATGATACTATAATACTGGCAAGATCAAAGAGTCGAAAAAACTGCTCCGTAGTTTGATGGCGATGGTGATTAAACTCTTTACTGGTCACGTTTTGTACTCAATAATTTGAATGTTACTAAATGAAGAATACAACTCCTTATCACTTCATTGCTCTTATGAATAAGACGCATAATATTGTTAATTATTAGTATAACCTTATAATAATTGTTATTAAATAAGATATATCCTACAGACAAAATAAGCAGATATATAGATAATATCTAATATTCAAAATCCTATAGAAGGAATTCTTTCAAATGAAAAAAGCGGTGCTCTTGCTACGCATGACTACTCTTATTTTTACTTTGTTCAGCCTGTCAGCTTTTGCTCAACCAAGTAATAAAAATGCATTTGATATTCCACTCACTGAGGGTATTACGGCATCACCTGCCATTACAATATCAACCAAACACGATGACAATATTTTTTTGCAGGATAAAGCAGGTGTCAAAAGTTCATGGATCACTGAGTTAGCCCCATCCGTAATACTAGGGACACAAAAAGGACCCAGTTTTTACACCGCACAATACACCTTAAAAGCAGGGCGCTACCATAGCAGCCGAAACGATGACTATGTTGATCACCT
>JADGEK010000207.1 GCA_016744395.1 Gammaproteobacteria bacterium | reverse complement strand
GCTTTGCTGGTATTCTTGCCAAAATGAAAAAGTGGTTTCAAGGAAATTTTTAATCAAATAGTAATAAGAGTGGTTGTGTAAATAGTTGGTAATGAGTTGAGTGGCATTGTTGTATAAGAAGTTATTAACGCTGTTAAAGTTTTGTTTTAAAAGACTGGACGTTAATGTAAATGGTTGTAAGGCATCCGAAATGTTGATGGTAATTTTGGTTGATTTATTTTTTTTTAATGATTTATCTTTCATTGGCTGTGAAGGAAGGAGTAAGTGGGAATGTTTGAATTAATGGATACATCAAGTGATAGAGCAGTAATTAAAGTTATGGGTGTTGGCGGAGGTGGTGGTAATGCCGTTGAACACATGGCCAATAGCAATTTGGATGGTGTGGATTTTATCTGTGCCAATACGGATGCTCAAGCCCTGGCAAATTCATCTGCACGGACAGTATTGCAAATTGGTAACGAAATGACGAAGGGACTTGGTGCAGGAGCAAATCCTGGTGTGGGTCGTGAAGCAGCGATTGAAGACCGTGAGCGCATCATGGAAGCTATTGCTGGCACGGACATGTTGTTCATCACTGCAGGTATGGGTGGTGGTACAGGTACTGGTGCTGCGCCAATTGTTGCTGAATTAGCAAAGGAAATGGGCATTTTAACCGTTGCTGTTGTGACCAAGCCTTTTCCATGGGAAGGGCCTCGTCGTATGTCACAGGCAGAAGAGGGAATTGGTGAATTAAAAGAATATGTTGATTCATTAATCACTATACCAAATGAAAAACTTCAGGCTGTTTTAGGCAAAGGCACAACATTACTGGATGCTTTTAAAGAAGCCAATAATGTCTTGTTAAATGCTGTTCAAGGCATCGCTGAATTGATTACTCGACCTGGTTTAATCAACGTTGACTTTGCTGATGTGCGTACTGTCATGTCAGAAATGGGTATGGCAATGATGGGAACTGGCAGTGCAACAGGTGAAGATCGTGCAAAAGATGCTGCTGAACGAGCCATTTCAAGCCCATTATTAGAAGATGTTGATCTTTCAGGAGCTAAGGGTATTCTGGTTAACGTAACAGCTGGCATGGATATGTCGATTGGTGAGTTTGAAGAGGTGGGTAATTCCATTAAATCATTTGCTGCTGATAATGCGACTGTCGTTGTTGGTACTGTAATTGATCCTGAAATGAATGGTGAGATGCGTGTGACTGTGGTTGCTACAGGTATTGGCTGTGCTGTTGCCAAGGAAGAAAAAGCTGAAATTAAGCTTGTTAAACCTGAACGTGACAGAGTCGAAGCTGTACCTTCAATTGATCATAACTCGATTGTTGAAGAAGAAATGATTGTGACTCAAAAAGTGTCTGGCGATGAATATGCAGCAAGCGGAGAATCTGAAGATTTGAAATATCTTGATATTCCTGCTTTTTTACGCCGTCAGAATGACTAAATGAGTCATTGTTTTGCAAACGATAAGAGACAGTTAAAGGTGTGACATGACGACTACGACGTTGGCAACTTATTCCACATTTTTGGAGTGAGTCGCATGTCAATCAAAGGGATGTGTCAATACTATGCGTCAATTCTACGGACTTATGGGGCTTATAGAGAGGATTTTCTCTAAAATTGCTCATATATTGCTCTGGGTAGTATTTTCCAATACTGAAATGAGCCTGAAATAGGTACAATTCTAGATCTCGGGAGTAGACTTATCCACATATCCCCAGGTCTGCCATTTATGGAGAG
>JADGEK010000043.1:21622-34998 GCA_016744395.1 Gammaproteobacteria bacterium | reverse complement strand
AAAGCTTTTCAAGCGACTGCCGAACCATACTATTGAAGCGACTTTATTATTACTCTCTGTTTTAACTAAAAAGCCCTTAGCTAAACTAAAATTTAGCGCCCATTGTTTGGCAACATAGAATTCAAAATTAGATGGGGGAATTTTAAGTTAATTAGAAGTTAAGTTGTTGTGTAATCACTTCTTTTAAGTGATAAGAAATTAGGAAATATCTATGCCATTTAATAATAAGTCTATGGATGCCAGTGCCAGACAATTTTTAGCAGTTGCTTCTGTTCAAGCAGAACTTTTTGCCGTAAAGCAAATTTCAAAACGAATATCGCTCAGTGCAAAGAATGCTAAAGCCATTGCGGCAAGAGCAGGGAGCCAGGCGATGGGCTTTCATCCTATTACTGATTTCATTGATGATGTGGCCATTAATATTACCCAATTGGTTGAAAAAGTTAATGCAGAGGCATTGAAATTATCGGCTTTTGCTATTTCAAACCGAAATCGGAGTCGAACTATAGAACAAATGAGAGCTGCCACTCAAGGCATGGTCAAATATGCTGATCATCAGGGAATGAAGAAACGTTTGGCTGAACTGGAAAAAATGAAGAAACAATTTTTAATTGATTATGGGCGAAAAAACGGTGATTTATTAGAATTATTAGCAGAAATAAGAAATCAATTACAGGCAGCCGAAATGATTTGCACAACTTCGCGAACTGAGGCGACTCGTGCGGGTGACTTTCAATCTAATCTGGAAGTGGTTGCTGATGAAGTTTCCATTGCCGTTAACAACATTAAAGATACATTACAAAGCAGTAAATACCATCTGTCTCAACTGTCTTTACGGTAAATTCTTAAGGTATCAGGTTGGGTAAAAGAATGCACTTTGACAAACGAAAAATTAATTTGAGAGCAAAAAAATGATCACACAAACAATATATGATGGTACTTATCAATGGATCATAATGGGCCGTGATCCTGATAAGCCTGAAAAAGTTATCGATACGAATCAGTATATTGTGAAAGATGGTGATCGAACTTTATTAATTGATCCAGGTGGTATGGAAATTTTTTCTTCTGTCTTAGCGGCAACGCTGAGTGTTTCAAAGCTTGAAAATATCACTGACATATTCGCCTCGCATCAAGATCCTGATATCATTTCATCGCTGGGACTCTGGCATGAAATGTTGCCTGAAATTCGCCTTCATTCTTCGGCTATGTGGGAGGGCTTTATCAGGCATTTTAGTAGCGGTGATGTAAAATATGTGCCAATTCCTGATAAAGGTGGAAGCATTCGATTGGAATCTGTTGAGTTACAATTTTTCCCCGCACATTATTTGCACTCTTCAGCCAACTTTAATGTCTATGATCCAAATGCAAAAATTCTGATGAGTGGTGATATCGGCGCTGCATTGGAAGCACCTGGTTCAGCAATGTTTGTTGATGATTTTGAAAGTCATAAAGAAAAAATGCGTTTTTTCCATAAGCGATGGATGCCATCCAATGAAGCTAAGAAAGATTGGGTACGTCGTGTCAGAGAGCTTGATATTGATATTATGGCCCCACAGCATGGTCGAATGTTTAAAGGCGATGATGTAAAGCGCTTTCTGGATTGGTTTGATGCCCTTGATGTTGGTATGGCCATACATGGAGGATGATATTAAGTTGAGTTTTTAAAGAAAAATAATGAGCCTGCATTGCAGGCTTTTTTATGCTTGAAAAAGTGCTTATGTAACCACATATTAAAGTAAATAAATAATTGAATATAAGAAACAGGTGATATACTATATGAGCCTTCAAACGATAATTGAAGTAAAATTGAACCAGGCCTTTTCTCCAGACTATTTGCTGGTTGAAAATGAGAGTCATATGCATAATGTACCTGCGGGCTCAGAAATGCATTTTAAAGTTCAAATTGTCTCTAGTGAATTTGATGGTCTGATGTTGTTAAAACGCCATAGAGCCGTCAATAAAGTCCTTGAAGAGGAATTGGCAGGCCCTGTTCATGCTCTATCGATGCACACTTTTACGAAAGAAGAATGGGAACAGCGTAATGGCCAGGTTCCAACATCACCTCCTTGTGAGGGAGGTGGTAAATAACAATTTTTAAACAGTTTAAACATAAGTCTTAATACAAACCTCTTACCTGAAATAAAAGGGAAAAATCATGGCGACGATTGAAGTCACAGCAGAAAATTTTAATGAAATAATCACTGATAATGAATTTGTTATTGTCGACTTTTGGGCACCATGGTGTGGTCCTTGTAAAGGATTTGCTCCTGTTTATGAAGAATTATCTGAGAAATACCCTGATATCGTGTTTGCCAAGGTGAATACGGAAGATGAGCAGCAATTAGCGGGTGAGTTTCAAATTCGTTCTATTCCAACTTTGATGATTTTCCGTGAACAGATTATTCTGTTTTCACAGCCAGGTGCTTTGCAGGGCTCTCAACTGGAACAGGTTATTGACCAGGCAAAAGGTCTGGATATGGAAGAAGTGAAACAAGACATAGAAAAACAACAGGCTGAACAAGAAACTAAGCAATAACGTAATGTTCACGTTTCAGTAGAAACTTTGCATGCAAGGTCTCTACTGCAATAATGAGAAGATTCATAAGCTTCTGTCCCCAAGGATCCTAAATGAAATTTCATGCCGAAGAGTTTAAGCATGACCAACCTGAAAAAATTGGTATTCTTCTTGTTAATTTAGGCTCGCCCGATGCATCTGATGCATCATCCATTCGACGTTTTCTTAGAGAATTTTTATCTGATCAGCGTGTGATCGAGATTCCTCAAATATTTTGGCAACTGATTCTTAATTTAGTTATTTTGCCCTTTCGACCTCGTAAACTGGTACCACTGTATCAATCTATCTGGACATCAGAAGGGTCGCCATTAGTC
The DNA here is from genome assembly GCA_016744395.1 of Gammaproteobacteria bacterium. Classification (GTDB taxonomy): domain Bacteria; phylum Pseudomonadota; class Gammaproteobacteria; order GRL18; family GRL18; genus GRL18. Next base: position 32,109 of record JADGEK010000043.1, on the reverse strand, counting down.
TCAATTGCTAAAAAGCAAATGCAGAAACTTGACTCTTTTTTTAGTGAGAGGGGAGATACGCACTTCAGTTTTGCATTAGCTATGCGCTATGGAAATCCCGATATCGCTTCGGCTCTTCGTCAATTGGCACAAGACAATGTCCATAAAATCTTAGTGTTGCCAACCTATGCTCAATACTCAGGCACAACCACTGCTTCAATTTTTGATGCTGTGAGCAAAGAATTGCACCATTGGCGCTGGATTCCAGAATTGCGCTTTACTAATGGTTACCACGATCAAAATGAGCACATTGAGGCATTAGCCCATTCCGTACAGACCTTTTGGAAGTCTCATGAAAGGGGGCAGAAGCTTATTATGTCCTTCCATGGCCTACCTGAGCGGAACCTTTTAAAAGGTGATCCTTATTATTGCCAGTGCCATAAAACAGCACGCTTATTGGCAGAAAAACTTGGGCTTGATAAGTCACAATGGTTGATTACTTTTCAATCTCGCTTTGGTAAAGCTGAATGGCTAAAGCCTTATACCAGTCAGACATTAGAGGAGCTTGCCAAGGACAGTATTCAGTCTGTTGATGTTATTTGTCCTGGTTTTTCAATTGATTGTTTAGAAACATTAGAAGAAATTGCGGTTGAAAACAGAGACGTTTTTCTTGATGCAGGTGGTAAAAACTATCAGTACATTCCAGCACTGAATGATTCCTCAGAAAATATTGAAGCAATGGCGCATTTGATAGAACAACATACACAGGGTTGGGAGGTTGTGACTGATACTGAAGAGCTTGCGAACAGATGTAGAGACAAGGCAGGCCATGTCTCTACTGAATAACTGACTAGCTTAGTAACCCCTCAAATGGTTGAACATCGACCATTTCCCCAATTTCAATACTACCGCTTTGCGCAGGAATGACAATGAAACAGTTGGCCTGACTCATTGCTGTCAGTACGTGGGATGCTTGTATGCCAGCATTCCTAACGGTTAATTCACCACTGTCAGATTGCTCTAAAATACCGCGTTGAAAGTCAGTCCGTCCAGGACGTTTTTTTAATAATTCAGTTGTTTTTGCTTTAACAACAAGTGGTAAGAAAATATTTTGGCCTTTCATACGTTTCAAAGCTGGTTGAACAAACTGATAAAAGGTGGCAATCACGGAAACAGGATTTCCAGGTAAACCAAAAAATAAACTATTGCCTAAAGTGCCAAAGGCCAGAGGTTTCCCTGGCTTCATTGAAATTTTCCAGAAATTAATCTGACCCAGTTTTTCCAGTGTTTCTTTGACAAAATCAGCTTCTCCCACTGAAACACCACCAGAGGTGACCACTGCGTCAGCAATGTCAGCCGCTGTTTTGAATGCTTCTTCAATTGCTTGGCGGTCATCAGGAATAACGCCCATATCAATCATTTCAACGTCAAGGTTCTGTAACATGCCGTAAAGGGAGTAACGGTTAGAATCATAAATATCACCTTCACCCAGTGTCTCACCAATTGAGCGTAATTCATCACCTGTTGAAAAGAAAGCGACTCTCAGTTTTCGTGAGACTCTGACTTCAGCAATACCTTGAGTCGCGAGGAAGGCGAGGTCAGTTGGTGAGAGCTTTTTGCCTTCTGATAAAAAGGTTTGACCTGTTTTGAGATCATCGCCTGCCTTACGTACATTGGCAAAAGCTTTTGGAATGGTCGTGATGGTAACACTTGCTGCTTCTGGAGTATCACCTGATTTTTCTGTATGCTCTTGCATCACCACGGTATCAACACCGTCAGGCACCTGCGCGCCAGTCATAATTCGAATGGCTTCACCCGCAGCTATTTCGCCATTATAAGGATGTCCGGCAAAAGATTGACCTGCAATTTTCAGTGTCAGGGTGGACTCTTCGCTCAAATCACTGGTCAATTCTTTGCTAGAAAAAGCATATCCATCCATACCTGAATTATCACAAGGGGGTGTATCGAATGTAGCAACAATGTCTTGGGCTAATATGCGTCCGAGAGCCTCTCTTATTGCCACTTGTTCTGTACCATCAATGGCTTTGATATCACTGATAATTCGTTTTTGAACTTCGCTCACACTGAGAAATCGGTTTGCATTGGAAGAGGTGCTATCTTTTTGACTCATATTCTTTTCCTGTAAAAAATTTCCTGTAAATTGTTTATATGGCTTATTTCTTGGGCAATAGTGCCTTAATAAAAAGACTCATTGCAACAATGTTATTAATATCAAGTAATGGGCAGTTGGGTGGTGAATCGAGTTGACTATCCGTTGCAACCGCTACGATATTAGAATCATTGGGCGACAATAGTGGTTTACCGAGTACTGGACGGTGTAATTCAATCTTGCTGATTGATTCGTGCTTAAAACCCTCAACTAAGATGAGGTCGATTTTGCTGAGATCCAGATGTGGCAATAACTCAAATAAATTGGGTTCGGCTGCTCTTTCTTCACAAGGTTGTTCAACCATGAGTGCCCAGCGTTTAGCTGAGGCAACTAACATTTGTTCAGCCCCTGCTTTACGTAGGCGGTAACTGTCTTTACCTGGTTTATCAATATCAAATTTTTCATGGTGCGTATGTTTTACCATAGCAACGCGGATATTAGCTTGACTTAGCTCAGGGATGAGTTGTTCTAATAGTGTTGTTTTACCTGTTCCGCTGAATGCGGCAAAACCCAGTAGAGGAATATCATGGTATGTCGTGAGTGAAATCATTTAAAAATTATATCATAATAAAGAGACATACTTGTGTTAATTGTAAAGACAAGATATGCCTTGTCTCTACTCTTAATTCCAATGCCCAATTTATGGATACTCTGTATAGAATGAAAAAAATGAAATACTCATATGTTGATATTCTTCAAAAAAAATCAGGCTATCGTGGTTTTTTTACTATAAATCAATATACCTTGCAACATCTCAAATTTGATGGGGGAAAAACCAGAATATTGACTCGTGAGTGTTTTGAGCGAGGTCATGCAGTAGGTGTTCTTGCTTATGATCCCTGGAAGGATGCTATTATTCTTCTAGAGCAATTTCGCATTGGTGCCTATGTTTATGAAGCTGACTTAGAACACGGTGGAAGCCCCAAAAAGTTACCTGAAAAGAAAAGCCCCTGGTTGTTGGAAATCATTGCGGGTATTGTCGAACCAGGAGAGTCTCAAGTTGAAGTTGCTCATCGAGAAGCTGAAGAAGAAGCTGGGGTGAAATTGCTTGAATTAGAAGCCATAGGTGAATTTTATTCCAGTCCTGGAGGTACCTCTGAAACCACTCAACTTTATTGTGCCTGTGTTAAAACTGATAATGTTGGTGGTATTTATGGACTGGAAGAAGAGGGAGAAGATATTCGGGTTCTTGTCTTCTCCTTTGATGAAGCTGTGCAACGTCTTAAAGATGGATACCTTAATAACGCCAGTGCGATGATCGCTATGCAGTGGCTAATGCTCAATCACACTGAAATTCAAAACAAATGGAGGGGATAGAGAGCATATTGAACATTCATCAATAACAACCTTTCTCTAAAGAAAATTTTACCCTGGACGCTAATAGGCTTAAGTTATTCTTTTGAAGTTTGCGTGGGAGGATTGATTGATGTCAGATGTTTCAATTTTGGGAATTGCTCGTACGGGTATGCAAACGGGATTGGATGGCATGAAAAAAAATGCAATTAGTATTGCTAGTAAAGAAGCAATGCAGGCTCAATCTTCCCCTGTGAATGATCTTGTTGAAATGAAAATGAATCAATATCAAGTACTTGCTTCTGGTAAAGTCGTTGAAACGGTTGATGAAATTTTGGGTTCTCTCTTGAATGAAAAAGCATGAGGCCTGTTTGGCATTATTCTTTGTTTATTAAATTATTGATGTATAAAAAGCCTTTTTGTTTACTGCCTTTCTAAAGCACTACTCTATCTGATACTATCTGCTATACTAAAAACTTAAGTAAATCTGTTACTTTAACTTTCCCTTAATATCGTTAACATTTAAAAAAGTACGACTGGAAACAAAGGATTCAGTTATCAATATGACTGTTTGTATCAATGAGCTTAAAGAACTGCCACCGTTATCAAGTTCTGCCAGAGATGTTCTGAAAATAATTCGTGATGATGATGCCGATATTGGTTTTTTTAGCCAAATTATTGAGCGTGATCCCGCTTTATTGTCAAGGATCATTGGTTTAGCTAATTCTGCTTATTATGGTACTCGAGCGGTGACTAATGTGCAGCGAGCTATTATTGATGTGTTAGGCTTTCGTACAGCCAAAAATGTTGTTTTGGGAGTCGTTCTTGGGGGAATTTTTAATCCCAAACAATGTCAACCATTTGATTTACCAAGATATTGGTTTGTTAGTCTCATGACCGCAACTTTAGCCAGAGAAATTACTACTGGCTTAAAAGTACCTTCTTTGGATGCCAATGATGCTTATTTGAGTGGCATGCTGAATGAAATCGGATTAATGGCCCTGGCATATTTGCATCCTGATGAAATGGGACGAATATTAATTGAAGATGAAATCTCAATTGAAGATCGGGAAAATAAATTTTTTGGGCAAAACCACTATGACATCAGTGCTCACTTTTTACATGACTGGCAAGTCCCCGAGGTTGTCACAGATGTTATGTTGGAATCGAGCCATAATTCACCAAGAGAATGCAGTCACTTGTGCCAGATTATTTTTTTAGCACATACGCTGGCCAGTATAATTTATAGTCTTGAAACTATTGATATCAATGAAATCACCCTGCCTGAAGTTTTAGCAGGGCAATCACAACTCATTGATTCAATCATTGAAAAAGCCAATGGACAGGTAGATACTTACCGAGAAATGGCAGACTTGCTGAGTTGAATTAATATGTATTCACCTGAAGGTAAAGAAATTGCTGAACAATTGGTGGAAAAATATGCCCCATTGGTCAAAAAAATTGCTTATCATATGTCGGCACGATTACCTGCTGATATTCATATTGATGATATTATTCAGTCTGGATTAATCGGACTGTTAGATGCTGGAAAACATTATGATCCCAAACAAGGGGCTCAGTTTGAAACCTATGCAACCATTCGTATTCGCGGTGCAATTTTAGATGAAGTCAGGCGCAGCGATTGGGCACCAAAATCAGTACATAAAAAAGCGCGTGATTTGACGGCGACCATACAGGAAATTGAACGTAGAACGGGGCGGGATGCACGGGATATTGAAGTTGCTCAGGAAATGGGGATCAGTATTAATGAATACTACCAGATTTTAAAAGACAGCAGCTCTTGTCGGATGTTGAGTTTCGATGATTTGGGGGCGGATGACACTCAAAGCCTGGGTATTTTTGAAGATAATCAGCAAAATGTCATGGATGAAGTATTAGGCGATGAATTTCATCAGCGTTTATCTCAGGCTATTGCTGGTCTGCCTGAACGTGAAAGAATGGTCATGTCTCTTTATTATGATACTGAAATGAACTTAAAAGAAGTGGGTTCACTGATTGGCATCAGTGAATCCCGAGTCAGTCAATTATTAAGTCAGGCGCAATTACGCTTACGTTCCCGTATTATGGATTAGATATTGTTGTAAATTTATGACGCATACTATTACTCAATCATTGCACAAAACAACGACTCCAACGGGCTTGTATGAAGCAAATTATCGTCGCCTGATTCGTTTAGCCCCTATGTTGAGGGGCTTACAAATCAATGAAAGTCATTCACTCTACCAGTCTGCGATTTGTATCATTATTCTAGAACAGCATAAATATACAACGGTGATTTCCCTTGAGCAATCACTACAATTGATGAGCTCGTATAACAAGGATGAAAATGATATTCAGGCTGAGCAATTTATCAGCCAATTTAAATCGATTGATATGGAGCTACGAGTTTGTCATGATGCCCGCCTGGTTGAAGTGATTGGTTATCAAGGTGCATCACCTGTTCAGTCTGCTATTGCCTACCCCAATAAGCATATGTTACAAGTTGATGAAAAAAGGCAACTCAATTTGTTTCTAAAAGATGTTCTTGAGAACTCATTAAAAACTGAAGAACGTCAACGACATAGTTTGTTGTAGAAAATTTTCGTACAATACCTGTACTTTCATTATTACAGAAGTATCAATACAGAAAGTGTTAAAAATTAAAAATGAAGAGAATTTTAAAATAAATATGATGGAAAAACTATTTCTTTCCTTACTCTGCTGTTTTGCATGGCAAATATCCATTGCTAGTGCGGGTGAGCTCGAGCGAGGTATCCAGTTTTTTGAACAAAAGGATTATGCAAAGGCTAAAAAGCTTTGGCAGCCCCTGGCAAAAAAAGGAGATGTTCGGGCTCAATACAATATGGTACTTCTTTTTAAGCAAGAGTTTTTAAAACAAGAATCGTTTACAAATAATGATCGAGCTAAGAACCAATCGCAAAGAGAAAAAGCCACTCAATATCTAGTGATGAGTCGTTCTAAAGGACTGGTTGATGGTTACTATATCACAATGTCTGAAATGGATTCTGCCATTGTGAACCCTGATATCTCGGATTCAACCACTCAATCTAAGTTTAAAAATGAAGAGAATGAACCTTTAGTCTGGCTTAATCAACAATCTAAGAGTGCTTATACTTTACAACTTGCAACAGGCAAAAGTCGGAAAAGTATGGAGAAAATGCAGAAAAAATTGATTTCTAGTCAATCTCTTAACCAACCTGACAATATTTACATCCATACAATTGAAAAAATCATTAATGGAAAATCAGTGCTTAAATATGTTCTGGTTTATGGCGTTTTTAAAACCTATCAAGAGGCTAAAGATGAGGTTGGAAAATTACCAGAAGCCATTCAAAAATCAAGCCCCTGGATTAGACAATTGGGTGTAATACAGTCTATAGTTAAGATTAAGAAGAAGAATAACAAAACCTGAATGTAGATTGCTTATCCTGTTCCATGTTCTGTGATAAATGAAAGATAAGAAATAATTTGCTCGGCCTTATGTGTTTTTAGATGCCTATGAATAAATTGCAATTTTATAATAAAAAAGATGATTTAATTTTGGATTCTGAGCCTCTCTCAGGATGGAAAATTTTAATTGTCGACGACGATCCAGAAGTACATCAAGTGACTCGATTAGTGCTAAATCGTTTTCAATTTGATAATAAAACCATTCAAATTTTACAAGCTCACTCTGCTGAAGAAGCTAGAATTTTTTTTCAAAATGAGAAAAATATTGCTGTTGCTTTTGTCGATGTCATAATGGAAACAGATCGTGCTGGTCTGGATCTTGTGGATTATGTACGTAACGATCTCAATAACCACACGGTTAGAATTATCATTCGAACGGGACAGCCTGGTATTATTCAAGAACAAACCACCATTAATAATTATGACATTGATGATTTTAAAGAAAAAACTGAGCTGACCAATAAAAAGTTAGTTTCAACGCTGACCCTGGCAATCAAACATTATGAAACACATCAAAAGTTAACCGATGCAAAAGAACTGGCTGAAAGAGCTAATGAAGCTAAAAGTCTTTTTTTAGCCAATATGTCACATGAACTTAGAACGCCTATGCATGCAATTTTAAGTTATTCCTCTCTTGGATTGAAAAAAACAAAAAGACTATGCTCTGGTGATTACGATGCAGCCGATCAAGGGGCTGAAGATAAAAGCTCTGACAAGTTGAGAGCTTTATCAAATGATAATATTAGTCTGGATACCGAAAAACTGTCCAATTATTTTGAAAGGATTAACCTCAGTGGGGAGCGTTTATTAGCTCTGCTAAATGATTTGCTGGATTTGTCTAAATTGGAAGCAAGAGCCAGTAAGGTGAATTTAGAGGTATTTTGCATTTATGATGTGCTTCAAGAAATAGTGCAAGAGCAAGATATTATTATTAAAGAAAAAAATCTTGCTATAAAATATCACATAGAAGTCGAAAATACCCGAATCTGTAGTGACAAAGTGAAAATCCACCAACTTATTTATAACTTTTTAATCAATGCAATCAAATTTTCACCACGTAATGGAAGCATTGATATTGGTTTAAAAGATAATAAAATCGCAGATAAAAGAGCACCAATACAAGCAATACAATTTTATATCTCAGATGAAGGTCCAGGTATCCCAGAGCAAGAATTGGAGCTTATTTTTAATAAATTTATTCAAAGTAGTGAAACATCTTCGGGTGCTGGCGGTACAGGCTTAGGTTTATCCATTAGTCATGAGATTGCTAAGCTACTTGAAGCTAAGGTCTGGGCTGAAAATAGAAAAGAAAAAGGTGCTACTTTTAATCTTTTATTACCATTAAATAACTAATTAAAGATATCAAAATAATTCAGATTACTTTCAAATACTGATTGCATTGCTACGAAGAGTCAAGGCATTCGAATTACACCAGTGTTGTGCAATAATACATAATAGACCTCTGTACTCAGAGGCTATTTTTTGAAATAATTATTTTAAAATAAATCTGTCATTTAATTGGCACAACTGACTATTATTGTAAAAAAGTCGCATTAAATAACCATGTGTCCCTTATGAGGGATGTTGGAATGAAATTTGCTTGTTGTCTTGTAAGGATTATAATGTGACATACTGTATTGCAATTTTACTCAATAGATTAAGCAAAATGTGGTTCAGGGTATAAAGCTTTTTTTGTTTCTCTGGGAATCTGGGATCATAAAAAATAAAATGGCTTCACAAATATAAAATAGGGTTTTGAATATGGCAGATGAAGATCTGGATTTGGATAGCGGTGAAGAAGAGGAAGCACCAAAATCGTCAAAAAAGATGATGATCATTATTATTGTTGGGGTTGTTCTATTGCTCATCATTGGTATTCTTGGCGGTATGTTTTTTGGTGGTTTTTTTGATGATCCTGCACCTACAGAAACATCACAGTCTGTTGATGCTGGGGGAGAGGAAGAGGGCGATTCAGATTCTAATGGCGGTGCAGAAAGCACTGAAGAGGTGGCGGATATTTCCTATTGGCCCCTTGAACCTGCTTTTGTATTGAATTTTGAAGGAAAAAGTAAAGCCCGTTTTATGCAAATTGGACTTGAAGTTTCAGTGACAAATGAAAAATCGTATGCGGCAGTAAAAAAACATTTGCCAGTGATTCGAAATGAGATTGTACTCTTACTCAGTGGGCAAAAATATGAAGAAATGGTCACCCCTGATGGAAAGGAACAGCTTAGAGCTGAATTAATAGAGACCATTAATATCATATTAAAAAAACATAAGGCAAAGAAAGGGATTGATAATATCTATTTCACCAGTTTTGTTATGCAGTGATAGATGATGAAATAATTCGCAATAGGCTTTATTTTTACTAACACAATGCTTTTAAAAAATGATTTTACTTAACAATCTGGATACTTATTTAACCAGAAATAGGAACTGACAGTGACGGATTTACTTTCACAAGAAGAAATTGATGCATTGTTACATGGTGTCGACGATGGCGATGTTGATACTGATGATGAAGACGATGGCGATGGTGAAGCCAGGCAATATGACTTTAATAGTGAAGATCGCATTGTTCGTGGTCGGATGCCTACGCTTGAGATGATCAATGAGCGTTTTGCACGCTATCTCCGTATCAGCATGTTTAATTTGCTGCGTCGTTCAACTGAAATCTCTGTTGGTGGAATCCAGACTTTGAAGTTTGGTGAATACATTCATACTTTATTTGTACCCACTAGTCTTAATCTGATTAAAATGAAGCCGCTAAGAGGCACTGCTTTATTAGTCATTGAACCAACATTGGTTTTTATTCTAGTGGATAATTTCTTTGGTGGCGAAGGCAAGTTTCATGCAAAAATTGAAGGCAGGGAATTTACACCGACTGAACAGCGTGTTATCCACATGTTTATGGAGTTGTGTTTTGAGGATTTAATTAAGGCCTGGTCTCCTGTGATGCCAATGCAGTTTGAATTTGCTTCGCGTGAGGTGAATCCGCAGTTTGCCAATATTGTCAGTCCCACTGAAGTGGTGGTGGTCAGTAGTTTGCATGTTGAATTGGAAGGAGGGGGGGGGAATATTCATATTACCATGCCTTACTCGATGTTGGAACCTATTCGAGAACTATTGGATGCAGGCATACAAAGTGATAGAAGTGATGTGGATGAACGTTGGAATCAGTCTTTAGGTGATGAAATTAAGTCTGCAGAAGTTGGACTCTCGTCAGTGTTGACCAATACTTCATTAACTTTGCAAGAAGTGGTTAACCTGAAATCGGGCGATATTATTCCAATAGACATTAATAATGAAGTCAGTGTGTTTGCGGAAGGAATCCCCATTTTTAAGGCAAATCATGGCATTCATAACGGCCATCATGCAATAAAAATTATTAATAAAATGGAACGTCCTACACACATTGAAACGGGTATTCCCTTTTTAGATGAAGCTTTTGTACAAACGGATGCAGAAATATCTAGTAGTGGAGATATGAAAGCTTTGCCAAAGTAGTTCTTTATAAAGATACGTTGAAGGCTCTTTGTAAAAACAAGTTAAAGACTCTTTGTAAAAACAAGTT
>JADGEK010000043.1:0-21522 GCA_016744395.1 Gammaproteobacteria bacterium | reverse complement strand
GTAGTGGAGATATGAAAGCTTTGCCAAAGTAGTTCTTTATAAAGATACGTTGAAGGCTCTTTGTAAAAACAAGTTAAAGACTCTTTGTAAAAACAAGTTAAAGACTCTTTGTAAAAACAAGTTAAAGACTCTTTGTAAAAACAAGTTGAAGACTCTTTGTAAAAACAAGTTGAAGACTCTTAATAAAAAATTAGCACCAGGATAAGTAATAATGAACGACGAAACAAAAAGTGCAGAAACGGAAGAAGATCCCTGGGCAGAAGCGATGGATGAACAGGCAGAGTCTGAAGCGGCGGGATTTGAAAATTTGGAAGACGATGGTGTCGCTTCCGATGAAGAAATTAATCTGGATGTCATTTTGGATGTTCCTGTTGACATATCAATGGAAATTGGTCGAACTAAGCTGAGTATTAGAAACTTACTGAAATTAAATCAAGGGTCTGTAATTGAACTGGATCGTCTTGCAGGTGAACCTATGGATGTGCTGGTTAATGGTACATTGATTGCTCATGGTGAGGTGGTTGTGGTAAATGATAAATTTGGTATCCGTTTAACCGATGTGATCAGTCCAGTTGAACGTATTAAGAAGCTTAAATAAATACATGGCAGTGCATTTGAATCCGTTTATTTTAATTAAAAGAAAAATGAAACTAATGTGGAGAAAAAAAGCATTATCTTTAATCACTCTTTTAATCTTTTTATTATCATCAATTATCGTAGTTGCTGAAGATATAGAAAAGAAAAGTTCTGACCTGATATCCATTTCTCAGGAACCAGAGCCTCAACAAGAGTCAGAAAACCAAAAAGTAGAAGTGTCACCACTTGAAAAGCGTTATTCATTTTTGTCAAACCAGACAACTTCTAATGCAGGCGTGAACAGTCAAAAAAATCAGACATCTACGAATGCTGATCCTCTAAGTGTGTCTTTAGGACTCATTTTTATTTTGATTATTATTTTTTCTCTTGCCTGGTTTATGAAAAAAATGGGCTATAGTCATTTATCAAAGCAAGGACAATTAAAAATAGTTGCTTCATTGAATTTAGGAGCAAAAGAAAAAATTGCTCTGATCCAGGTGGGAGACCAGCAATTGCTGGTGGGTATGACTCCAACACAAATCAACACATTGTATGTGCTTGATGAGTCCATTACTGAAGAGAAATTTGAGCTCAATTCTGAGCAAGTAAATGATAATAAAGACACAAAGAGTCAGAATCCATTTGCGAATAAATTATCTGAATATTTAAACAATAAAAAGTAAAACCTGATATTTTAACATCAGTTGAGCACTAAAATTTTTGTTATTTTTCATATCAATTTATTATAAACAGGCTAAGTTATCGAATGGAAATCGCTAAATCAATTCAATTGTCTTATAAACCTTTCTTATCATTAGTACTTATAGTATTGACTTTGATGCCAGGTTTGACATTTGCTGCTCCTGGTCTGGATGCCGTTACAGTCACTACAGGGCCTAATGGGGAACAAAACTGGTCAGTCACCATTCAAGCCATGGTTTTGATGACCGTAATCACGATGTTGCCATCCATGCTCCTTATGATGACCTCTTTTACACGCATCATTATCGTTTTAGCAATTGTTCGTCAGGCGACAGGTTTAATGCAGGCACCACCCGCTCAAGTGCTTGTGGGGCTAGGCCTCTTTATGACTTTTTTTATTATGGCACCCGTGTTTGATCGTATGTATATTGATGGTTTTAAACCCTATCTTGATGAAAAAATAGGGATTGAAACCGCCGTTGAGCGAGCGTCCATACCACTGCATGAATTTATGCTGGCACAAACTCGGGAGAAAGATTTAACCATGTTTTCTGAAATTGCCAAGAAAGGACCCTACAATACCCCTGCCGATGTGCCTTTCAGCGTATTAATTCCATCTTTTGTTACCAGTGAATTGAAAACAGCCTTTACGATTGGTTTTTTGATTTTTATTCCCTTTTTGATCATAGATCTGGTGGTTGCCAGTGTTTTGATGTCAATGGGTATGATGATGCTATCACCTTTAATTGTGTCAATGCCCTTTAAGTTGATGTTGTTTGTTTTAGTGGATGGCTGGTCAATGATTATGGGGACATTAGCATCAAGTTACTATATTTAAGGGTTCTTAATAATTTATCCATTAGAATCCCTTATTATCTTTTAAGGAATCAGTTATGACACCTGAATCAGTTCTAGACATTTTGCAAGGCGCTGTTTATTTGATCATTGTTCTACTTCTGATTATTCTAATTCCAGCTTTGCTTGTCGGTTTGGCGGTGAGTATGTTTCAGGCTGTCACTTCTTTAAATGAACAAACGTTGACTTTTATTCCAAAGCTTCTTGTGACCTTTTCTGTTTTAATCTATGCAGGCCCCTATATGCTTGGGCGCTTAATGGAATATATGAGTCAAATGTTTATTAATATCCCGCTGTTTTTAAGCGGAGGATGAGATGTTCACCACCGCTGAAATAACGGCATTTGTTGGTGCATATATTTGGCCTTTTATTCGTATTAGCGCCATGATGATGACTGCTCCGATTTATTCAGCAAAATCCGTTCCCATACGTTTTCGAATTGCTTCAGCATTTGCAATTACTTTGGTTGTTGTTCCAATACTACCGCCTTTGCCCTTAGTTGATTTTATCAGTGGAGAGGCACTCCTTATTGCCATTCATCAAGTGATTATTGGCGCCATAATGGGGTTTGCACTACAGTTGGCTTTTAACTTATTTGTTATGTCCGGACATATTCTTGCCATGCAGGCTGGATTAGGTTTTTCAATGATGAATAGTCCTCAGGATGGTATACAAGTCACGGTTGTAGGACAACTGTACTTAATGCTGGCGACATTTCTATATTTGGCTCTTGATGGCCATTTAATTTTAATACGTGAAATTGCTAATAGCTTCACACTGCTACCTATTAATACGAATGGAATTTCAACTACAGGTTATTGGATGTTGATCAGCTGGGGAAGCCAAATGTTTCAAAGTTCAGTGATGATGGTTTTACCAGCGATGACTGCACTACTGATGGTGAATGTAAGTTTTGGCGTGATGTCCAAAGCGTCTCCGCAATTGAATCCTTTTTCTGTCGGTTTCTTGATTACGATCGTGTTAGCTTTTATGATTATTTATATTACTATGCCAACTTTAATTCCTTTTTTTGAAAGAATTATGACTCAAATATTCCAGCTCATTCAGGGTATTCTGGAAGAAAGCGCTATTCAGCAATCAGTTTTTAATACAATCAATTTTCTTAACTCAAAAACGGGTAATTGCTGATGGCTGAAAATCAAGACGGTCAGGAAAAGTCGGAAGACCCCACATCAAAAAAGAAATCGGAATCCCGGAAAAAAGGCCAGGTTGTTCGCTCACAAGAATTAACCACTTTTTTTATGTTATTGGCTTCTATTATTGGTATTATGTTTTTTGGCCAAGGTATGATTGAAGCTATTACCTCTATTATGAGTAATAATTTTTCAGTAGAACGTACAACACTCTTTGATACCGAGCAATTATTTCGACACATCAAATCAGAATTGGCAATAATGCTGTATGCCGTTCTGCCCCTTTTTATTTTAATGATGATTACTGTAATTTTAGCCAGTTCTATATTAGGTGGTTTTAATTTTTCATCTGAAAGTATTAGACCTAAATTAACAAAACTTAACCCAATCAAAGGCCTCAAGAAAATCTTTGGTGTTAAAGGTGTGATTGAATTAGTAAAAAGTATTTTAAAAATTGGTTTGATGGGCAGCATTGCAATTTATTTTCTCTGGGCGGCAAATAATGAAATTTTGGGTTTATCAGAAGAGCTTTTTCCTGGTGCTTTTATTCATGCAATGAAATTAATTACCTGGCAATTCTTGTTGGTAACTATGGCAATGATTGTAGTTGCCATGATTGATGTGCCTTATCAAATTTGGAGTAATACTCGTCAACTCAAGATGACCAAACAGGAGGTGAAAGATGAATCAAAAAATTCTGACGGCAATCCTGAAATAAAAGCTAAAATTCGTCAGAAACAACAAGAAATAGCAATGCAGCGTATGATGGGGGATGTTCCTAAAGCCGATGTGATTATTACCAACCCGACCCACTATGCTGTTGCTCTACAATATGACCCTGAAGGTTCTGGTGCCCCCGTTATGCTTGCTAAAGGAGCTGATTTGGTTGCCATGCAAATTCGTAATGTCGCTCAGGCTCATGAAATACCTATTATGGAAATCCCTCCCTTATCACGAGCCATTTATCATTCAGTTGAAATTGGCCAGGAAATTCCCGCAGGGCTTTATGTGGCAGTTGCTCAGGTACTGGCCTATATCTTTCAGCTTAAAAGCGGTGATATTGATAAATCAGTGAAGCCAAATATGAATGATTTACCAATACCTCCAGAATATAGAAGATAATTCAACATGAGTACTGTAAAATACTTCTTTTTTCTTTTTGAGAGATGACATGACTGTAAGAACGCGTTTTGCACCAAGCCCGACGGGCTATTTACATATTGGCGGTGCTCGTACTGCTTTATTTTCCTGGCTCTATGCTAAGCGCCATCAAGGTAAATTTGTGTTGCGTATTGAAGATACTGACAGAGAGCGTTCGACCCAGGAAGCAGTTGATGTGATTCTAGAAGGTATGCAGTGGTTGGGGTTAAATCATGATGAAGGCCCTTTTTATCAAACAGAACGTATGGATCGCTATAAAGAAGTGATTCAAAAATTACTGGATGATGGTTATGCCTATCAGTGTTATTGCAGCAAAGAAGAGCTGGATATCATGCGTGAAGCGCAAATGGCCAAAAAAGAAAAAGCCCGTTATGACCGTCGCTGCCGAGATTTGGATGTGCCGCCTGCTGGCAAAGAAGAAATTCAACCTGTGATCCGTTTTAAAACTAATATTGATGGCGAAGTAGTGATTAATGACCATGTCAAAGGTCAAATCATTATTAAAAATAAAGAACTGGATGATTTGATTATTGCCCGAGGTGACGGTACGCCGACCTATAATCTGGTGGTTGTCATTGATGATTTGGATATGGGGATGACGCATATTATTCGTGGTGACGATCACCTTAATAACACTCCGCGTCAAATCAATATACTTAAAGCCATGGGAGCCCAAATTCCTGAGTATGCCCATCTACCAATGATATTGGATGAAAAAGGCGCAAAACTGTCGAAACGTCATGGGGCGGCTAATTTACTCAATTATCGTGAAGAAGGTTATTTGCCTGAAGCACTATTGAATTATCTGGTTCGCCTGGGCTGGTCTCATGGTGATCAGGAAATTTTTTCAATTGATGAAATGATTCAACTTTTTGATCTGGATGATATTAATAAATCCGCTTCCTCAATCAATCCTGATAAACTACTTTGGTTAAATCAGCACTACATTAAGGAAAGTGATCCCGAGCACGTCGCCAAACATCTACAATGGCATATGGAGAAGCAGGGCATAAGCATCGAAAATGGCCCCGCCTTATCAGCCATTGTGAGCGCCTTATCTGAACGTAGCAAAACATTGCTTGAAATGGCACAAAGCAGCCGATATTTTTTCGAAGATTTCGAAGAGTTTGATGACAAGGCAGCCAAGAAAAATCTTAAAGCCGCTGCACTTGAGCCATTACAAAAAATGCTGGAGCGTTTTAGTGCTATTAGCGAGTGGAATGGCGAAGCCCTGCACCAAATCGTTCTGGACTTAACCGACGAGCTGGAGTTAAAACTAGGCAAAGTTGCCCAACCTCTGCGCGTTGCAGTAACAGGCGCAGGCATGTCACCCTCCATTGACGTAACACTAGAACTCATCGGACGTGACCGCTGCCTAAGCAGAATGGCCAAAGCCATCACCTACATAGAAGAAAGGGTGGCAGCACAATAAGCACTAAAAATCAAAAGCTTTTATCTAGTAAAAGCTTTTGATTTTTCTCTGACTGTTAATTCACCATTCAAAAATATCTCTCAATGTCCTGTCATTAATTCAACTTTAATGTATGCAAGATCTTCTGGTCGGGCATGCATGACAATAATATCATTTTCTTTCAATTGTAAATCAGGTGTGGGTTGTTTGCCCCGAATGCCACCTCGGCGTATTGCAGTAAATACAATATTACGTCCATCCAGATTGATATCGCTGATATTCATACCAATTGCATGAGAGCCAGGGTGTAACACCAGAGTATTGATGTGCTCATTAATTTTACTGGATTCTTCATGTGATGCCTCTTCACCAGGGAAATAACCTCGTAAAAACTGATACCGATCCTT
Organism: Gammaproteobacteria bacterium; assembly: GCA_016744395.1. Classification (GTDB taxonomy): domain Bacteria; phylum Pseudomonadota; class Gammaproteobacteria; order GRL18; family GRL18; genus GRL18. The sequence goes on along the minus strand of JADGEK010000043.1, from coordinate 15,256 downwards.
ACGAGCACGGGCAATATCTCGTGTGATTTCGTGGAGTGGTACATCAAGATGTATCAATAGATGAGATGCCATTATAATTGAAGATTCCAGCGTTTCTGGAATCACATCGCTTGCCCCTTCGGCATAGAATTCATCCAATTTGCTTTCATCGATACTGCGAACCAGAATGGGAATATCATTTCTAAGAGCGCGGACTTGTTGAATGATTTTTTTGGTCACAGAGCTATTTTTAATAGTGATGACGATTACGCGTGCTTTTTTTATTCCTGCGGCTTGCAAAATTTCTTGGTGGGCAGGGTCACCATAAACAACCGTTTCACCTGCATCTTTGGCTTCTTGAATGCGTTTAAAATCTAAATCCAGGGCAATGTATTGTTGATTTTTTTCTTCAATAAAACGGGAAATATTTAATCCAATATGCCCATAGCCACAAATAATGACATGATCGGAAAGTGAAGTACTGTATTTTTTTATTCTATGGGCCATTTTTTGTCTATTTGAACGATAACTTTGTTTAAAAATAATTTTAGCCCAACGACCATTATTGGTGATGATCCATGGTGTGAGCATCATGCTCAAGATAATTGCAGATAATACGATTTGAATGGTCTCTTGTCCTATGACGTTATAGGTTAAAGCCAATGTCAGCAAAGCAAAACCAAATTCACCACCTTGATTTAAAACTAAGCCTGTGCGAAGTGATACACCTGGTGTTGCACCAAATAAGTAGCAGAGTGTCGTCACTATCAGTGTTTTTGCAATAATTAACAATAGAGCAACTAAAATTACCCAGTGCACTTGTGGTAATAGGGCATTTATGTCTAATAACATGCCAACAGTGATAAAAAAAAGTCCTAATAAGATGTCTTGGAACGGGCGAATATCGATTTCAATTTGATGCCGATATTCCGTTTCGCTTAGCATCATTCCTGCTATAAATGAGCCCAATGCCAGAGAGAGTCCCGCTGCGTGAGTTGCCCATGCGGCAGACAAGGCAATGAGTAACACAGATAAAGTAAACAGTTCTGCTGAGCGAATATTGGCAATAGTTCTTAACAAAGGACGTAAAATCCAGTGTCCGATTGCAAGCATTATGAGTAAAATAATCCCACTGGTGATAAATGTGGTAATTTCAAGCGATAGGAGTAAAGGCTCATCATGGCTGAGTGAAGGAATTAAAACTAAAAGTGGGATAACTGCAAGATCCTGAAAGATAAGAATACTAATGGAGAGATGGCCATGGCGTGAATTCAGTTCCAGCTGTTCTGACAATTGCTTGGTGACAATGGCCGTTGATGATAGGGCAATAATACCACCAATAATAATGGCTTCTTTAAGGTTTTGGCTGAAATACCAGTCAATTGAGCCTGCAATCAAAGAAGTTAATAGTACTTGGGTGCCACCAAGACCAAACACCTCTTTTTTTAAAGCAATGAGTTTTGGCAGAGAAAACTCAAGGCCGACAGTGAACATGAGAAAAACTACTCCAAATTCAGCAATAAAACGTACGTCTTCTGTATCGTTTATCAAACCCATGGCATGAGGGCTAACAATAATACCAACGACAAGATAGGCTAAGATAGGCGCAATATTAAAGTGTTTCAGACAGGCGATGGCAAAAACCGCCAGTGTTAATAGTGCAACAATTTCCCCAAATGTAATATTATGCATCTAGTGAGTATAGTTGAGATATAAAATTTGACAGAAAAGGAGCGCGGGATAATCATTTGCTATCTGGCTCAAGGTGTCTTCACATGAGTCAGATAGTAATATTGGGGGTTGTAAAAATAAGTGGAGAAAATCAGTTGATCTGACACATGCCTTTTAACACCATGTCAGTATAACTAATAATACCAATAATTTTCCCATGCTGTACAACAGGTGCACGAGATAATCCGAGTTGCTCAAACAAACGAGCGCAATAACGAATGTCCATATCCTTGCGAATGGTGACCGCTGGCTTTGTCATAACTTCATAGACATTGGTGCGTTCAATTGATTTATCAACGGCGAGCACTTTACGGGCAATGTCAGAGATAACCACAATTCCCCATTCGTCGTGTTCATCACGTTTTTTCACAATCAGTGTTTTGGTCTCAATATGTTGCATTTCATGTAGAGCTTCTTTGACTGTTTTCATGCCATCAACAAAATCTACATGATGTTTCATGACATCTTTCACCGTTATACGTTCAGGTTTCATAGTCTTTCCTCTACTGTTTCACTTAATTGCTGTATTTGATGTGAGACGCCAACAGCATCTTCCACATTGATTTGAAAGGCAATGCCGGTGCCTGGTGAATTATCAAATTTACCCACCTTGCTAATGACCTCTAAAACATCTCGACTTAAATGTTCTTCAACCAATAATAATAAGACATCTCGCTGAGTCTCCAGAGTCAGTCCAAAAAAAGTTTTTGTTGTTTTTATACCCTCGCCCCGGGCATGATTGATGACCGTTGCACCAGTGGCACCTGCCGTTCGACTGGCTGCCAATACATCATTGGTGACATCATCGTTTACAAGCGCAATAATTAATTTAAAATGCATTGCCGATCTCTCTCTTTGTTATTATTCATCAATTTGTTGAGCTAATTTTGTTTTTCTTTTTCCATACCATTCGGATAACTGGGCATAGGCCAGAACTGAAATGATAGGAAATAGACTGGCGAAGGCAATTAGGCCAAAGCCATCGATTAATTCACTGCGTCCAGGTACTTTAGACGCTAAACCAAGACCCAGTGCGGCAACTAATGGAACTGTTACCGTTGAAGTAGTGACTCCTCCGGAATCATAGGCAAGAGGAATAATTAATTTGGGGGCAAAAAGTGTTTGGATCATAACTATGATATAACCTCCAATGATAAACCAATGGATGGGTAAACCAGAGACAATGCGATAGCTGCCCAGCGCAATGCCAAAGGCAACCCCCAGGGCAACGGAAATTCTTAATCCCCAAATACCAATGGCACCACCCGAAACCTCTTGAGCTTTGATCGCCACAGCCAATAAAGAAGGCTCGGCAATTGTGGTACTAAAGCCAATGGCAAAGGCAAAGAAATAGACCCAATAATAATCACTCCAATGCAGTGCGACTTGTTGTATTAATTTAGGATTTGCACCAGTCAAAAAAGAGGGTTCTGTGAGTTGATCAGCCATTAAGCGACCCAGTGGGAATAATGCTTGTTCCAGGCCCATTAAAAAGAAACTCAAGCCTAAAATAACATAAAAGAATCCAATGAGAACTCGTTTTAAATTAGGAATTTTTTTGCGGATGACTAAAAATTGAAAACCAAAAATAATAACCGCAATCGGGAGCACATCCATTATGGTTTGGCTGAATGTGGTCAAAAATTCGATAAAAGTATCCGGCATCAGATAACCATTCCATAGATCATAACAAAAATAATGGGTGTTAATGACGCCAGTGCAATTAAACCAAAGCCATCTATCATTGGGTTTCGTCCTTTAATACTGGAAGCCAGACCAATACCCAGTGCCGCCATCAACGGTACCGTGATAGTTGATGTTGTGACACCACCTGAGTCATAAGCAATACCAATAATTTCAGCAGGTGCAAAAAAAGTGATAATAACCACACTGATATAGCCGCCAATGATAATGTATTGTATGGGCCAGCCTTTAATGATTCGAAAAACCCCTAACATCGCGGCACATCCAACTGAAAGTGCAACGGTATAGCGTAATCCATCTGCATAACCATGCATTGCATCATCAGAGTTTTTAATAATACCCGCACTAGCAGCAATTTCAGAGGCTTCTTCAGCCACGGCAATTAAAGCAGGTTCAGCAACTGTGGTTCCAAAGCCGAGGCAAAAGGCAAAAAATAGCAGCCATAAAACATCCCCTTTTCTGGCAAAGGCAAATGCCATGGACTCACCTATGGGAAATAAGCCCATTTCGAGGCCATAAACAAAAAAAGTAAGTCCTATGACAACCAAAAAGGAACCGATGATAATTCCGCCCATATTGGGTATTGGCTGTTGCAAGATAAAAAGTTGAAAAAAAGCAATGACAATTGCAATGGGCGCCAGGTCTCTGGCGCTGGAAGCAATTGTTTTTAAGAAATGAAATATCGGACGCTTCATATATTGAATATTCTAAAAGACATAACTAAAGTGGCAAAACCACATAACCTCAACTATATTTAATTTCGAATAGCTTCTATCTAAACGATAACCTATTCTTAAAGATATTTGTTAATCAATCAAGCTAAATTGTAAAAAAAAGCTAAAGCTTTAATTTTAACTACCGATACTGCTAATGACGAACATCTTTGGATGACTGTTTTTACAGGCCACATTTAATGAGTGAACAGTAAAAACAGGGTTGAATGGCAAGACATATTTGGGAATTTATCTATGAGTGACACTGCAGAAAATACAGAAGGTTTAATTACTTTTGATGATACGTTGGATATTACAATGGCTGCGACCTATTTTGAAAAATTCACTGAGATGTTAAACCAACATAAATCAATTGTCTTAGATGGTGAAGGTATAGAACGAATAGATGGTGCAGGCTTACAGCTACTACTTGGTTTTTTTAAAGCGGCGGAATCATTACATGTCACTATCAAGTGGCAAATGTGCTCTGAGGTTTTAATCAAGAGTGCGAAATTATCTGGCCTGTCGAACAGTTTGGCGATTGACTGACTATCTTGCTATTGACAAGATAATGAGCATAAGTGCTTTCTATACTAATTACTGGAGAAAAATAAATGCCCAAATCAATTTTGGCAGTCGATGATTCAACCTCAATGAGACAAATGGTGGCATTCACCTTAAAAGGTGCGGGTTATGAAGTAACGGAAGCCGCTGATGGACAACAAGCCTTAGATATTGCAAAGACAAGAACGTTTGATATGGTTTTATCGGATGTCAATATGCCCATTATGGATGGTATTGAATTAATTAAAAATTTACGTGCTATGCCAAGCTTTAAATTTACACCAATTTTGATGCTCACTACAGAAGCAGGTACTGAGAAAAAAATGGAAGGTAAATCAGCAGGTGCTACGGGCTGGATTGTAAAGCCATTTAATCCTGAACAATTATTAAAGACAGTAAATCGCGTCCTTGCTTGATCTCTTTTTTCTTCAGCAATCTGCTTTTTAAATTGGCAAGTTAAGAAGACGGGGTGATTTCTATTTTTGTTAACTTACTTATAGAACTTGACAGTGATGCTCTGTCAGGGAGTGCATAATGTCTATTGATTTATCACAATTTAAACAAACCTTTATTGAAGAAAGTGATGAAGGTCTTGATGTGCTTGAGTCGGGCCTCTTAGCTTTAGACTCAGGCACTGCAGATGATGAAGTCATACATGCAGTCTTTCGTGCTGCACACTCTATAAAAGGAGGGGCTGGTACTTTTGGACTCAATGAAATTGCCAGTTTCACACACGTGATGGAGACTTTGCTGGATGAAATGCGTGATGGACGGCGCGCAATCAGCAAAGAAGGGGTTAACTTGTTGCTCAACTCCGTTGATGTGTTAAGAGAGTTAATGGATGCTGCCAGAGATGATGTACCTCCCGAAATGTCACGAGCCAATGACGTTAAAACACAATTGGATTCATTATTGGCTAATAGTGATGAGACACCACAAGATAATGACCCAGGTCATGAGTCAAATAACAGACTTGAGCAAACGGGCCTGGGGCCTGAATCCTCTCAACCCAAACAGAGTGGTTGGCTTATCAAGTTTAATCCGCATGAACATATGCTTCGTACGGGAAATGATACCGTTAGAATGTTCAAAGAACTTGCCTTATTGGGTGATTTGGAAAATACGGCTGATTTTTCTCAACTCCCTGATTTTTCGCACATGGACCCTGAACTCAGCTATTTGAGTTGGGTTATCACTCTGAAGAATAATGAAGCGCAGAGTGATATTGAAAAGAGCTTAATTGAAGAAATCTTTGAATGGGTTGAAGATGATTGTGATCTGAGTATTGAACCTTTTGTTGAGGAAGGTTTTGTTGAGGAATATTCAGCAGAAGTCTCAATAACAGATGTTGAAGTCGCTCCAGCTTCTACCGCTGCTGAAACTGCATCACCTGTTTCTGAAAATGTCACGCCAATTGAGAATACCACTGCGACTAAAACTGCCCCGAAAAAGAAAAAGTCATCCGAAGGTGGCTCAATTCGTGTCGGCACCGATAAAGTTGATACATTGATCAATATGGTGGGTGAATTGGTCATAACCCAATCCATGCTGAGTCAGATGGGTGATGAATTTTCCATGGATAAACTGGAAGATTTACGTGAAGGTCTGGCCCAGTTAGAGCGTAATACTCGTGAATTACAAGAAAGTGTCATGCGTATTCGTATGCTACCCATTAGTTTTTCTTTTCAGCGCTTTCCCCGCCTGGTGCATGATTTAAGTCAGAAAATGGATAAGAAAATTGAATTGAAAATGACGGGTGAGCAGACAGAGCTTGATAAAACAGTCATGGAAAAGATTGGAGATCCTCTGGTTCATCTGGTGAGAAATTCATTAGACCATGGAATTGAGTCTCCTCAAGTTCGTCTTGCTGCGGGCAAAAGTGAAGTGGGTACTATTAACCTCAATGCCTATCATCAGGGTGGTTTTATTATTATTGAGATTATTGATGACGGTGCGGGATTACCTAAAGATAAATTATTGACAAAGGCCATTGAAAAAGGACTCGTATCGCCTAATGATAATTTAGCTGATGAAAAAATATACGATTTAATTTTCCATCCCGGATTTTCAACTGCCGATCAAGTGAGTGATATTTCCGGGCGTGGTGTTGGTATGGACGTGGTCAGAAAAAATATCAAAGAGCTGGGCGGCAATGTTGATGTGTCTACCAAGCCTGGAAAAGGGACCACTTTTACGATTCGCCTGCCACTGACTTTAGCCATATTGGATGGACAACTCATTCGCGTCGGTACTGAAACTTATATTATTCCACTGGTTTCAATTATTGAATCGTTAGAAATAAAAACAGAAAATATTAACTCAATCGCGGGCACTAATGAAGTGTATAAAATGCGTGATGAATACATCCCTCTGGTGAGATTATATGAAGTCTTTGATGTCCAACCTGAAACAACGCGTTTACAAGATTGTCTGTTAGTGGTAGTTGAAGGTGATGGTGGTAAAGCAGGTATACTGGTTGATGATTTATTAAGTCAGCAACAGGTTGTGATAAAAAGCTTAGAAACAAATTACCGACGTCTTCAAGGAATATCGGGTGCTACAATTTTGGGCGATGGTACAGTTGCATTGATTCTGGATATGTCGGGTTTATTAGCCTTGGCCAAAGAGGTTGAACCTGCACAAAATTATGCCAATGGGTAATGACGCTATATTGAAACGCATGACTCAGAAAAAACCACTAGGGGTCTGGAGAAACTAATGAGTAATATTCAGGATATTGTCGGCGATTTGGATGCATTAACCGATGAGAATGCAGACCAATATCTGACCTTTATTATTGCTGATGAAGAATATGCAATTGATATTCTTCGAGTGCAGGAAATCAAAGGCTGGGACAAAGTGACGACATTGCCCAGGACACCGGATTATTTGCAAGGTGTGATTAATTTACGAGGTACAATTGTGCCCATTGTGGATTTGAGAAAACGCTTCAATATGCCGACCATTATCTATGGCCCGACGACGGTTGTTATTGTTTTACGAGTGCTGGGTGAAGAGCGCGATCGTATCATGGGTATTATTGTCGATGGTGTCTCGGATGTACACAACTTGAAACATGACTCAATAAAACCTGCTCCAGAAATGAAAGGCTCAATTGATAGCCGCTTTGTGTCAGGATTGACCACCATCAACAATAAAATGGTGGTTGTTATGGATATTGATGCATTACTGAACTCCGAAGAATTGGCATTGGAAGACAATGTTGCTTAAGAGAAAGTTGCTTAAAAGAAAGTTGCTCAAGAGAAGCTTACCTGAGCAAATTCTTAATTCACTATTAATTGAGACTGTATGAAAGTGATAGCGATAATGAATCAAAAAGGGGGCGTTGGAAAAACCACCACGACCTTAAACCTGGCACATGCTTTAGCGATACAGGGGAAAAATGTATTAACGCTTGATATGGATCCTCAAGGGCATTTGAGCAGCTGTTTTGCTGTAGATACGTATAATAGTAGTGGTATGGATGAAGTTTTAATTGATGATAAATCAATACAAGACACTTTTCTAAATGTCAGAGAAAATCTCTTTCTGGTACCTGCAGGTGCAAGACTGGGAGAGTTGGAGACAAAAGTACAAGAGGGTAAAAACAAAGGCTATCGATTAACTGAAGCATTGGCTTCACTTAAAGCAGATAATTCAACTTTATCTAAAGAGGCTCAACTGGATTATATTTTTGTGGACTGTCCACCTGCTTCAGGTTTGTTAGCTATGAATGCTATTTTAGCCTGTGATGAGCTGATTGTACCTGTAACAGGGGATTATCTTGCCTTACAAGGCTTGTCTCGACTGATAAAAGTCGTCAGCCACATTGAACAGACACTGCAAAGAAGTACAAAAAAATGGTTTGTATTAACCCGTTTTCAAAAACAGAGAAAATTGGCTAATCAAATCAGAGAAAAAATGGTGGGATATTTCCCCAATCAAGTGTTTGAAACAGCAATACGAGAGAATGTGTCATTAGCGGAGTCACCAGGTTTTTCAAAAACAATATTTGAATATAAACCCAAAAGTAATGGTGCTGAAGATTACCAGAATTTAGCAATTGATCTATTAGAACAAAGAACCTTTCACTAATGATGTTGTTTTCATAGTGAATGTTGAAAGGCAGAAGTAACGATGGCAAAAAATGATGAACGCCTTGGATTTGATCCACTGGCCTGGATGGAAGAAGAGGAAAAGCCAAATGATGACAATTTACCTTCCAAGGAAATAAATCCGAATAGGAAAGTGCCAGATAAAACTAATGTTATGGCAAAGGATGCCGATACGAATTTTAATAGTGAAATAAAATTAACGGCTAAGAAAAAAGCAGTGACCCGAAAAAAAGCGGTTAGAAAAAAAGCAGTATCGAAGCCTAAAGTGACCAGAAAAAAGTCTATCAGGAAAAAAGCAGTCATTGCTAAAAAACACCTATCGGAAATGTCAATGTTGGATCTTATTAGAAATAGTTTTGCAGCTTTAGAACCTCAAGCAGAAGAATTGACCCAAGCTTTTTATGAGCGCTTGTTTGATAAGTTTCCACAAGTCATTCCCTTGTTTGAGAAGACGGATATTAGTCAACAATCCAGGAAACTATTGGCTGCTTTGACCTTAGTTGTTAATAATGTCGATAAACCTGCGGTGTTAGAACGGGCATTGGCGAGTATGGGTGAAAAGCATCAGGGGTATGGTGCTTTACCTGAACATTATCCTGCAGTCGCAGAAACACTATTAGAAGTAATGGCAGAATTTGCGGGTGATCTCTGGACTGAAGAAGTCGCCCAAGCCTGGAATGATGCAATAAATATGGTTGCAGAAAAAATGATAGCAGCCTACCAAGAACCAACTCACTCAACTAATACGAAGACAGAGGCAAAGACAATGGCAACAAAACAATCAGGTGCCGAGCAATTACAAACATCAATGCTCAATGCAATGACTTCGGCTGTAATGACCATTGATCTGGATTTAGTCATTACTTATGTGAACCCTGCGGCTCATGCCTTAATGAAAACGGCTGAACCACGACTAAGACAAAACTTCCCTAATTTTAGTGCCGACAATCTGGTGGGTGTTTGTATTGATGATTTCCATCAAAACCCAGTACATCAGCGTCGATTACTCAGTGACCCTAAGAATTTACCTTATCGAGGTATGGTTGATTTAGGCGATACACAATTTGATTTAAATGTAACTCCGCTTTACGATGACAATGGCACCTTTATAGGTGCTTGTCAAGAATGGAAAGACATTACACAAATTTTGATAAATGAAACGGAAGTGGCTCGACTCAGCGCGGCAATCGGTGGTTCTCAAACGGCGACAATGATTGCCGATCAAGATCTTAAAATTGTTTATATGAATGATGCAGTGACTGAATTATTAGGTAATCGAGAAAAAAAATTACAGAAGATCATGCCGGGCTTTAATGTCAATAATCTCATTGGTACTTGTATTGATGACTTCCATAAAAATCCTGCTCATCAACGTGGACTATTATCAGATATGTCACGCTTACCTTATCAAGCTGAAATTCAGGTTTTGGATTTGTTCTTTGAATTGAACGTCATTGGCATTCAGGATAAAGACGGTAAATATATGGGCAACTCAGTTGAGTGGCGTGATATTACGGAAGTGAAAAAAGCGCAAATTCAAATTGAAGAACTGATTCAATCGGCTGCTCAAGGTGATTTGGAACGAAGATTAGCCGTCGATGAATATGATGGTTTCATGAAAGATCTAGGGGCGGGTATGAATCGTATGCTGGATGAAGTCGTTCGTCCTGTTCATGGTATTTCAGAAGTGATTAAGGCGCTTGAAGAAGGTAATTTAGTGAAACGTATGGAAGGTGAATATGGTGGTGAATTTGCCAATTTGCAAGAAGCTATGAATAAATCCATGGAAAATCTGTTAAAGATGGTGACTGAAATTCGTGGTTCCTCCAGCCATATCTCTTCAGCAGCCAATGAAATTTCTCAAGGTAATACAGACCTGAGTCAACGAACAGAACAACAAGCTTCATCACTGGAAGAAACGGCATCCAGCATGGAGGAACTCACCTCAACAGTAAAACTAAATGCAGATAATTCACGCCAGGCAAATCAACTGGCTGCAGGTGCCCGGGATCAGGCGCAAGAAGGTGGTCAGGTGATAGAATCCACTATCTCTGCCATGGAAGAAATTAATTCATCAAGTAAGAAAATTGAGGACATTATTGGTGTCATTGATGAGATTGCTTTCCAGACGAACTTATTGGCACTGAACGCTGCCGTAGAAGCTGCAAGAGCAGGTGAGCAAGGCAGGGGCTTCGCAGTGGTTGCTTCAGAGGTCAGGAGTCTGGCTCAACGCAGTGCGGCGGCAGCAAAAGAAATTAAAGCATTGATTAAGGACAGTGTCGAGAAAGTGGATGAGGGTACACGTCTTGTCGATGAATCAGGAAAAACTTTAGGTGAAATTGTAAACTCTGTACGTAAAGTGAGCGATATTATTGCTGAAATTGCAGCGGCAAGTGGTGAACAATCGTCAGGTATTGAACAAGTGAATCGAGCCATTAATCAATTAGATGAAGTGACTCAACAAAATGCGGCTTTGGTTGAGGAAGCTGCAGCAGCCAGTGAATCAATGGATGATCAAGCCAGGACTCTGAATGAGATGATGAGCTTTTTTGAAACAGGAGAGGATCGTCCTGAAGTGATTGTTCACACTGCGCCAAGAGCGACTGCACCAAGAGCAACTGCATCAGTGCCAAAAGCGACTCCCAAATCTGCACCTGTGCGTGCTGCAGCACCCAGCATAGCATCAGATGACTCTGCATGGGAAGAGTTTTAATTCTTTATGATCTTAATATCATAAAGCGACCTTTGGGACGGGATCCTTATTTATGAGTTTAGTTAAAAAAGAATTTAAATTTACACAGCAGCATTTTAATCATATCCGTGACATTGTGACAGAACATTCTGGTATTGTTCTCTCTGATGCCAAACGAGATATGGTCTATTCCCGTCTGGTACGGCGTTTACGAAAAACAGGCCTTACTAATTTTGATGATTATTGTAATCTTCTTGAAGATCAAAATCATGAAGAGTTCACTCATTTCTCCAATGCCATTACCACCAACCTCACTTCGTTTTTTCGAGAAAATCATCATTTTGATATGTTAGCTGAAACAGCACTGCCTGAAATAATGGCACGTAATAAAACCACTAAAAAAATTCGTGTCTGGTCAGCAGGCTGTTCAACAGGTATGGAAACCTATTCCATTGCAATGGTGTTAAAAGAAGTGATACCTGATAGCCTGGGGTGGGATGTAAAAATTTTGGCAACGGATTTAGATACCAACGTGCTTGAAACGGCATCTAATGGCATATACAAAGAAGACAGCGTCACTGGAGTGACCGATGTACGTATGTCTCGTTGGTTTATGAAAGGGCGTGGTGAAAATTCTGATAAATTAAAAGTGTCTAAAGAGCTACGTGATATTATTACTTATAATCAACTGAATCTACTAAATCCCTTTCCTTTTAGTGGGCCTATTGATATTATTTTTTGTCGAAACGTGGTTATTTATTTTGACAAACCAACCCAAAGAATTTTGTTTGATAAGTTTGCCAATATTCATGCACATGACAGCTATCTCTTTATCGGGCATTCAGAAACACTCTACAATGTCACAGAACGTTATAAATTAATTCGCAATACTGTCTATAAAAAAGTGAGCTAAATCACTTTTTACAAATAATATCTCTATAATATTCGATTCTATTTTGAGATATATCTTATGCAAAAAGCTTTTTTGCATTACAATAATTCCTAAAGACTAAAGACTCATGAGACAAAAATCTGCATTCAGCCATCGAAATAAAATACCTCCCGAAGCCATTGCTGGTTTTGAAGGTATTAATCGTTATTGGGATAAATTACACAATTCTTTTGCTGCAAAAATTTTACCAGGTGAATACTATGTGACCATGAAAGATGAAGTCATTGTCACTGTGTTGGGGTCCTGTGTGTCTGCCTGTATTCGTGATAAAGTCTTTGGTGTTGGTGGAATGAATCATTTTATGTTACCGCATACCAGAGAAAATGTGGAGTATCATATTGATGCGGGACCTTCTACTACTGCCTCTCGCTACGGTTCATATGCAATGGAAATGTTAATTAATGATATTCTTAAAAGTGGCGGGCGCAGAGAAAATCTTGAAGTAAAAATTTTTGGTGGTGGCAAAATTTTAAAAAATATGACAGATGTGGGACTACGCAACATTCAATTTGTAGAAGAATATATTGCTGCAGAAGCGATTCCTTTGCTTTCAGAAGATACAGGAGATATTTATCCTCGTAAGGTGGTTTTTCACCCTCATAGTGGTAAAGTCAAAATTAAGAAATTGCGCTCTTTGCATAATGATACATTGATTAAGCGTGAAGAAGAGTATCAACATAGTATTGATGAAAAACCCACGGATACAGATATTGAACTTTTTTAACTTGTTTTAAATGAAGTTTGTAAAACAAATGATATATAAAATGGCTTTATTCAGGAATTATTAATCAATGTCAAAAAAAATAAAAGTCCTTATTATTGATGATTCTGCATTAATTAGACAATTATTACAGGAAATTTTGAGTAGGGATCCTTCAATTGAAGTGGTAGGTACAGCAGCTGATCCATTAATCGCCAGAGAAAAAATAAAACAGCTTTCACCAGATGTTTTAACTCTTGACATTGAAATGCCAAAAATGGACGGTATTACTTTTCTAAAAAACCTCATGCGTTTACGGCCGATGCCAGTCATTATGATATCCTCATTGACTGAAGCTGGTGCTGATGTCACTCTGGAAGCATTAGAAATTGGTGCAATTGACTTTATTCCAAAACCCAAAGTGGATGTTGCTGAAAGAATCCAGGATTATGCCAATGACATTATCAACAAAATAAAAATAGCGTCGGTTGCACGAGTCAGAACCTTTAAGGGGAATCGTGAAATTCCCAGTGCCAGTGAGAAATTATCCGCTGATGCGGTATTGGCCAAAGGTTCCAGACTATCGGGGCAATCTAAACAGTTTCTCAAAACAACAGGAAAAATTATTGCCATTGGTTCATCAACAGGCGGTACTGAAGCCATTAAAGAAATTCTGCTCAAAATGCCTGTAACGGCACCTGCAATTGTCATTAGCCAGCACATACCAGCTGCATTCAGTGCCTCTTTTTCAAGACGTATGAATGCCTGTTCTGCAATGACAGTCTATGAAGCAAAAGATGGACAGCAGATTTTACCCGGTCATGTTTATATTGCACCAGGCAGTCATCATTTGATTGTTGAAAAAAGTGGTGCTCGTTATGTGTGCCGTTTAAATGATGGTCCCCGGGTGAATCGTCACAAACCCTCAGTGGATGTCATGTTTCGCTCTGTGAGTCAGAATGTGGGGCCAAATGCGGTTGGTGCTATATTAACCGGGATGGGAGACGATGGTGCTCGTGGTATGAAAGAAATGCATGATGTCGGCTCATCGACTATTGCGCAAGATGAAAAATCTTCCGTTGTTTGGGGAATGCCGGGTGAAGCAGTGAAACACGGTGGTGTTGATCATGTTTTATCACTCGATCAGATTGCTGAAAAATTATTGTTACTTTGTAATAAAAATTAAGGCGTGCTAAAAATAGCGACTTCTAAATGGTGAACACTGAATACATAAGCAAGTAATGGTAGGAAATAGGAGTAGAAAGCCTATGGAATCGTTTTCGAGCTCATAGAAGTCAATTGATGATAAGCTTATAGAATTTATTTATAACTTAGTCTAATGTTATAGAATAATTATTATTTTTTTGGAGGATAGAATGTCAGTATCTTGTAATGTCAGTGGAAATATCGTTAATATTAGTATTGCAGGTCGCTTTGATTTTGCTAGCCATAAAGAATTCCGAGAAGCCTATCGAAATGCACCTGCGGGCAGTAGTAATGAATTCATTATCGATATGTCTGCAACTGAATATGTTGATAGTTCGGCACTGGGAATGATGCTTTTATTACGTGAGCATGCAGGTGGTGATCAGGCTAAGGTTTCTGTTAATGGCTGTCGTAAGGAAGTTAAAGATATTTTAATTGTGTCCAATTTTGATAAATTATTTAATATTTCTTGATTTTTTCTGCTTTACTAAATTTACCTGAATACGCGTTTAAATGAAAATTTTAATTGTTGATGATGATACAACCAACCGCTTAGTGTTGTCCGCCTATTTAAAAAAAGATGGGTACACGGTTGTTGCTGCAGAAAATGGACTTGAAGCGATTGAAATATTTAAATCGGAAGAACCTGAACTTATTTTAATGGATGTCATGATGCCCGTTATGGATGGCTATGAATCCACTCAAAAAATTAAGGCAATGACTGTTGATAAATTCATTCCGATTATTTTTTTAACGGCGATGACAGATGAGAAAGCGCTCAGCCAATGTGTTGAAGTTGGCGGGGATGATTTTTTAACTAAACCCTATAACCGAACTATTTTAAAAGCAAAAATTGATGCATTAGAACGAGTCAGCCAGTTATATAATATGGTTTTTCAA
>JADGEK010000042.1 GCA_016744395.1 Gammaproteobacteria bacterium | reverse complement strand
GATCATGAACGATTTTTAACCAAATCGACCTATTTCAGGCTCATTTCCCGTTAGAATCACCTCTTTTGTTCAGGCTCATTTCGCATTGGACAAGGCTCTCTATTGACTTTTATTATTATTGAGGTATCATATTCGTGTCAGCATATATGCTTTGAGCATGAACTTTAAGGAAGTCCAATCAAAATAGTCTTATACCACCACTGTTATCCACTATACCTTGTCCAATTGAACTGTTTCAGAGTGATTAAATATTTTCAGAATGATGACATAAGTGGATCTTATGTTTAATAGACTTGCGGACTTTATCGTTTTTGAAGTTGCAGGTTTGCAGGCAGATACATCTGTTGCACAAAGCCTTCATTTCTTTGTCATGGATATCACCAAGATTTTTTTTATGCTGATATTGGTGATTTATTTAATGGGACTCTTTCGTTCATTTGTTTCAGCTGAAAAGGTCAGAAACTATGTACAGGGAAGGAAAGAATGGGTCGCGCGTAGTCTGGCGATTTTGCTGGGTGCTGTAACGCCTTTCTGTTCCTGCTCGTCAGTCCCACTTTTTATAGGCTTTGTTGAAGCGGGCATCCCGCTGGGCGTCACATTTTCTTTTTTGATTGCCAGTCCAATGATCAATGAAATCGCTGTCGTCATGCTTTTCGGTATTGTTGGCTGGAAAATAACGGCACTCTATATTTTTTCAGGCATGGTTGTCGCTTTTGTTGGTGGTATCATTATCCAGAAGTTTAAGCCCGAACGCTGGGTTGAAGATTATGTCTGGAAGATCCGCATGGGAGAAGCTCAGACTCTGGAGCAAGATAATTCATTACAAGCAAGGCATCGATATGCCCTGACAGAAGTAAAAACCATTGTTGGTCGTATTTGGAAGTGGGTGATTCTTGGTGTTGGCGCAGGTGCCTTGTTTCATGGATATTTTCCGCAGGAATGGGCATCAAATCTTGGGGATGCCAATAATTTTCTGGCCGTTCCCATGGCGGTTATTATGGGCGTACCGCTTTACTCAAATGCTGTTGGCGTTATTCCGCTGGCAGAAGCCATGTTACTAAAAGGTGTCGCCATAGGCACAACACTGGCATTTATGATGAGTATTGCAGCCATTTCAGTTCCAGAACTGGTTATTTTGAGAAAGGTTATCAAATGGCAGGCTTTAGCCCTGTTTACAAGCATTGTAACCCTGTCCATTATTCTCGTTGGCTGGTTTTTAAATAGCATTTTGTGAGGTCATTATGATTGAAGTAAAAGTATTAGGTCCGGGTTGTAAAAATTGTCAAACAACCCATAAGTTGATAGCAGATGTCACCAGTGAAAACGGCATAGAAATAAACCTTGAGAAAGTAGAGGATATGGCAGAGATTATGTCTTATGGCATCATGTCTACACCTGGGGTTATTGTTGACGGAAAAATTGCCCATGCTGGAGGTATTCCAGACAAGAAGACTATCCTGTCCTGGTTTAAATTAAGCTGTTGTCCAGCTGATGACGAATGCTGCTAACAGTCTTTCTAATATCATCAATGTTATACGGTGCACAAGGATTTATCTATGCTAGTTCCTGATGATTTCACACATGCTATTTCTGATCCAACCCGGTTGAGAATAATGGTATTACTTATTCAACAAGAAGAGTTATGTGTTTGCCAACTGACGGATGCCATTGATGTACTACAGCCCAAGATGTCACGTCACCTCAGTATATTGCGCAAGAAAAATATATTGCTGGACAGGCGTGAAGGGCTATGGATTTTCTATCGTTTACACCCTGAACTGCCTATCTGGGCCTATAAAACACTACAGGCATTATCTTTGGGGTGTCTGAACCACCAGCCATATCAGGACGATATTGTCAGGGTCAAACAGGCGGTCACCTGCTTGCCCAATGGCTACCGTATGAAAGTACAAGATGAGTCGTAACAGGTTATCAGTACAAGAGAACTTCTAAATGAATAATAAAGATGACCTGATTCATGAACTAAACAATACCCAGCAAAAAATTGTTGCTTTAATCAACACACTTTCTGATGATGAACTGCAAATCCCATACCATCCTGGGGTTAATCCTCCCTTGTGGGAGGTGGGTCATGCTGCATTTTTCTTTGAAGTCTTTATTCTTAAAGCTCTGGATCAGGCGCAATCTTTTAACCCTGCCATGGATAATATCTGGGACTCTTTCAATATTGACCATGAAGATCGCTGGAAGCCTGGCGTAGTGCCTTCAAAAAAAGAGACTCTTGATTATATTGAAGAAATTCATCAGAGAATCCTCGCGAGAATTGAAAACATAGAATTCAGTCAGGGTGATCTGTACCTTTATAATTATGCTATTTATCATCAGAATATGCACATTGAATCCCTTATCTGGGCGCGACAGACGGTGGCCTATTCCAAAATGGCTTATTCCAAAGAGGGTGCAGATACAACACAATCCTCCATTTCTGCTGATAAGGCGATGTTATCTGATGATGCCGATATTCCAGCGGGATGCTATGTCATTGGAATGCCTACGGACTCGAAGTCTTTTGCAACGGATGATTTTGCCTTTGACACTGAAAAGCCCCGTTTTGAAATCGATATTGATGCCTTCAGTATTTCAAAAACACTGGTTTCCAATCAGGCATTTCTAAGCTTTGTTGAGGATGGTGGCTATGACAATGAACAACTCTGGAGCTGGGGCGGTAAAAAATGGCTGAGAACAGAGCTAAATACCAGTACCCCACCTGAGATAAACATGACCCTTCCAAAGCATCCCCTGTATTGGAAACAGGAGAATGGTCATTGGCTGGAGCGTCATTTTGACCAATGGTTGCCGCTGGTCCCTGATTACCCCGTCATGCATATTTCCTATTGGGAAGCTGAAGCTTTCTGTAATTGGGCAGGGCGTAGATTGCCCACAGAATATGAATGGGAAGCGGCGGCATTAAATAACCAGAAAGGGCTGCCGTTTAAGAAATATCCGTGGGGAGACACTATGGACCCCGACAAAGTTGATATGAATGGCATTCATATGGCACATGTGCCTGTAACGGCTTATCCAGAAGGGGAAAGTGACTTCGGTTGTCGTCAAATGCAGGGTACTGCGTGGGAATGGACATCCAGCCAGTACCTTCCCTATGCTGGATTTACCATTGATATGTATCCGTTTATGTCCACTTTACAGTTTGGCTATCATAAAACCACTAAGGGCGGCTCTTGTGCAACATCCTCCATCCTTATTCGCGGTACTTACCGTCAGGCTTATTTACCTGACAGAACGGATGCATTTGTGGGCTTTCGTACTTGCGCACTTTGATAAAAGATCAATCTTTACTTATTTAAAATGAGACATGCAGGATTTATTTATGAATATAAACCCCTATGAAACTGATGAACTGGTCGCACAATATCTGGATTTCCACTATGGAAATAGTTATTTTGATGTAAAAAACTACCCTGAAAAGTGCGCCGAACTCTGTCTTCAGCTAATGGCAAAAGGCAGTAAAAGAAAAGCGCTGGATTTAGGCTGTGCGGTAGGGAGAACCTCCTTTGAACTGGCACGTGAATTCGATGAGGTTGTCGGTGTTGACCTGTCTGCCCGCTTTATTGAATGTGCAAATCAACTAAAAGAAAAGGGCAGTCTGCCTTATAGTGTCACGGATGAAGGTGAGTTAAGCACTTTACACACAGCTCAATTAAGCGATCGTCAGTTGCAGCAGATAAAAGGCAAGGTGTCATTTTATCAGGAAGATGCCTGCAATCTGGGGGCGCATCATCAGGATTATGATCTGATTTTTGCTGGCAACTTATTGGATCGTTTGCAAAATCCAGAACAATTTTTAAGTTCGGTTCATCAATACCTGTCTATGGGTGGCATATTAGTGATGAGTTCACCTTATACACTGTTAGCAGAATATACCCCTCGTGAAAATTGGATAGGTGGGTATCGTATCGATGAAAAAAATATGACGGTATTAGAGGGTATTACAAAAGTATTGGATGCTCATTTTACTATGATCAATAAACCGCTTGATGTGCCATTTGTGATCCGCGAAACCAAGCGTAAATTTCAGCATACAATTGCACAATTAACGACTTGGAG
The DNA here is from genome assembly GCA_016744395.1 of Gammaproteobacteria bacterium. GTDB lineage: Bacteria > Pseudomonadota > Gammaproteobacteria > GRL18 > GRL18 > GRL18. The sequence continues at coordinate 31,041 of JADGEK010000042.1, read as the reverse complement.
GCGGATTCGGTGAGCACTGAATCGAAGTTATTTTTTTATAGCTGCTTTTCATAACCACAAAGCAGTCAAGCTGAATATAAGGCCAAATTAAAGAAGTTGGCCTTGCTCTTCTTCTTATGAAATTTGTTCAGCAGTAACATCTTTGCTCAGCCAGTATTTGTTCACAAGGCGATAGGCGACAATGCCTATGATAACACCTCCAGCGAGTGAAAAATAAACAGGATGGGTGAGAAAAGCAGCTTTGGCGTGATAGGAAAAACCTTTTGTAACAGGGTTGGCAGCCATTTTAGCCGCTTTAGATGTTTTAGCCACTTCAGCGACTTTAACTGCTTTAGCTGCTTCAGCTTTAGCTTGAGCGGCTTTAGCCAGTTCAGCAGCTTGAGCCGCTTTAGCTGCATGAGCGGCTTTAGCTGCTGCTTTAGCTTTAGCTGCTTTAACTATATCAGCAGAAGTTGCGCAGGCCGTTTTAGTGTCCGCTGCAAGTCTTGCCATGGCGGCCTGGTATTCGGTAGTAGCCATGTTATTTTCCTCTTTTAATTGTAAAAATAAATTTCATACAAAATATGCACCAGGTGGAAAATACTATGCATAATTTTAGAAGGCTTTACTGATGTAGGGCATATGTCAATATGCTTACCTTGGAGTTTATCAGACCTATACATATATTAATACATATATATTAATAGAGCTGAATCGCTTTTCTGTCCCCACAAGCAGGCAAACCACTCAAAAAAGACTATGCCTTGCCACTATCCCATGATTTTGTCGTCTGGGAGTGGTTAATGTTGGCAATTGGTGTGCATATTGGCTTCAAAGGGTTGCGAAATTTCAAACAGGGTTTTAAATTTGTGCAAATCACCATTCATTATTATAATCTGCGTCGTATCGGTCGCAGCGGTTGAAGCACCTTAATTAATTCTGCTTTTTGATCGGGCAATGTCTCAGCATAATAATGGCCTATGCCTAATTCTTCAGCGAATTTCACCATAATCAGACTGGAACAACTGACGTTGCTAAAGGATGTCCTGAGCAGGTTTATCCTCTGCAACCAGGATACCAAGAAAGTGACTGGAGTGCTTAAACGGATTGATAAATTGTGAGGTGAAATAACAGGATTGAAAAGTATTTTCGACAAGCAGGTAAAATCTCTGGCAGACATAATGTATCCCATTACGTATATATTGTACTTTGTTGATCAATATTAATAGTTCATGTCTAAACTTTTATAGATTTCTTTAATCTTTCCATCCATATGTTTGTTATTAAAGATTTACAGCTAGGAACAGTTTTGCTCAAACATCGGATAAGTTCAACTAAAACAGGGACTTTCGGATTTCAGGATTCCTTTTTATGAATTCTATGCCACCAACCAGTAGAAGTAAAAACATCAAAAATGGCACAATTATCAATTGATCGGTTGAAAAGTGTCATTGAATTACCTATTATTAAAAGCGTTATATGTTTACTTGGTATTGTTTTTCAGTATCGATGGATGAATAAGAAAATGGAATGCGATGCTTCAAAAGCAATCTATTAAGGTAGAATAGGTTTTCAGATAAATTCAGAACATAGGGTTTCGAGGCTTTAGTGTCAGAAGAAAGTTCAACAGCCCCTAAGGTATATAAAGTTATATTGCTGTCCAGATAAACATCTACACTCAGTTTCCTGGATAATAATTAGAGCATAGAGGGATCTAAATGACCTCTTATGTTTTTAACATTTTTCGAGGACTTGATAATGGATCCTGTTAGCCAATATGTACTATCAAAAGGGGCAGCTGCTTGTGCTACAAAAGCGGGCGCTGCTGCAAAGGCTTGTATGGCAAAATTCAGCACTGCAGCAAAATCGACCTCTACAAAAGCCGCTACTTCTGCAAAAGGTTCTGCTAATGTGGCTACTTCAAAAACAGGCGTTGCTGTATCCCGTAGCGACTGTGGAACCTGTGGGTCAATTTCCGAAATAGCATCACCTTGATTGCCTTACTTGTTGATTATTCGACACCGTTTATTCTCTGCTGATGAATTTCTGGGATATCAGCAGCAGAGTCAATAATGTCATACAGGTTGGTCACTCTTTACTTGCTGAGTTTTGCCATGGGAATGCAATATATGCTGATCAATATGTACTTTATAAGCTATCCAGTGACTGGTATTACCTTTACTCTTTCTCTCTGAGACCACGTTATACTCTTTAGATAAATCATCCCCATAAGCACTGTCAATAGGTATAAAAATGCAAAATACAGCACCTTATTTAGGTCTCATTGAAGGTTTTTTTGGTCGCACTTGGTCAATGCAGGAACGTCATGATTATGCTGGATTTTTGCAGGCCAGCGGCTATCATTTTTATATCTATGCCCCCAAAAGCGATGCCTGTTTACGTCGTTCCTGGCGGCAAGGCTGGTCTACTGAAACAGCGGAACAACTTCAGACTCTGGTGAAACACTATCAGAGCCTGGGACTCGATTTTGGTATGGGATTAAGCCCTTTTGAAGTTTATAAAAACTATGATAATGTTGCACGAAAGCAGCTACAGGATAAAGTAGAAAGCTTAAATCGTATGGGAATTGATATCTTGTGCGTGCTATTTGATGATATGCAAGGAAATCAGCCCGACCTGGCTCAGACACAAGCGGCTATAGTGAAAGATGTATTGGCCCAAACTTCAGCTAAGAAAGTTATTATGTGTCCTACCTATTATTCTTTTGATCCTAAACTGGAAAAACTGTTTGGTACGATGCCAGACAATTATTTTCAAGATCTGGGTAGAGAGTTACCCAAGCAGGTTGATATTTTCTGGACAGGTCCTAAAATTTGCTCGACGGCCTATCCAGAAGCGCACATGGAAAAAGCAATACAGGCGTTAGGCCGCAAACCCTTTTTATGGGATAACTATCCTGTCAATGATGGCGCTGATATTTCCAGATTTCTATTTACCAAGGCTTTTGAAAACCGCCCGGACTCTTTGGCTCAACTGACCGCAGGTCATGCCGTCAATCCCATGAATCAACCCTGGCTTTCTCGTATTCCCCTGTATTCTCTTCCCTTGAGTTACTCTCAGGGTCAGTACTATGATCCTGAAAAAGCATTGCAAGAGGGGTTATCAATGCTGTGTGGAGAAAACCTTGCACGACAAATATCAAAAGATGTAGATCTTTTTCAGAATGAAGGCCTGGACAACATAGACACAACGCAGAGTAAACAACTCATCCAGCAATACAGTCAATACGACAGCCCCTATGCCCAAGAAATAATAGCCTGGCTGGAAGGTGAATATACGTTTGACAAGGAATGCCTGACGGGCTGATACTTCGCTATTCCTGCTGTGTTATCGGGTAACTGTAGCAGAGCAATTTAGCCTCAAATGTTTATAGTCCTAAAACCAGGAAATCTGAAAAGTCACACCTACTCTGTAATTCCTTTGTACACAAGTGCTATAAGTCATGATGTTATTTCAATTCTCTCATTGCCTGAAGCATTAATTCTACAATATCTCTAAATACAGGACAAAGAAATTTAACCCGTTGGTAAATAAAAGCGTAGAGAATTTTCTCATATTTGAGGGGATTGTCATGATACAATTTCAAGTTGAAGATATAGGATAGATACATGAGTCATGCATAGCTACTTCTTGCCCATCGGTTTAATTTTTGCTTTCCTGTTCGCCTGGTTTTTTCCTGACAGCGGTCAGCGTTTAGAACAGCAAGGGCTAATTCCCTGGATGGTGGTGATAATCTTTCTTGTCAATGGTTATCAGACTCGACTGCACCAGATAACAGGGGATGTCAGTTTGATAAAAACAGTCATTCTGGCAATACTGATCAATTTACTAATCAGTCCATTTCTTGGCCTTGCTGTGGTCTCTCTGTTCCATATGCCATCAGAATTAGCTTTGGGATTGATAGTCATATCAACAGTACCAGCAACCCTTTCATCAGGCATTGTCATGACTAAAATTGCTGGAGGAAGTGGCCCAAAGGCTTTGATACTAACCATATTACTTAACATAATTGGGGTCTTCAGTATTCCTTTTATATTGAAACTGATCCTGGATCAGTCGGGCCTGATTTCACTTTCCCCCTGGCCTCTACTACAACAGCTGCTATTGATTATACTTCTACCATTTGTTATTGGCATGCTATTCCGATCAATATTCCAACAACTGGGCGATCAACGGTTTCTGGCCTACCTTCCATCAATCTGTGTTATCGGTACCGTCTGGCTTTCTATGTCTGCTTCAACTGAAACACTTGGGCAACTCAATCTTCCATTGTTGCTATGGATCATTCTGGCCAGTATTAGTATTCATGGTGGGTTGATGCTATTGTGCTGGTTATCTCGTTTACTTCATCCCTCTGAACGAGGGGAATGGTTGGCGCTACTCTTTACCGCTTCGCAAAAAACTTTACCCGTCGCTGTGGGTGTGCTTACTGCTCTGGAACAACCTGCTGGTCTAGCGCTGCTGGCATGTATTCTTTTTCATTTTCAACAACTATTCATTGACTCTATGCTTGCTTCCTGGCTTGAAAAAAGCAGTTTAAAGCGATCCAGCCATAAATATAAAATCTAGAAATTGATGAGTGACAGGTAGAGGCGGTGTGTTAAGGGCTTCTCAGTTGAATTATTATCTTCTACTTCATAATATTCATATTAAGTAATGTATTAACCTGCACTTTTTAAGAAAAACTTCTAAAACCATCTTTGCTCATAATTTGTTGTGAGACAGAAAAAGTGATGAATGACAGCGTAGAATCCATACAACCTTCTGATCTTGCAGTGAATTAAATATTTATCCATAAAATTAAAAACTTTAAAGAGAAATGTATTACAATCAGTATAATAATCATCAAAAGGAACAATATATACATATAATCATATATATGATAAGGTGTTGACGCAAAACATGCAGATATAAATATGCTGAGGAGAACATTATGTCAGAAAACCGCAAACCATGGGGGCAGCATCTTGTATTGGATCTTGGTGGCTGCAATGAAAATATTTGCCGCAAGGAAGACATCAGTCGCTTTGTCAAAGAGCTGGTCAAAGCGATCAAAATGGTAGCCTATGGTGAGCCCGTTATTGTACATTTTGCCGAACACAGTTACGAAGCTGCAGGTTATTCGCTGGTACAGCTAATAGAAACATCCGCTATCATGGGGCATTTTAGTGACAACAATCGTGACGCCTACCTGGATATTTTTTCCTGCAAAAGCATTGATAAGGATATGGCGATTCAGGTGGTAGAAAAGCATTTTTCCCCACAACAAATTCGTGCCGCTTTCCTGGATCGGGGTATTGATTTGCCACTTCAGTCGCCATTTCAAGATCACGACAGATCAGCGAAGCTCACTACAAGCACACAACATGCATTTTAACACGCCATGTTATGTTATTGATGAACAAAAATTATTAAAAAATCTGGAGAAAATCCAGTGGTTAGGTCAACACGCAAATATCAAGTCAGTACTGGCATTAAAATGTTTTTCCACCTGGCCTGTTTTTAAATTCATGCAAGCCTATATGGATGGCACTACGAGCAGCTCATTGTATGAAGCTAAACTGGGTTATGAGGAGTTTGGCAAAGAAGTACACGCTTATAGTGTGGCTTTTTCACAAGATGAAATCCACGACTTAAAGCAATATGCCAATAAAGTGATTTTTAACTCGGTTAAGCAGTTAAAAACTTTTTATGCTGAACTGGATACAGTGGATGTCGGTTTACGAATAAATCCGCATATCAGTTGTTCGGACTATGATCTGGCAGACCCTGCCCGCCAGTATTCACGATTGGGAGTCACCGATGACTCATCAGTAATGGAAATAGCGCATTTAATCAATGGCGTCATGTTCCATTACAACTGCGAAAATAAGGATTTTGATGATTTTTCGCAGCAACTGGATCATATCGGTAAAACCTATCATGATTTATTACATCAACTGGACTGGGTGAGCCTGGGCGGTGGGCTCTATTTTACACTGGATGATTATCCTCTGGAGAAATTTGCCGCTAAATTAAAGTCATTCGGTGAGCAGTTTGGAGTACAGATTTACCTCGAACCTGGAGAAACAGCAATAACGGACTCTGCCAGTCTCGTGACGACGGTACTGGATATTGTTCACAATGAAATGGACATTGCGATTGTCGATAGTTCAACAGAAGCACACATGCTGGATTTGCTGATTTATCAAGAGCCCGCTGAAATTGAAAAAGTGCAACGGAGTAAACGATGTAATGAACAGAGCAGCAATCAGCATGACAATTATCATTATATGATCGCTGGCAAGACCTGCCTTGCCGGGGATATATTTGGTGAATATGATTTTAATACCCCATTACAAACAGGCGACCAGATTCATTTTTCTGATGCAGCAGGTTATACGATGGTTAAAATGAACTGGTTTAATGGTTTGAAAATGCCGTCTATTGTTATCAAGCGTCTGGATGGTCAATATGACACAGTAAAGACGTTTAACTATAGTGATTTTAAGCAAAATCTGGGATGAATATTCCCTGTTTGCAATTTACATATGGAATTTCTTAAATGAAAAACAATATACTTATTCTTGGTGCGGGTGGCGTTGCTAATGTAGTCGCACATAAATGCGCCCAACACAATGATGTTCTTGGTAATATTTGTATTGCATCCCGAACTCTGAGCAAATGTGATGCAATCATTGACAGTGTAGAGCGTAAAGACAACTTGAAAGACAGTGGTAAAGCACTGTATTCCCGGCAGATTGATGCAATGGATATTGAGGCCACCGCACAATTGATTGAAGACACCCATTCAGAGATTGTTATCAATGTTGGCAGTCCGTTTATTAATATGTCAGTGTTGCAGGCTTGCCTGAAAACTGGAGCGGCCTATATAGACACGGCCATTCATGAAGATCCCGACAAGATCTGTGAAAATCCACCCTGGTATGCCAACTATGAATGGAAATATCTGGATGCCTGCAAGGAAAAAGGACTAACGGCTATTCTTGGTGCTGGATTTGATCCTGGTGTTGTCAATGCCTATTGTGCTTATGCAGCGAAACATTGTTTTGACACAATCGACAGCATCGACATTATGGATGTTAATGCTGGTGATCATGGAAAATACTTCGCAACTAATTTTGATCCTGAAATCAATTTCAGGGAATTTACTGGACAGGTCTGGACATGGATAGGGGGTGAATGGGTGAGTAAAGCCGTGCATTCAGAAAAACAAAACTACACATTCCCTGTCGTTGGCGAGCAAACCATTTATTTAACCGGACACGATGAACTGCATTCTCTATCCAAAAATATTAAGGCGGATACCATTCGTTTCTGGATGGGGTTTGGCGATCATTATATTAACTGCTTTAATGTATTAAATAATATTGGTTTACTCTCTGAACAACCCGTGACAACCGCAGAAGGTCAGGAAGTCGTACCACTAAAAGTGGTTAAAGCCTGTCTGCCTGACCCAGCATCTCTTGCTGAAAACTACACGGGTAAAACTTGTATTGGTAATCTGGTTAAGGGCAAAAAGAACGGCAAAGAAAAAGAAATCTTTATCTATAATACCTGCGATCATGAAGCCTGCTATGAAGAGGTGGAATCCCAGGCGATTTCCTTTACTGCAGGTGTGCCCGCAGCGGCAACAGCTATCCTGATTGCCAATGACAGCTGGGATGTCAAACACATGGTTAATGTGGAAGAGCTTAATCCCGATCCCTTTATTGAGTTACTGGATAAGATGGGACTCAGTACTGAGATAACTCAATCATGCTCTGAGAAAGAGGGATACTGATATGAAAAATGTGCTCATTATCGGTGCAGGCGGGGTTGGTTCAGTCGTTGTACATAAATGTGCTCAAAATAATGATATCCTGGGTGATATCTGCATTGCCTCAAGAACCTTTGAGAAGTGTGAAGCTATTATTGAAAGTGTGCATAGAAAAGATAATCTGAAAGACAAAAATAAACAGCTCTATGGCATACAGCTTGATGCCAGCAAACGTGATAATGTTGTCATGGCCATACAGGAAACAAGCTCTGACATCGTGATTAACGTTGGTACAGCATTTATCAATGAAGTCATTATGGATGCTTGCCTGGAAGCGGGAGCAGCCTATATTGATACGGCAGTCACGGAAGATATTAATGTCATTAATGCACCATACCCCTGGTATGCTGAATTTGACTGGAAACGTAAACCACAGTTTGCCGAAAAAGGATTAACGGCTATTCTGGGCGCAGGTTTTGATCCTGGTGTCGTCAATGCCTATTGTGCCTATGCCTTAAAACATGAATTCGATAAGATCAATGTGATCGATATTATGGATGTTAACGCGGGGGATCACGGCAAATACTTCTCTACCAATTTTGACCCGGAAATCAATCTGCGGGAAATTCTTGAAGACGTGGGTTACTGGGAAGATCGACAATGGAAAGAATGTGAACACCATGAAATATCCATGTCTTACCCATTTCCTGCGGCTGGCGAACAAAAAGTGTATTTAATGGGGCATGATGAAGTACATTCTCTGTCCATCAATATGGATGTTGACACAGTGCGTTTCTGGATGGGTTTTGGTGATCATTATCTAAACTGTTTTCAGGTGCTGGAAAATATTGGTCTGCTCAGTCACGAACCCGTTACCACAGCGGAAGGGCAACAGGTGATACCTTTAAAAGTAGTCAAAGCCTGCCTGCCTGATCCTTCCTCTTTAGCTGCAGGATATACAGGAAAAACCTGTATTGGCAATCTGATTAAAGGTGAAAAAGACGGGAAAGAAAAAACGATTTTTATCTACAATATTTGCGACCATCAGGAATGCTATAAGGAAGTTGAATCACAAGCTATCTCCTACACAGCAGGCGTGCCACCTGTTGCAGCAGCCATATTAATTGCCAAAGGGACATGGGATGTCAAAAAAATGGTCAATGTGGAAGAGCTTGATGCTGATCCTTTTCTAGACTTACTAAAAACAATGGGCTTGCCTACTTCAATAAGGATTGAGGAATGCTAGTCAATGGAATATTGTTGATAAGTGGTATGGGGAGCAGCTTTCTTGCCTCTGCACTTGTGCATAAAAAATATCCAAAAAAAGTCAATTACAAAAAATATATCATCTCACTTCCTACACTTGATAACTCTTTATCTGATAAGAAGGTGAGCAAGAAGGAGCTGATTCCTGATAAGGAAGCACTTCAGGATACGGATATAGCGAGTGTTGAAGAATGGATTGACGGGCATTTAACACTCTCCAGTATTGCCATGGGCACGACTCTTGTTGGCATCTGGCTGCCACCCTTTTCACTGATTAGTATCGCCACTCTCGCTTATCTGACCATTCCTATGGTGCAGCGTTCTTATCATGGTATTGTTCATCAGCGTAAACTCAAAGTTGATATGGTTAACCTGGTGACCCTGCCCTTGCTAATAGGCTCAGGCTATCTTCCTGTCGCAGCCTTTGGTTATTGGCTCTATTATATGGGCCTCAAGGTGATGGCCAAGGCTAAAAACAGCTCACATAATCAGTTAACGCATATCTTTCAGGAGTGTATGAGTACCGTTTGGATAGTAAAGGATGGTATTGAAATAGAAATAAATTTTGAAGATTTACAGGTGGGTGATATTGCAGTGATTCAGGGAGGTGAAACCATTCCTGTTGATGGCACAATCATCAAGGGCTTTGCCAGTATTGATCAACGAGCCATGACAGGGGAGGCTCAGCCCTCAGAAAAAGAAACAGGCGAATCTGTTTTTGCATTCACCCTGATGCTCACTGGAAAAATCTGGGTAAAAGTTGAAAAAGCAGGTGATGAAACTGTTGCTTCTCAAATTCAGTTACTCTTAAACGATACCACCGATTATACTGCTTCTGTGGAGCTACGCGTTGAAAAACTATCAGACCAGCTGGCGTTCCCTTCGCTCTTTTTAGGTGCACTTGCACTACCTGTTGCTGGTTATACCAGTGCTTTAGTGGTACTGGATTCAGCGTTGATTGATCATCTTAATATCACAGGCAACCTTAACGTATTAAGTCACCTGTCCAATGCAACACAGCATAGGCTACTGATTAAAGATGGACGTGCTTTGGAGCACTTGAAGAACATCGACACGATTGTTTTTGATAAAACAGGAACACTCACTCAAGAGATCCCCCATATAGGAAAAATTTACGCCAATCACTCTTTCACTGAAGAAGAGGTGCTCATCTATGCTGCCACAGCTGAATATAAACAAAAGCACCCGATTGCCAAAGCCATTTTAAAAGCGGTTGAAGAACAGCTATTAACACTGCCCATTATTGATGATACTCAGTATGAAATAGGTTATGGAATAAAAGTGACCGTCAACAACCAGACCATTCGGGTCGGCAGCGGCCGATTTATGGCATTGGAAAATATATCGGTTTCAAGTGATTATAATATTCTGCAAGATGATGCCAATCAACAGGGCTATTCATTAGTTTATATTGCAGTAGACCAGCAACTGGCCGGGATCATTGAACTCCACCCCACTATTCGTCCAGAAGCAAAGGATATTATCAAACAGTTAAAACTCCGTGGTTTGTCACTGGCTATCATTTCGGGAGACCATGAAAACCCCACTCAAGCCCTGGCCAGTGAATTAGGTATTGACCACTATTTTGCTGAAACCATGCCGCAAGACAAGGCGGATATCGTCAAGCAATTACAGCAGCAGGGGAAATCGGTTTGTTTTGTTGGTGATGGCATCAATGACACCATCGCATTGAAACAAGCAGATGTTTCCATTTCATTGAACAGCGCGTCTTCAATTGCCGCCGATACCGCACAGATCGTATTAATGGATGATAACCTGCAACAATTCCCCAAACTCTTTGAACTGTCTGAAAGCCTGGAAAGTAATTATAAGAAAAGCCTGCTCTGGGACATCATTCCAAATATGATTAATATTGGTGGCGCCTATTTCTTTCACCTTGGCGTTTATGGCGCTCTGGGTATTTACAGCATTGGCCTGGCAGGTGGTGTTCTTAATGGAATATTTCCCGCACTTAAGGCAAAGAAAAAATTACCTGAGAAATGAATCGGCTCGAAGCCAGAAGCAGAAACAGTCTACGCATCTGACGTGACTTATCATCAATATTCAATTTCCTTTTGAATGCCAATGTATTTTTAAGTGTTTAAAATTGACGACAGTGCTCCTGCCTGTTCAGTAACTGTTACCAGGAAGCAAGTGCTTCCTGTGCAAATTGCTCCTTCAATTCATCTCGTTTAATGTAACCTCAAATAGCCTCAAGCATAATCCCGTATGGGGAATGATGCTTTTTATCAGCAATGATCTGAATATGCTGCTGGGTATCAGTATCAATTTTTATTAATGTAGACATACTCTGCTCTTAAAATAATGCAGGTATTACTTGAGAATACTGTAGCATATAAAAGCAGATTGTTTTACTAATAGCATTTATCAGGAATTACTATTAAACCAGCCATTAATAATAATTTATCTTTTGAGTTAAATTCTCCAAAGCGGTAATATCTTAATGTAAAGATTTCTGGTTTTTACTGTGTGCTATTTTAGTTTTATTTTTAATTCAAGAGAATCAGTAATTGACTTCAAAAAAGGAATTAATACTTATAAAAAAAATGTTGTTATAACAACAGATGAATTTGAATTAAAAGCTGACAAAGTAATAGAGTATAAGAAAAATGGTATTACCATAAAATCTGAAGCTTATGGTAATCCAGTTAAATTTAAACAATTTGATAAATCAAAAAATATAACCATGTTTGGAGATGCAGCAAAAGCATTTTATTATAGAGAAGAGAATAAAGTTATTCTTTTTGATTATTCAATCACAAATAAAAATGGAGATCGCATGATTGGAAAAAAAGGCGATTTTCTACTTGAGAGTCTGCTAACAAGCAATTGAATTATATCATGGTGACTTAGCGACTAATCAGATTTTGAAGTTTTACGAGAGGGTTTCCTTTTTCAATTATGTCTCTGGAAGCTACTTTGAAAAATTAATTGGACGTTAGTGACAGAACAAGCATCATTTACAATGAGTACAATAAAACACACAGCTTCATTTGAGATTCAGGAACGAATCAAAGAACTTTTCCCACTATTCAGTGCTGAGGGTGAAAAACTGTGGGTTCCTGGCTGGAATTATGAAAATATTATGGGTACTACTGATCTTCATGAAGATTATGTTTTCGTTACCAAATGCCATGATCACGCATCGTCTGATGCAATATGGGTGGTTAAACGGTACAGTTCAGAAGAATACTTTGTTCAGTTTTACAAAGTTGAGCCAGGCGAAAAACTTGGAGTTATAGAAGTTCAATGCTTCGAACTGAATGAGTCAATTACGAAGGTACAAGTAACCTATGAATACATCGGTTTATCAGACACAGGTAACGATTTTATTGCTGGCTTTTCATTGATAAACTACGAGGCTTTTATTGCAGAATGGAAAGCGCTGTTAGAGGGCTATTTCGAAGCTAAGCGCTAAAAAAATTTGCAATAAAAAGAAATAAAAACAAGACAACTTTTACATTTCCTGAAGAAAAATATAATGAAATGCTATATATCACAAAATCTTGTGGTAACAGTAAGTCATTGATATAAGAATCCTAAAAATATGTTTAAGTAGAATAATAACAATATTCCAACCAGTGCGTGTTGATGGAAAAGAATAATAGAGTGTTCATAATTTGTCATAATTCACTTACTAAATTGACAGAATGAGCTGATTTAATAATGGTTTTATATGGAGTAAACCATTATGTTTGTAGCACATTTACCAGCAGGATATTTGCTTTCAAAATATTTTGAAAGTAAATCTAAAAGAAAAAAGATATCTTGGAGACTTTTTCTTACTTTTGGATTAATAGGGAGTATTTTACCTGATTTAGACTTATTATATTTTTATCTGATAGATGGCCACCAACATCAACATCACTCATATTGGACGCATATCCCTATATATTGGGTTTTCCTTTATACTTTTTTTGCCAGTGTGTTTATTCTAAAAAAGAATAAACACATGTTATTTATAACAACATTTATTTTTATTGATGTCATGTTGCATATTATTTTAGATACTGTTGCCGGTGGTATTATGTGGAGTTACCCAATAAATACTCAATATTTCTCTTTTTTTTCAGTATTGCCACAATATAATTGGTGGGTATTAAACTTTATTTTTCATTGGACATTTTTATTTGAAGTTGTAATTATTATATTTGCATTTATAATTTTCAAAGCATCAGAAATTAAAACAAGCAATACTCTAAACACATTAAACAGTGAGGCTTAACAAAATTTTACAATGGTTCAGGGATGTAACGATTGTTAAAAATACACCGAATGAGTTTCATGGGAGTGCTTTTTTTACAAAATCTTTCCCAGGTCACAGTGCACACTGAAATTATCGTTATGCACAAGAATTATTAAGCAATCAAATAGAGAGTAAAACCAATGAAAAAATTAATTATAAAATTATCATTTATTGTTCTGTTAGGGCTGTTTTCATGGAGTGCTCAGGCAGAACTGGGTTACCAGGATTTCCGCCACATCCACATTAATGGAAATCATCTGAGTGATGCGCAAATACTGGAATTAGATCAGGCTCTGGGTTATGAGGTTCCCAACGGATTTTTCTGGCTAGATGCCAATACGGGTGGTTGGGGTTATGAGGGCAATGATGAAGTCCTGGGTTCCATCTACGGCGAAAATGATCCGCGCGGTATGGCTGGATCTCAGTTGCAAAAACCTGCTCAGCAAAATAGTGGTTCCAGTCGACCCTATATCAGTAATGACACAGGGACTGGTAGTGCGCTTATTGATCCCAATGGTTGCTCATACGTATCAGCAGGTGGAATGACTATCAAGAGTTGCGATTAAATTCACTTAAAAGTATGGAGGGGATTTCTTGGGTAATCTCCTGGAGAAATTGGGTCAAAAGAGTTGGTGGTCGCTATATCATGGCAACTACCTCATATGTGAAAAAGGGCAGTATTTTTTCAAAACGTATGGAGAAATGCACACTCAAAAAAACTGCGTACCGACTACCATGGTCGTTTTGAAACAATGGAATATCAGGATGCACAAAGAATTGGGAAGTTAAAACAATTTGTTAATTATTACCTCGTACATCATGATATCCCCTGACAATATAATTAACACTGAGGGTAGTAACAAGATACCCATCAAATGGATTGGTTTGTTACTTCAATTAATGGGTGCCCTGAAGTAGATCCTGAAGAAAAGTAATACTATTCCTACAAGTTAAATTTTTTTGACATTTCTTTACACTGTGCGTTATTCTTAATTTAAGACTAGGTTAGAAGTTGTATGGACTCAAAATCTTGCTAGGAATCCTTCTTTGTACCTGCATGACTATTTCCTTAATTTTGTCAATAAAGGAAAATCCTGTCTCCATTTCTGTAGTTATCTCTAGATAAATTGTATACATTCAAGTGAATGTATACAGAATTCTTAATTATATTATCAAAGTATTTTATTTATAGTTCATGCAATGATCGTCAAATCTATTTATTATTTAAAAACAAGATATTAATAACTGTGAGCTGAACTTATTTAGAGGTTATTGAATTTAAGTTGACCTACCATTTATAGTAAAAAGGAATTCAGGAGAGATAATAATGAGTGAAAATTATATCGGTTATAAGTCAGGGGCTGATTATGCGGGTGCTGAAGATTTAATTGAGAAAGAGTGGGATTATCTACAGCAAAACAGGCCAGATTTTGACCGAACAAATATTAAGGCTGTGGCACTTTCTGGTGGAGGAATTCGTTCAGCCAGTTTTTGTCTAGGTGTTGTGCAGGGTTTGGCAGCGAAAGATAAACTGAAAAAGTTCGATTACCTGTCTACAGTATCAGGTGGAGGATATATTGGCGGAGCCCTATCCTGGTTGTGGAGTGATTTGTGGAAAGAAAAGGATTCTCAAAGTAAAAGTTTCGGTGTTGGCCCTGGTGATTTTCCTTATGGAACCGAAGGCCGCAACTTTAATGCTATTGATCCGCAGGCGAATCGTAATCAGGCTTCATTATTGCGTCATTTACGTCAGAATGGTAAATATCTGACACCTGGTCATGGTATATCAGTCTTATCCTTAGTATCGATTGTATTACGCAGTATTGTAATGGGGTTTGTAACATTGATGGCCATTGCCAGTTTTATCTTTGCGTTGTTTTACGCAAGTGGAATATTTATACCAAAGAAACCCGAAGCTGAATTTTTCTGGGGTATTGCCGGCGTATCCATTCTACTGGGTTACCTCGGATTACATTTCTTATACATGATAGTCCTTGCCCGCTTAAAACACACCTCTAACAGTAAACGCGGTTATCAATTACGACGGCTGTTTGAAACAATACTTCCCTGGCCCTTAATTATAGCGTTGTTATGTTATCTGTTTGCCTCGATTCACTGGGTTCAGGTGAGTTTAAGTGAGTATGATTCTGCTTCTGCTTTACAGGTTGGCAGTGGTTCGGCCCTGATAGGAGCACTGTTTGGAGCAATAGGCAAACAGTCCTCATGGAGAAAATATTTATCGCTGATCCCTTATTCTTTACAGTTGATTCTGGCAGCTGCTTTAATGATCTTCGGTATGCTTGTTTTAGCTGATTATGGTGTTGCTCAGATGATAGCGACCGAAGATTACACTTATCTTTATTCAACGGGATTAGCGGCATTATTTGTAATCTTGCTGGCTTATGTGTTGCCTATTAACAATATTTCAATTCATCGCTATTATCGTGATCGGTTAATGGAAACTTTTATGCCGGACGTTGAAAAAGTAATCCATGGAAAGAAGGCGTTCGAGGCGGAAGTGGCAAACAGCGTGCCGATGCATGAAATTAAACTGAATAAAGAAAACCCTGTTCCATATCATTTGATAAACACTAATATTATTCTGGTTGAATCCGAAATAGCGAAATTCCGAGGAAGGGGAGGTGATAATTTCATTCTTAGCTCTCAATACTCTGGCAGTAATGCGACTGGCTGGAGGAAAACCGAAGAGTTTTGTGATGGTCATATTACTTTACCCACAGCAGTAGCAGTTTCTGGTGCGGCAGCCAATCCCGATGCAGGCGTTGCTGGCCGTGGTCTGACCACTAATGTGATTGTCTCGGTGTTGATGTCCATTTTTAATTTACGACTGGGTTACTGGACCAGCAATCCTGATCCTGGAAGTCAGAGTGAACAAGGTAAAATACCCAGCTACCTGATCCCTGGTTTCTGGGAAATGCTGCGTCGTAATAAAATGAATGAAACTGCTGAATTTGTGCAACTATCCGATGGAGGGCATTTCGAAAATCTGGCCTTGTATGAACTGTTTCGACGCAAAGCACGTTTAATTATTGTTTGTGATGCAGGTGCTGATAAGAATTATGAATTTGGTGATTTGGCGAATGCTATCGAAAAGGCCCGTGTTGACTTTGGTGTGACAGTAGATATCAGTAGGAATGATCTCAAAAAACTGACACCTGAAACAACTCCTGGTCAACAGGAAATGGATTATCCAGTGGCTGATCAAAGTTTTCTGCTTTCAAGAGTCCACTATAATGATGACGAAGCTGAGGCCGAACCAGCCTGGCTAATTTATATTAAAACCACATTGACTAAGAACGTCGGCGCCGATATTCATGGGTATAAACGTGTTAATCCGACTTTTCCAGATCAGACAACTGCAGATCAATTTTTCGATGAAGTGCAGCTAGAAGCTTATAGAGAGCTTGGTTGGCAGATAGCCCATGATATGATGAATGATGAAAAGATCAAGCCGCTCTTATAAATCTCTGGATCTATAATAATATGATTTGCATTTCATTATCTGTCTGTAATGTTGGGCTTGAAAGCAACCAAAAGTAACTGGTTACACAGTCATTAGCGGAGTTAAAATGAAGTTTTTTCTTATAATTTATTTTAGTTTTACAATATTTAATTTTGCATTGGCTGATGTTTCAGATAATAAATTTCAAGAAGGACAGAAGGCCTTTTCTGAAAAGGATTACAAATTAGCCTATAAATTGTGGCTTAAACTTGCAAATGATAATTATATACATGCACAAAGCACACTTGGGTTTCTATATGCAAAAGGTTTAGGTGTTGAACAAAATGATGAAGAATCAGCTAAATGGATAGGAAAAGCATCAAATAATGGTGAGCTTCAGTCGATGTATAATATGGCGGGTTTATATGTTCAGGGTTTAGGTGTAAGTAAAGATTATAAGAAAGCTGAGCAGTTATATCGAAAATCTATTTCTAAAGGTTTTAAAATCAGCATCTCGGGATTAATTGCTTTGTACCGAATGGGAGAAATTCAACAAAAAAATGCGGATGAACGAAAATACTGGGAATCTGAGGATAAAAAAATGGAGAACAAAGATTACATAAATCAACTGTATTCTGAGTCAGTTCAACAGTTGCCCCCAAATAACAAATCTAAGTAGAGCTAACCAGAGGCAGATTAAATTGTCATTGGCAGAAAAAATATTGGAGAATATGTGGAATCTAAAGACGTTGAATTAACAGTAATTACAGCTCATCCAGGTAAGCGGTTTCAAGGGCAATTTATAGATGGTATCGTTACCTATTTTCTAGGATATCTATCATTTTATATTTTAGGCTTTTTTGCCGAAAAAGATATAGCAGGTTATACTGCTATTGCAATTGGTCTATTGTATTTTCTGTTATCAGATTCTTTACCAGACGGGCAGAGCATTGGTAAACGCTTATTAAACATCCAGGTAATTAGTCAGAAATCAAAACAACCTTGTTCATTGATTCAATCATTCTTCAGAAATATTACTTTTCCATTGGGGATATTGGATTGGATATTTATATTATTTGGTCCTAATCGTAGATTGGGTGATTTTCTAGCATCAACAATAGTGGTGAAAAAATTTACAAAATAAGCATAAGAAGGAAATGCATCGGAGGCAAAAAAAGGCGCTTCCATAATCTCGACCTTATGCTTTGAAAATACAGAAGAGTAAATAATATGCCATTGTTTAACATGCTATGGGATAATTTTTCTGATAAATTGTGGAATAAAGATGAAATTACTGGTCAAGGAATGATTTTGAGATCAATATATGAATTCTTTGGTACGGTTTCTGATCTAAACAAAAGTAGAGAAGTTTGGTTTTGGGAGGCGAGGTAGTCCGTGGGCATTAAAAATTCAATTCGATGGTCTCTTGCTTGGCTCGTTGGTACCGCTTTAAATTTTGGTGTATTCCTGGCATCCTACAAGTATTTAATCTTCCCATGTCTACTTGAAAAATAATGTGTAGAAAATGCGCCATATATCTTTGGTTATGTATTGCCAGCAATGATGGTAGCAACACTGGCTAGCATTATTCTATTTTGGGCAATGGTGAAAATAAAGCATAACAAACACTATTAACAAGCCATCTCTAAAACTAAGATTGTAACTTATTGAATTTTGATTAATTCTATAAATTTGGCTTAAAAAAATGAGATTACCTAAAAATAAACGTATCTTGATAAATGAGAGAATGTATTCAGAGGGAGGTTAAATTGAGAACACCAGATGGGAAGAGCCCGCAATATTTTTTAAACCAGTCAATTTATTTTAGGTTTTTGTCTGCTCTATACTGGAATGAAGTTGTGGCTGTCCTGTAATGTGCTTGCCTGGCAAATCAATCAACTACGCGTCTTTACAGCCAGACGCTGTAAAGATGTGCTCGTTATTAAGGTGCATGCACTAAGGAGTATCAAATGAAATTGGGATGTTTATTCTCTGAACTTGAAGAACAAGGGCTAAAGAATGACTTGGAGATTTCTGATAGAAGTTATAAGCAATTAAATATTACCAAAGATACGGGAGAGTTTCTTACTTTTCTTGTAAAAGTCTCAAATACCAAAACAATACTTGAGGTTGGTACTTCAAATGGATACTCAACATTGTGGCTAGCAGCAGCCACAGCGGATACGGGCAGGGTAACCACCTTAGAAATACAGCAGCATAAAATTGACCAGGCAAAAGTGAATTTTGAGCGAGCTGGCTTATCGGAGAAAATTGAAGTACTCGGTTTGGATGCAGCCGAGTTTTTTAAACAAGCAGGTGATCAGTATGATCTTATTTTTCTTGATGCAGAGCGCATTGAATATATGAGTTACTCAAAAGATATTATTTCCACACTTCGTGCTGGCGGGGGGTTGGTTTGCGACAACGCTATTTCACATAAGTCAGAAATGGCCGAATTCATGAGATTTATTAAGGGTTGTAATAATTTTGTCACAAGCCTTGTTCCAGTTGGTAAAGGTGAATTTGTTGCGTATAAAAGTGCATAATAACTCATTAACATTGCTTCTTAATTGCCTGCTGCCGTTAGAGTGTGAATAAAGCAGTAGTCCCCTTTTTTAACAGAATCAAGATTTTTCATATCCCTCTCAGTTTTTTTCAAAGTCCATTTGAGACCGCGTGCCCATTTTTTTCAACTTGGGTGGAATTGTCCTGTCAATGAACAGAAATGTCATACTCAATTCCTAAAGCTTCAATATAATTATTTATAACGAAACTGATCTCAGGAATCAATCTATGAACAATAATCGCCGATTACTTTTAAAAGGTTTAGTGGCAATGAGTGGTGCATCTGTAATGCCAGGTCTTGTCTCAGGAGTAAATGCAGCATCAGTAGTTGATGATCCTGTATTAAGTTACCTCAGAACTCGATCCGCCCGTTTGGCTGATTATGCAACATTTGGTGCAAATGAGGAAACTGTTAATTTAATTATGGATATCGGCTGGGAAAACTGGCTGGATACACAGCTTAATATGCCTTTTACATCACTCTCTGATAGTTTTGATATAATAACAGATGAGAAAAGAGGGAATTATTTTTATTCACCCTGGTGGACAAATACAATCAATGCACCTGATCAACTGCTTCAGCGAGTTGGCTTTGCGCTTTCTCAATGGTTTGTTATTTCCACAGAGCATCCTGCTATAACAGGACGAAAACCTATGCAGGCACACTACTATGATATGTTGCTCAAGGGCATTGATGGTTCATTTAAAGAGTTATTATTTAGTGTATCAACTCATCCTGCAATGAGTATTTATTTATCATCTATCTTTAATCAAAAAGCTGATCCTGAACTCGGTACAATTCCTGACGAAAATTATGCACGAGAACTTTTACAATTATTTACCTGCGGTGCAGAAAAACGTTACTGGAATGGAACATTCAGAAAAGATACAACTGGTCAAAAAATTCCCAATTATAGCGAACAAGATGTTCAGGAACTGGCCAGAGTATTTACTGGAATGGGATTGAAGGATGGATCACGCTGGGGAATATTGAGAGGCGATTTTGAGTCACCGGTCATTGAATTTTCTGAACATCACGATTTTGGCAGTAAAAAATTATTTGGACGAACAATACCTGAAGGATTGAGTCTTTATGACGATATTCGTCAAGCTCTGGCCCTTATCGTAGGCAGACGTAAGGCAACCACTGCGGGTAATTTTTCCCGGTTTATGATCCAACGTCTTACTGTGTCAAACCCAAGGGCTGCTTATGTGGATCATGTAGCAAAAGTATTTAAAGAGACTGATGGAAATATTAAACAAATTGTCCGGGCGATAATGTTACATCCAGATGCTATTGATGGAAACAGTAGTGAAAAAGGAGAGACAGGGCGTCTAAAAGAGCCACTGCTCTGGTATAGCAGTGCTCGTCGTGCTATTGCGCCACCACGAGATCAACTATTGAATTCTACTACAGGACCATTATTAAGAGATGGAGAAATACGTACGATATCAACTTTTAATCAAACACCGCTTGGGGCACCTAGTGTCTTTGGGTTTTTCCCAAGAGAATTTCAGCCGTCAATACTTCATGGACAAGGCACTTCTTATATAGATTATGTGGCTCCAGAAGCCTATCTTTATGATTTAAATAGTATTGTACTAATCTCCAATAAATTACGCAGCAGTATGTTGATAAAAACAGAAGATCTCACTCGCTTTTATGAAAAACTGGAACAAGGCGCCACAAATGAAGAATTTGCTGATTATGTGCTGGATCAAATCCTGTTTGGAAATTATCGCCAAACACTGAAAACAGAAATGATAGAGTTACTGAATACAAGGAATGAGGATCCGAAATATTATACTTATAAAGTAAGAGGTGCATTGTTGATAGCAACAGTATCCCCTGATTTTCTTGTCATTAATATGCCGCAGGAGGCTTAAAATGAGTCATAAAGCAATCGTAGTATTCTATATGCATGGTGGTCATGATGGCTATAATATGTTCGTGCCTCTTGATAATTATCAGCGTTATGCTGACTATCGTGGTAACTTAGCCCATCAGGAAGGCAGCTTGATCCCTCTGGGAATAGGACAAAATAATCTGGCGATTCATGGCCACTTTAGTCGTACTGCTGAAATGATTCAGTCTGGAATTGCAGCCCCGATACTGGGCACAGGAAATTTAGTTGAACCTGTGACTTATAATACATTAAATCAAAAACTAGCTACTACACCTCCTTTTTTACATAGTCACTCACACCAACAAAGCTTCAATAAAGGAGCATATGATAAAACAACTGGTTGGGCAGGGCGTATGCTTGACCTGTGGTATGAAGATGATTATATCCCTCAATCTATTAGCCCTGCACTAACAATGGCTCAGGATTTGGATCTGGTTTCATCGGCAACGCTTGGTGTTTCTCAAATTCGAAGTGAAGGGGAAAGCTGGTATGCACTACAACCTGAGCTACGTGATATTGTTTACAACCTGAGTAAAAACAGTGATTACAGTCATATCATCGAACAAGTCGCACAAAAGAACATATCAAATTCAATTGAAGGTCAGGAATATCTACAAGTATTATTTTCCCAGTTTGAAGAAAGCGGTAAATTAAATACATCAGCAACGATTGCCAGTAAATTAATTGCTGCTGCTGGACAATTAGGGCATGAGCGACAAATTATTCATGTCGCACTACCAGGCAATTGGGATACTCATCGAGATCAAATGCAAAGGCTGAATGATCAATATATTACTATTGATCATTTATTTGCTGACTTTATCTTAGAACTTGAACAATATGGCGTTGCAGATAATGTGGTTTGTGTGACTGCATCTGACTTTGGCCGCAGCTTAAAGCCAAATAGCGTTGGCACTGATCATGGTTGGGGGAATAACCAGCTGGTGTTTGGTAAACCAGTTCTGGGAAATCAAGCGATTGGTGAATTTATTGACTATGATAACCCAGACTATTGGACAAAATCGAAACGCCTGATCCCAAAACTAGCCGATATTCAGACTTATGCAACACTTGGAAAATGGTTTGGTTTAAATGACGAACAGCTCAATCAGCTGTTCCCGGATTTAAGCAACTTTGATGAGTGGGATTTAGGTTTTATGCCAACTTAAGACATTGGTTCATAATACCCAATTGTTCAACAGATGAAAAATACAACATTAAAAAAAACATCCATCGCTGAAACAATATTAGTGGTGGATGATTCTCAATTCAGACTTGAATCAATGAAGACAACACTTAACCTTCCTGGTTGGAATGTCATAACTGCTGATTCTGGTGAGAATGTTCTGACGTGGCTATTAACTCTGCCTAATATTTCTCTGATAATACTGCATGCACAGATGCAGGATAAAAATAGATTCGAGTTGGCAAAACTCATACGTCAAAACTATGCGATACATGTGCCTATTTTATTCATTAGTGCAGTCCACTCTTTAGATGAGTATATAACACGTGATTTTTCAGTAGACATTAGTGATTACCTTATTGAGCCCATTAATAAGACAATTCTCATACAATGCATTGAACTTTATATAAATTTCTATCATCAACGTCACCAGATTAAAACCATTAATAAACAAGCTATTCCTAAAAGTTTTAGGTGTAAACACGTTACACATCGCAAGAAATATTCACAAAACCCAGCAACACAAGGAAGGGGTGAAGGGTGTAAATTGAGTGGTGAATTAAAAGACGTTAGTACTTTTCCTGTTGAAATCAGACTCAGACCAATGTGTATTGGTGATCAGTATTTTATTTCAATTTTATTCCGTGATCTCAGTTCACATAAAGCCTATGAAGACATAATTTCATATCAAGCCATGCATGATACCCTCACAGGCTTACCCAGTCGTGCAGTACTTTATGATCGAATTCATCAAGGTCTTATTCAGGCACAAAAAAGCAGCCAACAGTTTGCAGTTATTTTTATAGGGATTGATCGCTTTAAAGTGATCTGTAATAGCCTGGGACAGGGCGCTGGAGATCAATTAATCATTGCAGCGGCAAATAGAATAAAATCTGCGTTAGGTAAGACCGACACTTTTGTGCATTATGAAAGTGATGAATTTGTTTTGCTTGCCTCATTAACTCATATCAACAATATAAGTCTGTTGTTTGACAAATTATTAAAAGAAAATAAAAAAACTCTTATTATCAATGAGCAAGAACTGCATATTTCTATAAGCATTGGCGTTTGTATTGTTAATGATGATAGCTGTCAACCTGATGAGTTACTCAAGCATGCAAATACGACCATGAATGATGTTAAGTCTAAAGGTGGAGGGGATTTTCAATTTTTTAGTAGTGAATTAAACCAGCGTATTGAACGTCGTCTAGCACTTGAAATGGGTATGGTGTTCTCATTGAGAAATAAAGAATTTGTATTATATTATCAACCCAAAATCGATCTGAAAAAAAATAAAATTGCTGGTCTTGAGGCTTTGGTGCGGTGGCAGCACCCAGAAAAAGGCATGATATTTCCTAATGAATTTATTTCAGTTGCTGAAGAAACTCGTTTCATTTTGCCCCTTGGAGAATGGATATTGCGAACGGCATCAGAACAGGCAATAGAATGGCATCGTTCAGGAATATTAAATGGACGCATTGCTGTTAATATATCAGGAGTGCAGATAGCCTCAAAAGAATTTATGAGCACTTTAAAATACCAGGTAGAACATAAAATCATTCATCCTCATTTACTTGAATTAGAGTTGACAGAAACTTCAATGCTAGAAAATCCTAATAAAGTCGGTAAATTTCTAGGAGAGTTGAAAATGATGGGGTTTACACTGGCTTTGGATGATTTTGGTACAGGGTATTCTGGTCTTTCATGGCTATCTGAACTCCCTTGTGACACCATTAAAATTGACCAAAGCTTCGTCAGCAAAGCTCTTTTAACTGAAAAACACAGAATCATTATCAATCACTCTATTAATATGGCCAGACAACTGGGGGTAAATGTTGTGGCTGAAGGTGTTGAGACACGGCAGGAGCAGGATCTATTAACATCGATGGGCTGTGAATTAGTACAGGGCTATTTTTATTCAAAGCCACTTCAAGCACAGAAGTTTGAACAAGTGAGTAATATCATCAACCAAAGAGGTAATTCTTTTAAGTCATATTGATAATTAAATTATTTTTTTTTATACTCAAGTATATTATAAGTTTATGGTATACAAATGTCACTGCCTTTTGAAACCCAGGCCTCATTTCTGCACTTTTTGAAATTCGTATTAAGTATCAAATCCCCGGATATCACGTTTTCAGCCAGTCTTAGAAAAAAAATAGCACACTTGCCTCAGGAACTTTATGATGGGATTCTGGAAGAAGTTTCTTTTGAGTTGCTTGTCCAGGAGGTATTGGACGAAATAAATGAGCCCATGGTAGTATGGAAAATCATTGATCAGATTAGATTTAGCCAAATATTAGCTGGAAACCCTATTACACTTTATTTATTATCATCTCCTGATGCAAAAACTTGTTTTATGGATTTTATTAAATTAAGGCACTTTATTTTTCCTCCCAGTTATTCATTTAATATCAATGAGACTAAAACTGAGATTGTATTTGAAATCACTGAAAAGGGGCATAAATCAACGCTCCCACATATAAAAGAAGATCTGGCAGTCGGTTATTTATTTCTACTATTAAAAGATTTTATTGGACCTTCATTTGATTTTTCAAACATATTAGTACCTGTAAACCGGAAAAATTTGAATCCAAAAGTTATTAAAAGAGTTTCATGTGCAGAAATTATTATTCATGATGGTCCAGCACAAGCTATTTTTTCCAAATCATTTCTAGATTATAAAAATGATTTTTATAATCTAGAAATACAACAACACTATTCTTCCCGAGTCTCCGCATTATTAACTGATCATAAACCAAGAGTCATACTTAGCCAGAAAATTATCAGTTTTCTCAAAAAACAAAAACATCCTGTCACGTTTTCGATCAATAAAATGGCTGCTCACCTCAACAAAAGCACTTCCACACTTCGACGTAATTTGAGCAGTGAAAAAACGAGCTATAAGCAGCTACAAAATCAAGTATTAGACAAGTTGAGCTTTTCAGCATTATTCTCATCGGATTATAAAATTGAAGAAGTGGCGCAAAATCTAGGTTACTCTGAACGTTCATCATTTGACCGCGCTTTTCGAAATAAATTTGGTTGCCCTCCTACACAATTCAGAGCGTTTGCAAAAAGTCTCAACTTTGAAAATAAAAAAAGTCAGAAAAAGCATACGAATCTTGAAATGCTGATGAGTAATATCCCTCCGTTATTAGACACATGCAATAAATTACTTATCAGCACTGAAGATGAGCGTATTGATCTGAATGAAGTGGTAAAAATAATCAAAAGTGATCCTGTTTTTACGGCACAAATAATGGAAATTTCCAATCATATTATTTATGGTCGAAGAGCAAAAAATCTTCATGAAGTAATTACTAATAAGGTAGGTATAAAAAAAATTATAAGTGTTTCTATCTTAGCGGCATCCAGAGGATGTTTATCTGATCATATATCAGACTTTAATGTTAAAAAATTATTTTCTATATTAACTTTAGCTCCAGAAATATTTCAACAATTAATAAATAATTCAGACGTAAAAATAGACAATAAATCTGATTTTATAGAAGAATTATTACACTTATCATTACTTGGATTACTCTTATTACTACACACACAAAATAGAGATCATATTATAATTACTACACTACTCTACAATTCCTCAGGTTTAAAAGATGCATTGCGGCGTTTAAAAAAAGAATTTAATATTTCATTATTTGGTATAAGCATGCTTATGTTAGCTTGTTGGGGAGCCGATAAAGAACTGCTGAGAGTGTTATCTACATTAGAAAAAAAATATGAAACAATATCTGAAAAACCTTCTTATGAAGGATTATTATTTTTAGCTTTAGATATTTGCTTCACTAATGTTTTTTCTCCCAAAAAGAGCAAGCACATCAAGGAGCATTTAAAGATGTTGGGTGTCTCTCAATGCAATATAGGAATCGAATCAATATTTTAACCCTTTACTTCGTTATTTATTTAAAGAATGTTATATGAAATGCATGCAGTCGAATGAGTAATTAGGACACTTGAAATTGTGTTAAACCCAGACTTGATGTCATAAAATTTTCAATAAAGTAACATAACATTCACGTAATGATTACCAGAACCAAATAGTATTCTGTAGTTTTTTTACAATAAACCAACTTCGAGAAATAAATGAGCTACTATATCTTAAGGATATTTTTACTATTAGTGATTTCTATCAATGTACATGCAGAAGCAGGTAAAATTGAAGAACTTTACAAACTAAACAATATTAAAGGTTCAATACTTATTGAATCAGAAGATGGTAAAAATAAATACCAATATAACGTTAATGATAAAGAAAGTTTTATACCTGCATCTACTTTTAAAATTCCCAATACGCTTATCATATTAGAAGAAGGCTTGCTCCAGGATCAAAGGGAGATTATTAAGTGGGATGGTAAAGAACGAGAATATGCACTTTGGAATAAAGATCAAACGCTTAGAAGTGCTTTTCAATACTCATGTGTCTGGTGCTATCAGCGTTTTGCAAGAATAATTGGTGATAAAAAATATCATGCGTATTTACACCAATTTGATTATGGAAATCTTTTAACAGGTAATGATGTTGCTCGTTTTTGGTTAGATGGGAAATTAAGGCTCTCTGTTAAAGATCAAATAAAATTTTTGCGTAAAGTGTATACCGAAGATCTCCCTGTACAAAAGGCTCATATTAAAACGCTCAAAAGCATAATGTTGTCAGAAGAGCGTAATAACTACAAAATTTGGTCAAAGACAGGGTGGTCAGGAAAAGATGGTTGGTATGTGGGCTATCTGGTCATTGATAATAAAACATGGTTTTTTGCCAATCATATAGAGATAAACAAAAAATCGGATTTGGAGTTTCGAAAAAAACTGACAATGGACACACTTAAAGCTTTAGATATTGTCCAATAATAAAAGATATAAAAAATTACCCACAAAAGTGTGGGCTTAACTCGCTATTGCTCATTTTAACATCACCTTATTAATGAGGTGGTTACAGTAGCAGTAGGAAGTTAGTTTTACCTATATTGAACCCATAGAACAAACAACTATCTTAATCCTTCTGATACTGTTTCAATTTTTTCTTGAATACTGTCGTCTGAATTATTAAAGCGATGATTGTAATGCTCCAGACTATCACTGCACCACTGGGTAAATCAATTATTGAAGAAAAAATTAACCCCAATCCATATCCTGAAATACCGACGCTGTAGCCGATGATTAAGGCTGGTTTTAGTTTATAAT
This sequence comes from Gammaproteobacteria bacterium, assembly GCA_016744395.1. GTDB lineage: Bacteria > Pseudomonadota > Gammaproteobacteria > GRL18 > GRL18 > GRL18. The sequence continues at coordinate 3,402 of JADGEK010000042.1, read as the reverse complement.
TATTACTCGCCAAAGCTGGAATAATAAGGCTGGCAAAAACCAGATAAACACCGACTAATTGAACTGAACTGGTGACAGCCATAGCAAAAAGCAGATAAAACCCCAAACGACTAAAATAGTGTCTGAATTGAAACCATGCAGTTAAAATAACGATTGTCATTAATGAAATTGGTATGAGTTGATCCCAGGTCACCCAAAGGATTTGACCCACTAATATTTCTTTCAGATGCTCACCTCCCTGAGGATTATTGGCCAGTAATAAAATACTGGCTGTTGCTGATAAAATAAATGTCACGCCTATTAGTGCTTCATGAATGGTCCCTCCAAATTTTTCCATCAAACTTAATATCCAGGCTCCGATCAAGGCACTGCTCAAAGCGGCTAACTGCACTTCCCATCCATGGGCTTGCCAGCCAAACTGGTTGGCCAGAATAACACCCAGTCCAGTGATCTGTGCAATGGCGAGATCAATAAAAATAATGCCTCGTTTAAGCACCTCCTGTCCCAGTGGTACATGGGTTGCCAGGACTAACAGGCCAGCGATAAACGCTGGCCCGAGAATGCTTAAAGTCATTCCATCAATATTCATTATTTAACGTCCAGAAGTTGATTTAAAATCCCTTCATACCACTGAAACAAGTCCTCGTCATGACTGACAGTAAAGGCCAGTGCAACCACTGGGATATGAGTTTTTTGTGCCAGCCAGCGAACGGCTTTATCATTTTGATAGCTTGCATAAAGGATCATATCCGCCTGTTGCTGCTTTAATTGAGTCAAAACTTGAGCTAAATGTGTGCTGCTGGGGGCAATTCCAGGTTTAGGCTCCAGTGTTGCAACACGCTCCAGCTTTAACCAATCTTCCAGATAGACCCAGCTATTGTGATTAACAACAATTTTTTTACCCTGCAATGATTGGCTTTGTTGTTGCCATTTTGTAATGGCTCTGGACCATTTATCTTTAAAATTATTCCAGTTGTTTTGATAGTGGCTTTGGTTATCAGGATCAACATGGCTTAAAGTCTTAGCCAAAGCTTCAGCAATCAGCATGATTCTGTGCGGATCAAGATGAACATGCGGATTACCATCAGCATGAACATCTCCCTGACTGCGGTCCAGAATTTTAGGTTTTTCCAATAAAGTGACATGATCGGCAGCCATAAAATAGCCTGCTTGACCTGTTTGGATCCTGCCATTACCCGACTTTCTCAATAATAGCGGTAGCCAACCGACTTCTAATTCAGCGCCAGTACAGACCAAAAGATCAGCACGACGTGCTTTCGCGATTAAACTTGGCCGAGCCTGTATATGGTGTGGATCTTGTAGTGCAGTTGTTGCACTGGAAACACTGACTTTTTCACCGCCTAAAATTTGCACCAGTGATGCCCATTCGGGCTCACAGGCAAAAACATTGATTGCCGAGTGGCTATTGGATGCCCAAAGTGTGAACAACAGCATCACTAATAAGTGCCTTTTTTTTAGCTTGTACATTCTTTAATCCTCCTAGAATTGGTGAGCGCCATGACTGCCCAGGCTAAAGGTATATTGTAAAAAGATCTGGTTATCAGCCTCTTCATAAGAATCATCATGATTAAATTGCAATCTTATCCGACTGTATTCACTGGGTAACCATTCCACCATTGCACTATAACGTTCTGGTGTATGTCCTTCATCATCCAGACCTGCTTCAGCAAGGACATCTGCATCTGAACCTTTATTATTACTACCGAGTTGATCATAACGAAGACCCGTGCGCCAATGCGGTTGAAATTGATAGACCGCCTGAGCATACCAACCATCCTGTTGACCATCATAAGTGGAAACTTCTTCTGGAGGGCCACTATTGAGCATAGTGATATTGCCATCTTCACGACGGTCAAAGTATTCGAACTGGAATTTAAAATTTTGATTAGTGGGATTACCATTGGGAGCCCATTTATAAACCAGATCCAGAGAGTTAATCTTGCTATCTCCTGAAAATGATGGGGTTTCCGTTGCTCCTCCCTCATGACTGTGACCACCACTGGTACGACCATCGACATCGTTTTGACGCCAGTGACTAAAGCCAAGCTGCCAACTATGTTCTATACCAATGTCACCGCCAATATTTGCAAAAGCAGTCCAGGCCCCCACAGCATCATGACTGCCGCCGCCTGGAAAACGATCACCGCGAAAGAGTTCAGTACCCACTTGCATAAACAAATCAGTGGGTGCAACATAAGTAACCTGCAAACCATCATCACGAAGTTGATTGCCAAATAAACCTCGATAAATTAAAGGGGCATCTGCAAAATCCCAGGTATGTTCATGCTGTTCATTCAGATAACCAATGGCAGAAAAAAAGCGACCCGCTTTTACAGTCAATCCATTGCCCAGTCCCAGAGTCTGGATATAAGCCTCTTCCAGCTCAGTTTCCGTTTCGCCGTCATGCTCATGGATGGCCAGTGTGGCTTTACCATAAAACTGATCATCAACATTGGCACTGATGGCTATTTCGGTATGGCCGATTGAGAAACCTTTGTCGCCTAAACCTGCTTCATTACCAAGCATAAAACCAGGTAATTCATAGTCATCAGGATCATTATCAAAATCAGCATAACGACCGTCAAGAATAACACTGATAGCAGGATTAAAATTATTTTGTCCTGCATTTGAAATGGACTTTTTGCTGTCAACGTTATCTGCAACTTGATCTATCTGTTGCTGTGCCAGCAGTGCATTTTCTTCTGATTGTTTCAATCTGTTTTCTAATGCATTAATACGTTGTTCATAGTCTTTTTTTAAAATTTCAACCTGTTCTTTAAGGGCCTCGATATCACTATTGGCCCACACAGGGTTGACGTTTGATATAGCTGCAATTGTTGCAGCCACGATAAATTTTTTACGCATGGGAAGTTCTTCCGTAATCAAAAATAAATGGGTTACAAATACCTAATATTTGTAACAATGAAAATAGTTTTTAAAGGATTACGAAATGAAAGGAGGAGCTCGGGCCTGATAAACACTTAGTGAAGCAGATAATTTAGGAATAATGAAACAAATGCAGAGAACATCATTTGCTATGACAGGTAAGTTAATATGGTTAATAGCGAGCGTACTATCTGATTGCTCTGCTGCAACAAAAACGTTACAAGACTCATGGGGTTCATGAAAAGGGTGTTCTTCGGCATGAATAAGCATGCCCCATTGTCCAAAAAGCAATAGGATACTGATTAACGAAATGTATATTAAATTATTTTTATGAAGTTTCATTCTTAATTGCTATACACTTTAGCTATATTAACTCCAAGGTTGTTGCTTTCATTGGATTTTATTCAAAGAATTTATATGATAACAATTTTTATCATCATTACAATACTGATGGTTGAATATTTAGGGACAGATCGTTAAAATTCTATTGACGTT
>JADGEK010000153.1 GCA_016744395.1 Gammaproteobacteria bacterium | reverse complement strand
ATATGAAGACAGAAGTTCTGGATATCCTGATGTACCTTTTTGAGACCTATCTGGATGATGACCAATCCGATATTCCCAGTGAAGATAGCATTCGCAATGAGTTATCAAAAATTGGATTCCATGATGCCAAGGTGACTAAGGCTTTTGACTGGTTGGATGATTTGGCGATTTTAAAAGATGATTTTACTTACGAGAAAGATCTTGGAAGTAATAGCTTTCGCCTGTTTAACCCCTTAGAAATTGAAAAGTTTGATATACAGGCTCGCGGAGTCTTATTAGATTTGGTTGATCTGGGCGTTATTACCAGCAGCCAACGTGAATTGATCATTGATAAAGCGCTTGCTCTGGATATTGCTCATATTAACCAGGAACAGATGAAGTGGGTTGTTTTAATGGTATTGTTTAACCTTCCTGATTCTGCGGGGCCCTTTACCTGGATTCAAGATTTGCTTTATGAAGAAACACCAACCGTCCATTAAGACCCTCACTGACTTTCATGAACAAAGAACTCAGACCTTGCATCAGTCAGACAAAATTGCTTTACAAATTCAAGAGGCTGTTACGCTTCTTAATCATGGATGCTTAATTGCCTACCCAACCGAAGCCGTTTTTGGCTTAGGCTGTTTGCCTGATAAGACAGACACAATCAAAAGGCTTCTAAATTTAAAACAACGCGAAAAAGATAAAGGACTGATCCTGCTTGCCTCTGAAATATCCCAGTTAGAGTCCTATCTTTGCCCAGTTGAGCAGCAAATAATTGATAAAATTCAATCCTCCTGGCCAGGGCCAAACACCTGGATTCTACCAACCCCTTCTCAAACATCAACATTGATTAAAGGTAATTTTGAAACCATTGCTGTGCGTATCAGCGCTCACCCAGTCGTTCAAGCATTGTGCAGTCAATGCCAATCTCCCCTCATTTCCACTAGCGCAAATATTACGGGTGAAAGCATGTCTTACAGTGTCTCTGATGTCCAAAAGCACTTTGGCAATAGCCTCGACTTTATTATAGATGCTCCACTAGGTAACAGCAATAAACCAAGCGTTATTAGAGATGCGCTGACCGATCAAGTCCTTCGCAACTGAAAAATAATTTTAAATTTTGAAAAAAAAAGCCCCAAGCTACTGATGTCAAATAAGTAACTTGGGGCTTTTTTAAATGAGGAGCAGTGATTCAGCTCAACATAGACGTCTTAAAATAAGAAGCCTACATCATGCCACCCATACCACCCATACCGCCCATACCACCCATATCAGGAGCGCCACCAGCAGCAGCTTCTTGAGGCACTTCACTGACCATAGCTTCAGTAGTCAACATCAGGCCTGAAACAGATGATGCATGTTGCAGAGCTGAACGAGTCACTTTAGCAGGGTCCATAACACCCATCTCAATCATATCGCCATATACGCCAGTCGCAGCATTGTAACCATAGTTACCTTCACCGTTTTTAACATTATTAACAACAACAGAAGCTTCATCGCCTGCGTTCAGAACAATCTGACGCATAGGCTCTTCCATTGCACGCTTAAGAATATCAACACCAACACTTTGGTCGTGATTAAGAGTTTCAACTTCAGCAATCGCTTGTAAAGCACGTATCAGAGCAACACCACCGCCAGGTACGACACCTTCTTCAACTGCAGCACGAGTTGCGTGAAGTGCATCTTCAACACGAGCTTTCTTTTCTTTCATTTCAACTTCAGTCGCTGCACCTACTTTAATGACAGCAACACCGCCTGCCAGTTTAGCAACACGTTCTTGAAGTTTTTCACGATCATAATCAGAAGAAGTCTCTTCTAATTGACGACGAATTTGCTCAACACGGGAAGCAATATCCGCTTCCTGACCAGCACCATCAATAATAGTTGTATTTTCTTTACCCACCTGAACACGCTTGGCAGTACCAAGATCATCAAGAGAAACCGCTTCAAGGCTCAGACCAACTTCTTCTGAAATGACAGTAGCACCTGTCAGAATTGCAATATCCTGCAACATTGCTTTACGGCGATCACCAAAACCAGGAGCCTTAACTGCAGTGACTTTAACCACACCACGCATGTTATTAACAACTAAAGTAGCCAACGCTTCACCTTCAATATCCTCAGCGATGATAAATAAAGGCTTGCCTGATTTTGCAACAGCTTCTAATACTGGAAGTAAATCACGGATATTAGACACTTTCTTGTCATGTAACAAAATGTATGGACTATCCAGATCAGCAGTCATGCTGTCTTGATTGTTAACGAAGTAAGGTGATAAGTAGCCACGGTCAAACTGCATGCCTTCAACAACATCCAGCTCATTTTGTAGTGCTGTGCCTTCTTCAACAGTAATAACACCTTCTTTACCCACTTTCTCCATTGACTCAGCAATGATATTACCAATGCTTTCATCAGAGTTCGCAGAAATAGAACCGACCTGACCAATTTCAGCTGAATCTTTACAGGGCTTAGCCATGCTTTCAATTTCTGTAACGGCTGCAATAACGGCTTTGTCGATACCACGTTTCAAATCCATTGGATTCATACCCGCAGCAACAGCTTTTAAGCCTTCGTTTAAAATTGATTGAGCCAATACTGTTGCAGTAGTTGTACCGTCACCAGCCACATCAGATGTCTGAGATGAAACTTCTTTCACCATCTGTGCGCCCATGTTTTCAAATTTATTTTCCAGTTCAATTTCTTTTGCAACTGAAACACCATCTTTAGTGATGGTTGGTGAACCAAAAGCTTTATCTAATACGACATTACGCCCTTTAGGACCTAATGTGACTTTAACCGCATTAGCCAATGTGTTTACACCGGCGATCATTAGATGACGCGCGTCATCTCCAAATTTTACATCTTTAGCTGGCATTATTGATACCCTCGATAATTCTATATTTTTAAAAGTAGATTAAATGTTGTGAAATCAGTGATAGTTTTTAACTTATCCAGCTTATTCAACAACCGCTAACACGTCTTCTTCACGCATGATCAGCAATGTTTCATCACCGACTTTCACTTCACTACCAGAGTACTTACCAAAAATAACTTTATCACCGCTTTTAACTTCCATAGCAATTAAGTCACCATTATTTGCAGCACGACCATTACCAACAGCAACGACCTCACCTTCAGAAGGCTTTTCAGTTGCAGAATCTGGAATATAAATACCACCAGCGGTTTTTGTTTCTTCTTCAAGACGACGCACAACGATGCGGTCACCTAGTGGGCGAATGTTCACTATAGATTTTCTCCGTCAGATGTTCTAGCACTCTCATCTAAAGAGTGCTAATAAGCACTGTTAAAAAAACCGGATATTGTATTTTCATATTGGCAACAGCTTGAATTAGCCGATGACAATAGAAAACATCCGGATATTAAGTTAATGCTTGTTAATTTGGGACTGGCTTTTTTTTTTCAAGTATAACGTTGTAAAAAAATAGCTTTATTTTAAATAAACCATGCAAATCAATGTTTTTACAGTTTAGACAGACTCCAAGCTCAAAAGTGAGCCACTAAATAGTATTGCCTATTTTAGGAGTTCTCTCATTTTTAGGAGTTCTCTCATTTTTACGTATTAACAGGTTTATGAGCAGAGCGGTAGTTCATGTTAATAAACTGAAAGTACTGAAAGATGTAAAGAACTCTATTTAGGGGTATTATCTGTATCATTGACTGACTCTTCTACATTGCCTTCAATAATGTGCTGATGATGCAGCCTTTCTTGATTTTTTTCATGCTGTTGCTCTGGCGTTAAATCTTCATATTCGCCTTCATAATAATTACCCTGACCATCACTCTTTCGATAACCAGAGAAATTATTTTTTAAAACAGCACTACCGATTAACTTAGAAGCAATGAAGCCTCTTAACGGAGGGATCAGCAATAAAAAACCCACTGTATCGGTAAAAAACCCAGGAATTAATAAGCACAGAGCAGCAAAAAGTAACATCAGACCTTCCAACATTTCAGTGGCAGGCACAACACCCTGACTCATTGAATTTTGTGCCTTTTGCAAAGTTGAGAAGCCCTGAATTCGGATCAGTGTCACACCCAGAACCGCAGTAAAGACCACAGCAAAGACTGTGGGCAGTGCTCCTATAAGACTCCCAACTTCAATCAGGAAATAAATTTCAACAAGAGGAACACCGATAAACAGAAGAAGAAATAAGGGCAAGATTGGCATAATTTTTTAAAAACCTTCAATAAAATAATCACTTGTCTGCTGGTTTATTCTTTCCACCCAGAGGCTTAGCAGACAGACATAACAGTTGAACCTATTAAACCATTACTGGTCATATTTAATATAACAAATAACCAATGAGATACAGAATTAAATGAACAGATTATTTGCTAATCAATGACTCATAACATAGAATTTCACAACAATTACTCAGCATGTTGCATTTTCTGTTAACAATACCGATATTGCAACAATGAAAACATTAAGCAATCTGATTTAGGCATTACATTACCTATTTATGGGGCAAGGAAACACTTTTTTCAAATGAAAAAAAATACTAGTAATGAAAAATCGCTCTATCAACTGGTGCTCTGTGCCTGTCCTGATGAAGATACCGCGGTCAACATTGCCGAAAATATCGTTGCCCAAAGGTTGGCTGCTTGCGTCAATGTATTACCCAGTGTCTATTCAGTTTACCACTGGCAAGACAATGTTGAGTCTGCCAAAGAAAACATGATTGTCATAAAAACAACTGCGCAAAAATACAATTCATTAGAAAAAGTAATCAAATCACTGCACCCTTACGAAGTACCTGAAATCATAGCAGTGGATATTACTAGTGGTTTACCGGAATATCTTAAATGGATAGACAATAGTATAAAGTAGTCATATAAAGCCATGAGTTTATTGAAAGCAAAGTATCAAAAGCTTGGTCTATAACAATAGTTTTATAATAACAGGTCTATCAAACGGAGATTGTAAGACCTTTTAAAGAATAACAAGTAGGGTGCAACAAATTGACGCTCAACTTAAAAAAAACAACAATTAAAATTAATGATAGCGGTTTAAACTTATGTCCCCAAAAGCCAGATTAACAAACACATTTCTCATACAATTAACTTTATTTTTATGCCTCTCGTTTTTATCAATTTATAGTCTGGCTGAAGAAGAGTTCTTACCACCAGAAAAAGCATTTGCCATACAACCCAGCAAAGTCATCAGTTCTCCTGATGGAAATAAAGTAATTGTCTCATGGAAAATAGCTGATGGTTATTATGTCTATAGAGATAAAATCAGTTTTACCACCAAAGATGATGATTTAAACCTGGGTGAAATGGAATTATCACCCAGTGAGACAAAAAATGATCCTTATTTTGGTGAAATTCAGGTTTATAAAAAAGAACTAACCGCCACAATTCCATTTTCATCCACTAAAGCCAAAGACGAGCTAATTTTTATTACTGCAAAATCTCAGGGGTGTGCCTCTGGAGGTATTTGCTACCCACCTCTTAAGCAGAATGTTTCATTCACTCAACCAGGACAGCCTAAAGTTGCTCAAGCTGAAAAAACAGCCGCCAATTCACTCGATACTCTCACCAACATGGGCAGCTCTAATATTGATCAGGAAAATGACAATCAGGATGATTTTTTAGACATTGAAGATGCCTTTAAATTTTCACTTTCTATTGATAATAACAACCAACTCTCTGCTATTTGGTCCATCGCAGATAAGCACTACCTCTATAAGAACAAATTCAAATTTGAACTACTCGAAGGTAATGGCTTTTCCATTACCCCTCCTGAAATGCCTGCAGGAAAAGCAAAAAATGATGAATTCTTAGGTGATTATGAGGCCTATTACCATGATTTAGTCATCAATGTACCTGTTTCTGGTGCAGGTGATACCTCAAAGCCACTGGCAGTAAAAGTCACTTATCAAGGCTGTTCTGAATCAGGGATCTGCTACCCAAAAGTCACTAAAAATATCGAGCTTGATGCCTCCAGACTGTCTACAAAAATACCTGTCAGCCAAGCAAACAAAAAAGCCGACTCAATAACAGAAAAAAATGATGAAGTTCAGTCTGAACAAGATGTATTAGCGGGTTTATTAAGTTCTGAAAATACATTCATCGCACTATTCACCTTTTTCCTTATTGGACTTGGGCTGGCTTTTACTCCTTGCGTGTTTCCAATGATTCCAATTCTTTCAGGTATTATTGCGGGCCAGGGTAAAAATGCCAGCAGTAGCGCCTTTGTCATGTCTGTTGTCTATGTCCTCTCTATGGCTGTTGTTTACACTCTTGTCGGTGTTGTTGCAGGTCTTTCGGGCGAGAATATCCAGGTTGTTTTCCAAAACCCCTGGGTTCTTGGCACTTTTTCTTTAATTTTTGTGGCCCTGGCCTTTTCAATGTTTGGCTTCTATAACTTGCAATTACCCTCATCATTGCAATCCAAAATTTCAGAATTCAGTAACAAACAGGAAGGTGGCACTCTTATAGGCGTGTCTATTATGGGCGTACTCTCTGCACTGATTGTTGGGCCTTGCATGGCACCACCGTTGATGGGCATTTTATTATTTATCAGCCAAACAGGTGATCCGCTTCTTGGTGGTGCCGCTTTATTTGTTATGAGTCTTGGTATGGGTATTCCTCTGATTGTAATTGGCACCTCTGCAGGCAAAATTATGCCTAGAGCAGGTGTCTGGATGGACACGGTCAAGGCTGTTTTTGGTGTTATGATGTTAGGCGTTGCTGTATGGATGCTTGAGAGGGTATTACCTGAAATCATTATTATGTGGCTATGGGCATTGTTGATTTTTGCTTCTGGTGTTTACATGGGCGCTTTAACCCCCATCCATGAAAATACAACGGGCTGGGCACGTCTTTGGAAATCATTAGGCTTGGTCTTAATGCTTTATGCCAGCTTATTAATTATTGGCGCATCTTCTGGAAATACGGATTA
>JADGEK010000152.1 GCA_016744395.1 Gammaproteobacteria bacterium | reverse complement strand
TTTCAACAATATTGATTGCATAAACAAAAACTTATTGGCAATTAGCGACTCTGTCAATAAACAGCATGAAGTATTACTACAAATATAAAAAATGGAACCAACACAGTATTTCATTCAGTCTTCTTTTTTATATTGATTCTGCCTGTACCTGCTGAACAATTTCGACAGATATTCAAACAGTAATCCAGCAATCAAACCCGCTAGTATCGAATAAAGCACGCTCAGTCCTACAATGAGAAATACATTAACTCGGGATAAAGAAGATGCTTGCAACAGTTTTTTAGGTTCAACCATGTAAGTCGCTGTAATTAACAGCAGAACACCAAATGATGCCTCTGGCAACATGCTCAAGTACCACGACGCAGCCGATCCCATCAACAGCCCTCCTCCTATTAGCACTATGCCAAGAACAATCACAGGCAGACCATTTCGTCCTCCTGCTGTGTGATAAGCCACCAGGCCTCCAGCACCATGACACATGGGAACCGCTCCGAATGGGACGAGTAGCAAATTCAGACCACCAGTACTCAGGGCAAGTTTGTTTTCTGTAATATTTTTTTTGTCATCAGGATAATAGTCATGGGCAAGTGCTGCCGTTAAAAACAGTGCATTTGTCAGCGTCAATGCCAGTTGTGGCAGAAATGCATACTGCAAAGCAGATAAAAAAGCTTCTACCCCAGGCATATAAAACTCAGGCACCACCCATTCAACTGATGGAACTGAGGCTGATTGAGGAGAATGCCAGTGGATATAGAGACTGATAGCTAAAATACTGATAAAAGCAATGGGCTGAAGAAAAGATCTTTTTAGGACAATAAATAACCCCAACAGGATCAATGCAGTAAGCAGAGAATCTTCTATCAGAGGTAAAGCGGTCAGCAGTAGTGAGAGGGCAAGCGCCATTTGAATTCCCAATAGAATGGTTGAGGAAATCAGTTTTTTTAATTGTCCAGCCCATCCTGTCATGCCAAGTAGGAGTACCATCAGGCCAAGTAATAGACCCGTAGCAATCACTGATTGTTGATCAAGTTGTCCAACTATCGCAAGAGCTGCAACCACTTTCATTGGCTGTACTGGAATGGGTCTGCGATAAACGAGCCCACTGACTAATGCAAACACTCCAAGACCCATCAGTATAAAGCCAGTATTCATACCCGTTGTGAAAGCCATACCGAGAACTAACGGAAGAATGATTCCAAGATCTGCAAAACTGGCTGCAATATTGAGTAAATGTTGTTTCAAAGACATACCTTTGATAAAGAGTTTTCTGTTGATGCATTACACATCTGACAACCATGAGGCTCTTGATGCTGGAGTTATATTAATAAGAAGTAATGCGCAGGATATTGATCTTACATAAGAGAGTGAATTGAAAGTTTCGCTAAAAGCTGTTATTTATCTTCAACCAGATATTCAACAAGAAGCTCAGACAAACCAATGATCGGAATGTCCATTTCATTTTCTTCAAGCCCCTCTTCCATAACCAGCCGACAATTTGCACAAGCAGTGACTATGGTTTCGACATTTAACTCATCCAGTTGGGCTTTTTTACGATTAAAAGCTTTCAACTTTAATTCATCAGCACGTTCATTAGCACTGACACCACCACCGCCTCCGCAACACCAGTTCATACGACCATGGTCAGTCATTTCAACAAAGTTTTCAGCAACAGATTCCAGTAAATGGCGAGGTTGAGCTTCTACCCCACCCCTACGTACAATCTGACAGGGATCATGGAATGTCAAACGAGCAGTTTCCTTACCAGATGTTTTCAGATGTCCACTTTTCTTTAACTCATCCAGTAATTCTAGAATATGAACCACTTTGAAATTATAAGGCTTACCAAGCCAATTTGGACCATCCCAGCGAATGGCAGCATAGGCATGTCCACATTCTGGACTGATCACATTTTTGACTTTAAGCTTCTCTGCACCAGCAACAACTCTTTCAAGCAATAGCTTGGCAATTTTACTATTACCAATTTGCAAGCCGGAATTAGTGGCTTCAAATGCTTCAGAACAGAGTGTCCAACTTACCCCAGCCTGTTTAAAAATTCGTGCCAGTGCTTCTATATACTCTGGAAAGTTAATGATCTCCATCGAAGATAAAAGCGCCATATAATCAGCCCCTTCAACGTCCATAGGGATCTTTAATCCTGTATCAGCTTCTACATGTTTAATTTGCGCTTTCAATGCCTTTAGTCTTATTCCCATTGGACTGCCTATTTCGACAGCACGCTGAGCTGCTCCAACCAGACCTTCTGGAGAGTAGTCGGCTGCAGCCAAACCTTCCTTCACTTTACGAATGATATAAGCGACATCAATGCCAACCGGACAAACCATACTACAACGGCCACACATAGAGCATCCGTCATAAACCAGCTCTTCCCAATTAGCTAGATCCGCTTCAGTAAATGATTTGGTCAGCCCCAGTTTCTTGCCTATTTTTCCCCAGAAGGTATATTCTTCCTGCCAGACCTTATGTAAGGGTTGTGTTTTGTAAATAGGTGTATAACGTGGATCCTGCGTTTCTGTATAAAACAAACAAGCTTCCGCACAAATTCCACAATGTACACAACTGGAAAAATAGGATTTCACTTTAGTATCAATTTGTGCTCGTAGTGTATTTAAACCACGCTCCAGCCTGTCACTCATTATTCAATTCCTCTTGTTACTGGATAAAACCACTACGAACTAATGCCCCGTCGTCCAAACCAGGCTCCAGTAAAGGCTCTGCTCGGTATAAACGTGAAAGCATGCATTAAACGACTGAATGGAAAGTAGATTAAAAATAATTCGACAGAAAAACGATGCAGTAAACGTAGTGCAGTAAAGGACTCTAGTAACGCCAGACATCCCGTTAGCATAACGACAAAGGTCAATATGGAAGCAATATGATCGTCTGCAGTAGAGATTAAGCGACTGACGGGATTCAAAATTCGGTGTAGCCATAAAATAAGCAACCCTAAAAACGCAAACTCTGATGCGATAATAAAAGCCCAGTGTGGCATCGGTGTCCAGCCAAAGCCCAGAAAATGTTCTTCAAGAAACAAAATATGAGGTGCGGCAAAAAACAGTAATGCAAATAAACCCAGATGAAACATATAACCTGCGATAATCTGCAATCTTATGTGAGGAGCCATACCTTTATCTGCGGCAAAGCGAGTGAATATTGTTTTAATTGCACCAGAAACCGCAGAACCGCGGGACACGGATAAATCCACTTTACTAAGAGCAAATACAATGGAGCCCATGTTCCAGATAATCCCACTAAAAAAGACAATCAGAGAAAAATACCAAAAGGGTCCATCAATAAAATCCATTATCATTTGTTCTCCTCCATTGCATTAGATACCTTGGCATTTTGAATGATTTTACCTTGCAGTTTGGCATAATCTTCAGCTGAAATCAGTCGATTATTATCATGACATTCCTTTGCCCAGCGGTCATGATGTTCTTCAGCCCATTTGATATCAACATAACCTGTTTTCATACTTTCCAATGTGCCTTCTGTTCCCTTAGTCCCCAGATACATATGCCCCATAGAAACTGCGATCAGGATAATGGCACCAATGCTATGTATGACATGTGAGAGCTCCATTATTATCCGGCTTTGACCTAAATTAGGCGAAACCAAAATTAACCCACTGGCAGAAATAGCCAGACCAATCAATATGACTATCCAGTACCAGGTCTTTTCACCCATATTAAAAAAGCCACCCGTAACATGTGATTTCCCAATAATTCCACCACCTCTTAATAACCAGGTCAGATCACCCCTGGCATAAATATTTCTTCTAACAAAACTGAAGAGCATCAATATCAGAGAAACAAGAAAAATGGGACCAAACAGGTTGTGACCTTCTTTACTGGCTGAAGCAAATACTGAAAATATTTCATGTCCAAGCAAGGGAATAAAAATGGGTCGACCAAATAATAAGATTAACCCTGTAGTGGCAAGGAAAAGAAATACGATGGCTAATACCCAGTGTAATACTCGTTCATAGTCGGTAAAGCGATGCACCATGTGACCAGACAATCCACCTGATAGTTTGACTCTGCCACGGATCACATAAAACAAAAAGATGATTGAGAACACAGCCAATAATACGATCAGGCCATAGTTTATCAATTGAGTCATACGAAACTGAGTCCATCTTTGAGCGTATGAATTAATCAATACATTACTATCAACACTTTTAACTTGACTAGTGACCTTTCCAGTGGCCATATTTTTTCTAACATTCATCCAGAGTTCACTGCCTGGACTATTCACTTTTGATGTTGCAGGTTCTGATGCAGTCGCATCGACTGCTAATAACAGGCATAAAAAGATAAGTAGAGAAATAAAAAAATAGACTTGTCTGAAAAAAATCCAGGTGCATTTTGACATGAAATTTTGAGACCTCAGTAAGAACTATCCAAAAAATTCACTACAGCATTATAAAGACTATAGTGAACACTCAGGCATAACCCGATGGGTATAAACAAGTCATACCCATCCCTTTCTTCTAAAAAAGCATGATAAAGCTTAAAGGAAATGGGGCTTTATTAATTCACTTATTTATCTTTAAGCACCGCAGATGCTCTAAGCGAAGCATTTTGATAAGAAACGCCTTTATTCAAGACACTTGCTCCCCTTTTAATGACCCGTTCACGGTAAATATCTGAAACCACATTGGCATCACCTGCAAGTAATGCTTTTGTGGAACACATCTCTGCACACAATGGTAACTTACCTTCTGACAATCGGTTTGAGCCATACTTTTGATATTCATCCGCACTATTGTCTTCTTCTGGTCCACCCGCACAGAAAGTACATTTATCCATTTTTCCACGGGATGCAAACGCACCATCATCAGGAAACTGAGGGGCACCAAAAGGACAGGCATAAAAGCAATAGCCACAGCCTATACAAATATCTTTGTCATGTAAGACCACACCATCGTCCGTTGTATAAAAGCAATCAACTGGACAAACGGTTGCACAAGGTGCATCAGAACAATGCATACAAGCCACTGAGAGTGAGCGCTCTCCAGGAACACCATCGTTAATTGTGACCACACGTCTACGGTTAACACCCCAGGGAACTTCATTCTCATTTTTACATGCGGTGACGCAGGCATTACATTCAATACATCGTTCAGCATCACAATAAAATTTCATACGAGCCATGTTGATAATCCCCTATACTTTACTTATACGACACAGGCTACATTTTGTTTCCTGCATTTGAGTGACTGAATCATAACCATAGGTCATGGCAGTATTACACGCTTCACCCAAAATATAGGGATCGGAACCTGCAGGATACTTATATCGAAGGTCTTTGCCTTCAAACACTCCTCCAAAATGATAAGGCATGAAAGCAACACCAGATTCAACACGTCGGGTGATCATAGCTTTAACCTTAATTCGTGCGCCTTCAGGTGTTGCAACCCAGACATCATCATCTTCTTTAATGTTGGCATTATTAGCATCACGAGGATGGATTTCAATAAACATATCCTGCTGTAATTCTGCCAGCCATGGGTTGGAACGAGTCTCATCTCCTCCACCTTCATATTCCACCAGACGCCCGGACGTTAAAATAATGGGAAAGTCTTTGGAATAATCTTTGGCTTGAATTGAACCATAACGAGTTGGCAGTCTCCAGAATGACTTCCTATCTTCATAAGTCGGATACTTCTCCACTAAATCACGGCGACTGGTGTACAATGGTTCCCTGTGAATAGGCACTGGATCTGGGAAAGTCCAGACCATGGCTCTGGCCTTAGCGTTGCCAAATGGTGAACAGCCATGTTTAATTGCCACTCGCTGAATACCACCAGAGAGATCGGTTTTCCAATTTTTACCTGCTGCCAGTGTCTTTTCTTCAGCGGTCAGATCATCCCACCAGCCCAGTTTTTTCAAGAGTTTTTCTGAAAATTCAGGATAACCATCTTTGATACCAGAGCCTTTTGAGTAGGAATTTTCAGCCAGCAGATTAACACCATTACGTTCCACTCCAAAGCGTGCGCGGAATGTCAAACCACCCTCTGCCACCGATTTACTGGTATCGTAGAGATTGGGCGTTCCTGGGTGATTCATATCCGCGGTTCCCCAACATGGCCATGGCAAACCATAAAAATCACCGTCACAAGGACCACCTTCTGCCTTAAGCGTTGTGTAATCAAACTGTCCCCAGTTTTTTTGATGTTTTTTCAGTCGTTCAGGACTTTGTCCAGTATAACCAATTGTCCATAATCCGCTGTTTAATTCCCTGGTGATATCTTCAATCAGGGGTTCGTCATTTTCAACCTTTATATGTTTAAACATTTGCTCAGCGATATTCAATTTTTTCGCCAGTTTATACATTATCGTATGATCGGGCGATGACTCAAATAATGGTTCAATGACTTTATCACGCCATTGAATCGATCGATTAGAGGCAGTAACTGATCCATAAGTTTCAAACTGAGTCGTGGCTGGTAATAAATAAACACCATCCGTTCTATCATGCATGACTGCTGAAACGGTAGGATAGGGATCGACAATCACCAGCATATCCAGTTTTTCCATTGCCGTTTTCATTTCTTTACCACGAGTCTGACTATTAGGTGCATGTCCCCAGAAAATCATACCTCGGACATTATCTTTTTGTGCAATATTGTCTTTGTCCTCAAGTACACCATCAATCCAACGAGAAACCGGGATACCTTTGGTATTCATGACAGGTACATCTTTGTCCTTACTCTTTTCATAGCTGCCACCATCAAACTGCCCCTTTATCCATTCATAATCTAAATCCCATACACCTGACCAGTGTTTCCATGCACCAGAAGATAGACCATAATAACCTGGCAATGTATTGGCTAGCACGCCCAAATCGGTTGCACCCTGCACATTATCATGCCCACGGAAAATATTAGTCCCGCCTCCAG
>JADGEK010000151.1 GCA_016744395.1 Gammaproteobacteria bacterium | reverse complement strand
TGTTCTGTTTAGTTGATTGCAATAGCTTCTATGCCTCCTGTGAGCAGGTCTTTCGCCCTGATTTACGTAACAAGCCTGTTGTGGTCTTATCCAACAATGACTGTTTTATCGTGGCACGTTCTGCTCAGGCTAAAGCCATGGGCATTGGTGACTTACAAAGTGTCTTTGATATTAAAGCCTCGCTACAGCAACAGAATGTCACCCTGTTTTCTAGTAATTATCCCTTATACGGTGATTTATCCGCTCGTGTAATGGAAACACTGAGGTTATTTTCATCAAAAGTTGAAATTTATAGCATTGACGAAATGTTTCTCTATCTTGACAGCTTCCCAACACCACAGGGCCGTCATTTAGGAAAAGAGGATTCAGAAGAAAAGGATTCAATGAATGTCTATGGCAGTCTCATCAGGAAAACCATCTTTCAACATACCGCCATGCCCGTGGGAGTTGGTATTGCACCAACAAAAACACTGGCAAAACTGGCCAATAGAGCAGCTAAAACAATTCCAAAGTGCGAAGGCGTCTGTGTGCTGGATACTGCAACAAAATGGGACTGGATGAAAAAAAGAACCCCTGTGAATAAAATCTGGGGCATTTCATCCCGTTTTTCAGCACGTTTGGCTGAATTGAACATTCATACCGCAATGGAATTAGCCAGCGCTGATCCTAAATACATACGGCGCTATTTTAATGTTTGCGTCGAACGTATCATTGAAGAACTCAACGGCCACGCCTGCTTGTCTCTGGAAGAAATACCTGCCACTAAAAAACAAATTTATTGCTCTCGCTCTTTTAAAAATAAAACCAAACAATTACAGCCCATACTGGATGCTATCAGCCTTTATGTTGCCAGAGCCTGCGAGAAACTAAGAGCACAACATTCCTTGAGTGCATCATTGCAAGTATTACTCTATACAGCAAGTTATGAAAGCAATTATTACAACAGCCATAGAGTCGTTCAGCTTCCCTATCCCAGTGATGATACCCGCTTAATATCAAGCATTGCTCGTACCACAGTACAACATCTTTTTAAGCCTGGAGTGGCCTATATAAAAGCAGGTGTGGGGCTATTGGATCTCAGTAAAAAACAGCATCAACAACTGGATATGTTCCAGCCAGGACAGTCCACTAAAACCGATCAGCTTATGACGGTCATTGATAAAATCAATGGGCATTATGGACGAAATTCTATTTATATAGCCGCCGAGGGCGTGCATAAAAAATGGGCTATGCGTCAGGTTTATCGCTCCCCATCTTATACAAGCCAATGGGATGAGTTACCAGAAATAAAGTGTTGAAATCCGTATTTAGAGCCTGTTATTCATTATTGTGCTCGGACTACGTCAAATCGCTCAATAATGAATAACAGGCTCTAAAGACTCAGTGGGTGTGGGATATACTCATTAGGTATCGTTATTTGGGAAGTTCTGGGGGGGTATCATTCATGCTTCTTAAAAAGAGCAACAGTTTAGCTCGATACTTATCTTTGCGTATCCCTCTAAAATTCATAATACGACCAGGTACTGCGCGTTTTGTTTTGGTTAAATAATAATTGAGTGTTGCAAAATTCCAGGTGTGACCTGATTGGCGCATTGCATCAGAATACTCAAAACCTTCAGCCGTTCCAGCCTGACGTCCAAAAACATTCCACAAATTAGGGCCTTTGCCATGAGTATCACTGTTAAATTCATCATGACAGGAGGAACATTTTCGCATAAAAAATTCTTTACCTTCAGCCAGATCGGCATTTTTAAGCAGTAATTTAAATTCAGGTGTTAAAGTCGGTTGATAATTGGCTAAAGTTTCATCTTCTGAAGCAAAAAGCTTGGTCATTAAAGCGCATAAAATCAGAAGCAGAGCAAATAAAGAGTGTATTTTCATTATCATCATCTTTGTTCAAAAACAGTATCCAAGATTCTATCAACTCCACTGAAGCATTGCTACATTGAATCAATTATCTCACTGCGTATTCATGTTATTAAATGCAAGGAATCCAGAGCTTCATTTTTTTACTTTTAAGTGATTGTTAGTATCTCGGCTTTGAAAAATAAGCTCATTGCCTTCATAGCACGGTGAAGATTTAGAGAGCCTGTCATACAAGACAACATTCACCGTTGCAGCAAGATTCATACAACCCTGTGTCGGTATATAAACAACAGCATCCGCTGTATCGATTATATCCTGACTTAAGGTGCCATCTTCCGGACCAAAAATATAAATTGCTTTTTCTGGGTGCTGAAACTCTGGTAAGGCAATAGCATCTTCAGCAAACTCAATGCAAACCGTTTTCATCTCCTCAGGCGCATCATTGAAAAGGCATGATACCCCCGTCACAGGAATACCTCTGCTGACATCTCGACTCATTTTCGGTGGCTCTGGATTAAGCCGAAGTGCACGAGGGTATCGACTGCCCGTATAAAAAATAGAATCAACACTAAAATTACCTGCTGCACGCCTTACTGAGTTGACATTCTCAGGGCTTTTGGGATTACTTAATCCAATACTGACATTTAATTCTTTCACCTGTTTGATTGTTAACCTCGTCTTCTATTAAAACCAATACACAATCATGACCATGTAATTATCTAATATTCAAGCATCATGTATGAATTATCATAATAATGCACAAAATGTCATAAATAATGCACAAAATGTCATCAATAATGTGCTAAATGTCATCGTTCAATTAATCTCTTCCACTATACTTATTATCATAATAGTGAGTAATAACAGAAAAAGGCCATCTGAATTGAAAAATCAGGTTCGCAAAGCCACCATTCTAAGGGTCTCAGACCTATGAAAGTGAGGTTACCTGGACATTTATTAAGTAAAACACTACTTACCCGTCTTTGATTAAATTTCTGTGTCTCTTGTTTTTATTAAACCTCTTCGTTTTAAAATTTTTTATTTTTTTAGAACAAAGCGAATGAAATCATATCAAAAGGAGTCATTGTATGTACAAGTTTTTAGCCTTGATTATATCACTGTTTCTATTGTCGTCTGGCACCCATGTTTTTGCCAATGGTGAATCCGAAAAATTCCCCAAACGAAAATTCTATCCCCAATTAAATTATATTGATACAGCAAAATTCGCTAATGGTCTCAAAAATAATCGTTATTCTGTCATTGATGTGCGGGATAAAACATCATTCCAGGCGCTTCAAGTTAAAAGTGCAACGAATATTTTTGTAAAGAGTAAAACTTTTGATCAGGAGATTCTGGATTTTGTTGAAAAAAATGCAAAACCTTTAGTGATTTACTGTAATGGTATTTCTTGTTCAAAAAGTTATGTCGCTTCCACCAAAATCATTCAGCTATTCAAAAAACATCATATAAAAACTCTCGTTTATACCTACGATTCAGGTATCAATGCAATTGCTTATGCGCATAATGATATGGTTTTAAAAAATGGTGAAAATATTTCTGAAAGTAACCCACTCATTGCCATTGGTACAATCAAAAAACACACTTTAAAGCCAAATGATTTTGAAATTTTTCTATCAGAACACGATTCACAAGATTATGCTCTTCTTGATATCAGGGATAAAAGTGAAAAAAACATCTATAAGTTGTTTATGTTTCAAAAGCAAAAGAACATTGTTTTAAGCCAAAGAGACAAGTTAATCACTTTCTTAAATAAAGTAAAAACCGACAATAAAACCTTACTGGTTTATGATTCATCTGGCAGACAAATTAATGGATTATATGAATTGTTAAAAATTACTGGAGTTAAAAAATGGCATTATATGGAAGGTGGTGAATACGGATATTCAAAATTTGCAATTAATTCAGCAGGCTTATAAATAAAAATTGGATGGCTGGCGCGAATGGACTCGAACCATCGCTTCACCATGTCAATATTCTGATGGACATCATTCAATAGTCTCTTATCCAGTATTTTGCATACCCGCAGAAATACCCGCCATTGTCACCATTAATGCTTTTTCCAATCGATTATCAGGCTGATTTCTATCACGATGCAGTAGTTCCGCCTGCAAATAATGTAATGGGTCAATATAGGGGTTACGTACATCAATCGAACGACGTAAAACCGGGCTTTGCTCCAAAAGATGATTGATTTGCTTTAAAGCCAAGACCATATCAACGACGGAATTCAAACGCCGACGTAAATTCTCACCCAATACTTTTAACTCATCAGGCACCAAACGATCTTCATAATATCTGGAAATTTTCTCATCTGTTTTGGATAAAACCATTTCCAGCATATCGGCATAGGCTCTAAAGAATGGCCAATTCTCATACATTTCATGCATTCGCTCCAAATCACCATTGTCAACCGCCTGCTTTAAGGCAGCATCAGAGCCTAGCCAGGCAGGCAACATTAAACGAATCTGGGTCCAGGCAAAAATCCACGGAATGGCCCGTAAACTTTCCACGCCACCATCCGCTTTACGTTTAGCAGGGCGTGAACCAAGCGGCAACTTTGCCAACTCCTGCTCTGGTGTTCCCTTACGAAAATAAGGCACAAAGTCTTTATCTTCACGGATCAGGGCTCGATATTCCTTAAAGCCTGTAGTCGCTAATGATTCCATCTGTTCCCGCCACTCCTGCTCAGGTGCTGGCGAAGGCGATAAAGTTGCCGTTAACACTGCTCCAGCATAGAGTTCAAGATTACGCACAGCAATCTCTGGAGTACCAAATTTAAAGCGGATCATTTCGCCTTGTTCAGTCACACGTAAACCATTGTTCACCGAACCAGGAGGCTGAGCAAGAATAGCCGTATGGCTTGGGCCGCCACCACGGCCTACGGTTCCACCCCGTCCATGGAACAAGGTTAAGTGAACTGCATGCTTTTTACACACCTCAGTTAATGCTTCCTGGGTTTTATATTGTCCCCATACCGCCGCTAATTGACCCGCATCTTTGGAAGAATCCGAATAACCAATCATCACCTCCTGATGTCTATCGGTATATTGCTTATACCAATCCACTGATAACAGCGCATCAATACAATGATGAGCATTCTCAAGATCAGCCAGGGTCTCGAATAAGGGGACAATGCGCATATTAGACTTCATACCCATTTCACGAAGTAATAGGATGACCGCCAGTACATCAGAAGGCTGGCTGGCCATTGAAATAACATATGAGCCCAATGCTTCAGGGGCTGTTTTTGCAACCATCTTACAGGTATTCAATACCTCCTGAGCATTGTCACTGGGTTCCCAATTTAATGGGATCAAGGGGCGCTTACTTTGCAATTCCTTGATCAGAAAAGCTTGCCGCCCAGCTTCTGTCCAAAGCGTATAGGAGCCCATACCATAAAATTCAGCCAGCTCTTCAAAGACTTCAGCATGACGATCCGAGTTTTGACGAATATCCAAACTGACCAATGTGGTACCAAAACAGGCAATACGACGAATGGTGTCTTCCAAACCACCAGAAGCAATAATCTCCATGCCAGTATCAATCAATGAACGGTGACAAAGCATTAATGGCTCTAACAACTGCTCAGCTCTCAGAATCAAACAATCTTCTTTTACCGTTTTCTTGCGCAAAGATTTCTCAATCCATTTCCTGGTACATTTCAGAGCTTGCTTCACTTCCCCTAATAACTGACGATAAGGTTCAGTGGTCTCTCCGACCTTAGCACGCAACTCCTCATTACACTCATGCATGGATAATTCAGTACGCAATTGATCAATATCCCGTAAATACAGATCAACGGCCATCCAGCGCGATAACATAAGCACTTCTTTAGTCACCTTGCTCGTCACAAATGGATTACCATCACGATCACCACCCATCCATGATGCAAAACGTACTGGACATGCATCAAGTGGCAAAGGCTTACCTAATACCGACTGCATTTGCTCATCCAAACCCCGTAAAAAATCAGGAATTGCTGTCCATAATGAGTTTTCAATCACCGCAAAGCCCCATTTTGCTTCATCAACTGGAGTTGGACGATATTGGCGAATCTCATTGGTATGCCAAATCTGACTAATCAATTCATCCAGCCTGTGTTTACAGCACCCTCCCTTTTCTTTAGCACGTAAACATTCAGTAATCGCATTATATTTTTGAATCAGGGTACGACGATTAATCTCAGTTGGATGTGCCGTCAGCACCAGTTCCACATTCATATCAGTCAATGTATTCACAATGGTATCGTCATCAATGCCTTCAGATTTAAGACGATGCAATAAACTTGAGAAAGAATCGTTGGAATCCAGAATAACGACCTCTTGCTGTCGGATGCGATGAAACTCCTCCGCAATATTGGCAAGATTTAAAAATTGCGTAAATGAACGTGCAACGGGTAAGACCTCATCATCACTCAATGCTGACAATTCTTCTAGCAGCCTCTCATCCTCAACAGCCCCATCTTTGCGACCTTCTTTTGCCAAATGACGTATACGTTCTATCTTTTGAAAAAACGCCTCTCCAAGATGTTTTTTAATGGTAGTGCCAAGACATTCACCAAGCATACGAACATCATTGCGCAACTCTGGGTGTATTTGAGTCATACAATCTCCTCCAGACAAATATGAAGACAGGAATCAAGGCTGGTTAATTGAGAATAGGTCTCAATATCTAAGAAGTATAGCAGTGGAAAAAAATACTTCTATACCAGAGAACTCTGTCAACTTAAGATGAATACAGGTAAAAACTGGAGACTGAACAATGAATAAGAATAGTGAACGTTAAAAATACCATCGTGAGCACCTATCATGCACTTGAAGCATAACATTGACCACGTTACTTTGCTGAATTTTGGAACTTGAGCCATCAATCTTTAAATTCTGATTTGGCAAATCAATTCAAGCAGCTTTATTCACCGCTCTTCCTGCCCATTGGTTTGCAAGCGTAAATCTTGTAATAATCCGTTTTGAATACTATAAATCCAACCATGCACGGAGAGCTCTTCACCGCGTTCCCAAGCATTTTTTACGATGGTGCTATTA
>JADGEK010000150.1 GCA_016744395.1 Gammaproteobacteria bacterium | reverse complement strand
GTCAAAATACTTGCTAAACTCAAAGTGATAGTATAGTATCACTTTATGAAAACTGAACTTGTTACTACATTAAAGCGCCAAGCAACTAAAATTCTAGCAGAATTACACGAATCCCACGAGCCTGTTTTGATTACAGAACATGGTCAACCATCTGCCTATCTTGTTGATTTTAAAGATTTTGAACTTATGCAAAGTCGAATGAAAATTCTTGAGGGTATTGCTAGAGGTGAACGAGCTATATTGGAAAATAGAATTTACAGTCAAGATGAAGCCAAAGAGAAAATGAATAAATGGCTCAAATAAACTGGTCTGAACCAGCTTTATCTGATTTGAACGAAATTGCAGAATACATAGCACTTGACAAAGAAAATGCAGCCAAAAAACTTGTACGACAAGTTTTCTCTGCTACTGATCGCCTCAAACAATTCCCTGAATCAGGTCGAAAACCTCCAGAGCTTGAAATTACAGAATATCGTGAAATAATTGTTGGCCCCTGCCGTATTTTTTATCGCTACAAACAAGATCAAACCTACATTCTCTATGTAATGCGCTCTGAAAGATTACTAAGAAAATTTATTATCGATGACCGAGCAAAAGAAAATAGCTAAGGTGTCGTAATGTATCACCAGAGCTTAGCGACTAATTAAAATGTTAAGCTTTACGAGAGTTTTTTATTTCTCAACTTCTTTTCTGGAAGCTCTGGTAAAAATTGAACACAACGTTGTGCTATAAAAAAAACCAAAATTATCAAATTTCTTGCCAATATTAACAAATATGTTAATATTGGCTTATGGCATGGGAAATTAGATATTACAGTGAGGCGGTTCAGGAGGAAATTCAAACCTTTCCTGCTGGTATTCAGGCGAGGTATGTTCACCTTACAGAACGAATGATAACGCATGATGCTAACCTTGGAATGCCTCATACAAAAGCGATGGAAGAAGGTTTGTTCGAGCTTCGAATGAAATCAAAAGAAGGTATCAGTCGTGTTCTCTACTGCACATTGGTAAACAAGCGAATCGTAATTCTTCATTCTTTCATAAAGAAAACTTAAAAAACACCATCAAAAGATTTAAAACTTACCATCTCCAGAATGAAAGAGGTGAAATCAAATGCTAACACATGAAGAATTAAAAAAGAAAATGTTAAGTAACCCTGAAGTTAAATCAGAGTATGATTCTTTACAAGAGGAATTTACTCTTTTTGATGAGTTACTAAAAGCTAGAATGACAGCAGGACTTACCCAATCTGAAGTTGCTGAGCTCATGGGAACGAAAACCCCCGCAATAGCAAGGCTTGAGAATGGTGGTGGTAACAAACAACACTCTCCTTCAATCACTACTCTTAGAAAATATGCAAAAGCAGTTGGTTGTCATTTAGAAATTAAACTTGTTCATAACTGATCATTGGGCACAACAAGCAATTGGAGTGTATCACAGGGACTCAGCGATTTTAAAAAAAGGTTTTTAGTGTTGAGAAAGAGCTTCATTTTTAATCACCTCTTTCCTTAGTCCCTGTAAACACACAATTGAACGTTGCAATATAATGTAAAATCCAATGCCAGTGAGTATCCTCATTTAATTTGGGGTTGCTCTAGATTGAATGCTTTAGGGCTTCCACACAAACGGGTCATAAGCAATTTTGAAAAGCTTTAAACAATCCAAGCAGGAGTTTAAAAATGTATGTAAAAACAATCATCTGGAAAAAGCTGTTTTTTCTTGTCGTAGTTCAGCTTTTGTCGGTACAGGTATTTGCCAGTTGCCCTAAGGCCTGTGAAGTGGATCACAGCAACTGTCAAAAGGCTGCAACAAGCCAAGAGCAAAAAAATCGCTGCAGTGAGCAATCCAGTATTTGCACTCTCAACTGCAACCGCGACAAAACCATGTATTGCACCTATCTGGGCTTTAAAGACCATGACGGGATAGCTGATAAGGAAAAGGAACTCAAAGAAGCCACAGGGGGATTTGCACGTGTTACAAGTGACGGAAGACTTCACTTTGGCGGCCTATGTCTCAGCAACAATATGAAGTGCGATCACGTGCTTGGCTGGAACAAAAGCCTACATTATTGTGGTGGAGAAATACGGGAACCCAGGCGTGTTGCCTGCTGCCGTTAGATGGCTTTTCAGGTGCAATAAGTCATAGAGTGTAGCACTACATAGTGCCCAAAGCTGTAGGTGAGCTAAGCGTTGTGTTAAAGAATTAATTACAGAGAAGCCAAAGTAATAATAGGATTTACTAAAAAAATTGAGGAGCTGAACTGAAGCCGACAATAAAATGACATCAATCAGATGTTCAAATCATCTATGTAAGAAACAATATTGAAATCGCTCCTTAATGACATCATGTCACTAATTGAAGTTTATTATTTTAAAATACCAGTCACCCTTATGGAATCACTATGAAAAAAACGTTTAATTTGACTCATCCAAAGCTCCAAGTTCCAAGAGTTATTGAAGCTATCAAGTATGAAGTCAAAAAATATCTAAAAAGAGAACGTAATAAGACCTTACCCGAAGGTGTTGATTTTTGGGATTTTGACTGCCGGTTTGGTGAAGATGTGGCAACTAGTGAAGTTATTCATGTATCTGCCATTAATAAATACATTTCTCAGGCCGAATTAAAACAGCTCGAATCTTTTTATTTGGAAATTTTGGCCAAACCAGGAAAACGAAACAAAAAACCAATTGAGTAATTCAGGGCAAAGATAAAGAAGAGGAGATATTGAAGGAAATACAGGTAACGGGGAAGCAGGTGTTATATAACTTGACCTGGTGATTCACTATCCAAATCATTTCCTCTGGGTTCTTTAGCTCATGAGTTCACTTTATAGACAGAGGTAAATCCTTCTGTTCAAATAAAACTAAAAAAGGTGGCTATTTTTTCATGGCAGTTATTGTTGTTGTTTTTCTGAAATTAATCACCTTGTTCCGCTATTAGCTGCAGTACTACTTATTTTGGGTGTTGGTCATTGGTATAATGATCTTGCGCTTTTACTACATGATAAAAGTAATGAGAAACAAAGATTAGACTTTGAAGAAAAGTTAAAAAATGATATTAAAAAAAGAGGCATAACCAAGTTTGGAATTGAACATAGGGACGGGGCTGTTAACAAGAGTTTGAAGAAAACTGAAAAGATTTCTTTTTTCAATATCTTCTCTTGGAATATTCCTGTATCAATTGAAACTTGCTTTAGACCTTGATACTGTGCTTTTCAACCTTAATGATAATTCCTTTTCTCCTGAGTCACTCAATGACTTAATTATTAGCAATTATACAGCATGATACATAATATGCCCCAAAGAAATGACTGGTAAATTTAATCAACTGTACTCTCAATGCTGGCAAGTGATACCCTTAATAAAAAAATGGTTATGCTACGTCTTAAATTCTTTAATTTTATCTATTGCACCAATGTTGCACGTTATTTTTTCTAAGAATGTGATATCAATTATTTTAGTCAAAAACTTGCTAAGTACGATACTACTGTCTATATTTTTAACATCACATTAAAATTGTTTTAAAAAATGCTTAAAGAAATAAAAAAATTGCCGATATAGATAATAATTCCTGTCGTGTTGACATGGGAATTAAATATAAGACGATTTACGCTCCATTCTAAACGCAGATGGTAACAACAATGATAACGTCAAGCCTTAAGTTATTCCGATATGCTTCAATTATAAAAGCTTTATTTTTTATTAGTATTCTGAGTATGAGTCAAGTTTATGCGGTACAAAAATATTCGCCTAATGATGTGTTCTCAGGTGTAGAATATTCAAACCGTATTTTGGATGAACTGCTCAGTTTAAAAAATATCTCTGATCTTAATATACCCGAGTCAAAAGAAAAAGATGCCAAGCCAATGCATGTCTATGAACTGCATGTGTCGGTTTTAAATGAACTGTACCATTATGCACTTAAACAAAAGCGTCCACCGCCACCACTGACTACTTCGACACCCATAAAATATACACCAACGGATGTTTATTACCTGACACAGCTGGTTATTAATAATCTGGAAGGTATTTATGAAGATGAAGGGCAGATTATTGATTTTTCGATGAATAACCCAAGTGGCAAGACTCCCACAGACGTCTATCAGGAACTCTTCAAACTTTATTATCAATTAAACCGATTAAATGGTAAAAAAAAGGTCAGCCCAAATGAAGTCTATTCCCATTTCGTTCGGGCAAAAGAAGATCTTCAATACACCTTGTTGTTATTATCCAAAAAATATAATGACAGTGAAGAACAGAAAAAACGTCTTTTGATTACTGCCATTTATGGTATGCATCCCAACGGCACAGTCATCTCAGCTCAACAAATGGGTAAGAAACCTGGTGATGTCGTCGAAATGTCATTTAAGGTACGCAATAAGTTAAATACGTTGAGAAAACACCATCAACTGACAGAAATAACAATACCGTCATTAGGTGATTATGAGCAAATTAAACCCATCGATGCTTTTTTACAAACCCAGTTTATTATAGCTGAATTAAATCTTCTGAAAATACCTCTGGATATCAGTAGTACTACTAATAGCTTTAAAGCTGTGATGGGTAAAACGCCTTCTGATGTTTATCAAATAATTAAGCATATAGATTATATGCTTGAACGGCTCATAAATACGCTTTAATGCAGTAATAGAATTTGGATATAACGATGAACTTATTAAAAATTAATACCATTCGAAAGAAAATTCTTGCGAGTAATGGTGTCCTGTTAATAATTCTTCTTATGGTACTGATGTATGCCTTGATGCAATTGAAGAGTAATCAGAAGCTGCTGATTGAGCAGGAAGAGTCCTTCATTGCGTTACAGGAAATTGCTGGAACTGAAGAGCAATTTATCAAATTGCGATTAGCGAGTACTGAATTTCTGATACTGCTGCAAAATAATAAAAAAACAGAGCGTGATACATTATTCAAAGAACTGGATCATCGCTTTAAAAATGCTGCACATCCTGAGTTAAAAGCAAAGTCTCCTGATTTTATACAATATTACGAACAGGTAAAACAAGCCGCGACCGCTTTTATTAACGATGACAAAATGCAGGGAAGCCTGCTACTGAATCAATCGATAAAAACATCATCAAGGATATTAAAAGCCTTAAAAAAGCAATATCACACTCATAAACAAGATCAGGAACAAATTGTAGAACAGGTGCATCAATCAAATAAGAATGTCAGCTTTTCTATTTATTTACTGTTGGTGGTCATGCTGGTTATGGGTTCAAGCATCTCTTTATTCCTTGCTAATCTGATTAGCAGTGCACTGATTAGCTTGAGAAATACCGTTGAATCGATTGAAAAAAGCGGTGATCTCACACAACGGGCAGAGATTAAATCCAGTGATGAAGTGGGTACTCTGGCAGCTGCTTTTAATCGGCTGATTGACAATATGGCAATGATTGTTTCTGAAGTCATACAAAAGTCGGAACAAGTGTCTTCATCTGCTGAGCAGCTTTCATCAATTACTGAACAAACCAGTAGAGGAGTTAAACAACAGTCTGATGAAATTCTTCAGGTTTCAACCGCTATGAATCAAATGTCCGCGACAGTGACTGAAGTGGCATCCAATGCACAGCATGCATCTGACTCAGCAGAAATTGGTAATGCTGAGGCCACAAACGGTAGTGAAGTGGTACAGAAGACAATTATCACAATTAATGATCTGGCTAGCGGTGTTCAAGGTGCGTCAAGTGTGATTGAAAAATTTAAAAATGACAGTGAAAATATTGGAACGGTCCTTGATGTTATAAAAAATATTGCTGAACAGACCAACCTTCTTGCACTTAATGCCGCAATTGAAGCAGCTCGAGCAGGTGAACAGGGAAGAGGATTTGCAGTGGTTGCTGATGAGGTTAGAACTCTTGCCCAAAGGACACAGGAATCGACGATTGAAATTGAAAATCTGGTCGAAACATTGCAAAGTGGCGCTGGAAAGGCTGTAGAAGTTATGCAACAGAGCCAGGTAAAAACTGAAAATACGGTCACTCAGGCAAAACAGGCGGGACAGTCACTCGATGCTATTAATGAGTCAGTTAATAATATTTTGCAAATAAATACACAAATTGCCATTGCGGCAGAGCAACAGGCAGCGACTGCGGAAGAAGTGAATCGTAATATCAGTAATATTCAGGCTGTCTCTGAACAAACCGCTTCAGGCGCTGAACAAACTTCTGCTTCAAGCAAAGAACTTAACGAGCTTGGTGCACAATTGCGAAGTCTGGTTGGACAATTTAATGTCTGACTCACATTATTGATTGTGTATGGTAATGTTCATTTAAAGCTTTATTCTAATGGAATAGGGCTGTGGTACCCCTATTGGGTCATCAATTGAGCTGCATTTCAATTCCTTAAGTACCTACCTATGACTATTATTGAATGTTGTACAATAATAAGTTGATATACATGCCTAAAATGAAGTATCAAAATAACGTAAACTTTCATAGATACATTGAAAAGTTTTTTCGAATTTCCTATCATTAAAATGACTTGATTAAGGAGAATAGGCTTATGAGTGTTTATCTGTAAGTGCCTGCTTTCTATTCTCGTGATATCGGAAGTGTAAGGATTGGTTCCAGTTACGAAGGCGGATGGACTGTATAATTTTATTCTGGAGAATCAATATCGATAACAGGAGACGCAAGCCATGCCCAGTCGCATAGAGTTTGAATTCACCACAAAAAGTAGAAGTTCCAGTGTGTCACGCTCTGAATCCACTCCCATGCGCATTCTGGTGCTGGGTGATTTCAGTGCCTACAACATGAATGTCACTGAAAAGGAACGATCCACCATTTCAAAGCGAAAACTGAATCCTGTGGACCTGGACTGTCTGGATGAGGTGCTGGGCCAGACAGCACCAGAACTGGCGCTAAGTCTTGGTACAAACCTCACGGCACATGTTTCGTTTGCGGAGATGGATGATTTCCACCCAGACA
>JADGEK010000149.1 GCA_016744395.1 Gammaproteobacteria bacterium | reverse complement strand
CATCCAGACTGTCACAACGAAGTGCCTGTGGAATTTCATCGAATAAGTCCTCAATGGAATCCGCACCAATGGTGCTCAGCATCTGCTTCACTTCATCAGATGTATGGGGTATATAGGGCATTATTTATCTCAACTTTTTTTCAAAGTATGTCTATTAAAGTTTATGGTTCAATGTTTGCACTGTTCTTCTAGATACCTGAGTTAGAACAACAATTAGATCATGAGTCAAAAAAACCTGATTATTGGAAATCGATGTTAGAAAACAGTCCATAAAACAGCCCATAAACAGTTATGTTCAATTAGTGCGACTCAGACTCAACCAGCTTTGCATATTCATCTGGGTTCATTAAGTGATCCAGACTGTTTTCTTTTAAAGGTTGTACACGGAAAATCCAGCCTTCATGATAAGCATTCACATTAATTTGCTCAGGTGCCTCTTCAAGCTCTTCATTCACGGCAACAACTTCACCTTCAACAGGACAATAAATGTCGGATGCTGCTTTGACTGACTCAACCACAGCACAATCCTGCTCTGCTTCAAATTCATCACCCACATCAGGTAATTCAACAAACACCATATCACCTAATAAGCCTTGTGCATGCTCTGTAATGCCAACAGTCAACGAACCGTCATCTTCCACCCGAATCCATTCATGAGACTTGGTGTATTTTAATTCTTGTGGGATATCACTCATTTTCATTTACCTTATATTTTAAGTTATCTTGTTTTTAATTAAATCGGAACCTAAAACCTGTTCCTCAATAGTGTTCACTGAGTATCGACATGAGTTATTGCTTATTGGGCGATTTGACGAAGTCCGAGCCCAATAAGCAATAACTCATGCCGATACGGATATTAAGTCAATAATAATCACCATTTTAGAATAACTGTTCAACCAACTAATACTTTACCATTACGAACAAATGGTAATTTCACAATTTTTGCATCTAATTGTTTTTTTCGTATAGCCACCTGACAAGTCTCACTGGCGCCGACAGGCACTCTGGCAAAACCAATGGCTTTTTGCATTGTCGGAGAAAATGTACCGCTGGTCAACTCACCCCCTCCCACAATTTCCTGGTGTGCTCTAAGGACACCTTTGCCCTCAAGAATCAAGCCTACAAATTTATACTTAAGACCTTGTTCTTTCTGTTGTTCCAGAGATGAACGGCCATTAAACTGGCGCTTTTCATTGCTAAAATCAACCGTCCAGCTTAAACCACTTTCTAGAGGCGACTGAGTTTCATCCATATCATTACCGTATAGATTCATTCCCGCTTCCAGTCGTAAAGTATCTCTGGCACCCAGACCACAAGGCTTAATACCAGCATCCGCTAACTGACGCCACATTTGCTCTGCCTGAGTATTAGGGCAAACGATTTCATAACCGTCTTCTCCCGTATAACCTGTACGAGCAACAAATCGCTCATTTTCAGAACCCGCATTAATTAGCAAGGCATTGAAAGGCTTTAAATCATCTGCACCCGCAATTTCATCAGCCAAAGCATTTACAGCAAATTCTCTTGAATTGGGGCCCTGCACCGCAATCATTGCCAGGTCATCTCTCTCTGTCAGATCGACCGCCATATTACCCAGTTGACTGCGCATCCAGGCCAAATCTTTTTCTCGAGTAGACGAATTCACAATCACTCTCACCCATGCAGGGTCCATTGAATAAATGATCAGATCATCAATCACGCCTCCCTCATTATTTAACATACAGCTGTAAAGTGCTTTGCCTGGTTTGTCAGCAATTTTAGCAACATCATTGGCTAATAATTTGGCCAAGTAATCAATAACTTCACAGCCACGTAAATCAACAATCGTCATATGACAGACATCAAACATGCCCGCATCCGTTCTCACCTGATGATGTTCATCAAGTTGTGAGCCATAGTGAATTGGCATATTCCAACCGCCAAAGTCAACCAGTTTAGCCCCCATGTCTTCATGGGCCTTTATGATAGGTGTTTCTTTAAGTGTTGCATTTGTCATAGATTAAGCTCTTTTATTTGAGAAATTAAGCAGAGATTGTAAGGATTATAGAAATAGTTGGCACTTTGTCATCGAACAACCTCTGCTTTGGGTTAAGCATCTGATTGGCCAAATTAATCTTCAGCATGGTAGGATGAACGGACCATAGGGCCTGATTTGACCCAGCTGAAACCCAGTTCTTTTGCCATAACTTCATAGTCTGCAAACAATTCCAGAGAGAGGTATTCTTTAACAGGAAGATGGTATCGAGTCGGCCTTAAGTACTGTCCCAGTGCAATTCGACCCACATGGTTAGCACGTAAATCTTTCATCACCTGAAAGACTTCATCTTGGGTTTCACCCAGGCCAAGAATAATAGATGATTTCGTTTCAACCTGTTCGACTTCACCTGCAAGACGAAGCATTTCTAACGAGCGTTCATATTTACTACCCTTTCGAACTTCTTTGTACAAAGAGGGAACTGTTTCAATGTTATGTCCCCAAATGAGTCTAATATCATCCATTTCATTTTTTGTTCTGGAAAAAGGCGCATCTTTCAGAGCCTTTGTCACAATATCAATGGCTTTTTCCTGACAGTTTCTGAAATCAGGTGTTAAAAATTCAACGCCAATAGATGGATTTCTTTTTCGTAACTCCAGTAAACTCTCAGCAAAGATCGATGCCCCACCATCAGGCAGTTCGTCTCGGTTCACTGAGGTGAGAACAACAAAATCCAAATTCATTTCTTCAACAGCCTGAGCAACCCTGGAGGGTTCTGATTGATCAACTTTATCAGGCTGCCCCGTTTTTACGGCGCAAAAGCCACAGGCACGGGTACAGGTATCACCCAGCAACATAAAAGTTGCTGTACCACGATTCCAGCATTCATTTCGATTGGGGCAATGGGCTTCTTCACAGACAGTGACCAGTTTATTGTCATGTACACTGGAAGCAGTGGATGAAAAATGAGTTTTATCCGTTAAAGCCTGACGGATATAAGAAGGCATACGACTTGAGTTTGGCTTATCGGAATGATCAAAAACGGGGATGATACGCTGACCGAGGGTCATATCAGGTGTTTTTGACCCTGTACCAGTTGATGACTTTCTACTAGTTAATGACTCTTTACTAGTTAATGACTCTGCACCAGTTGATGACTCTTTACTAGTTGATGACTCTGTTCTCATTTACCCAATCTCATTATAAAATCTTTATTAAACAAAAGAACGTGCTATATAATTACCAGACACTCGCTGATAGTTTAAAGCACCCCTCTGTCCAATTACCTGAGAGCTTGAGCCCCTTCGGTGGATTAAATGAAGATGATAATCTCTCTCCAGAGTCAATGAGGAAAATTAGTATTTTACTAATACATTAGTAAAAACTTCCTAAGTCTATATAGTTCTGAAACCTGAGCGTTTCCGGGTGAGTTGCGCCTTCGGTGATGGCTCAATTAGAACCACTCTCTCCCATATAGAGAATCATTGAACTGGTAATAATACTGTTTTTTTCACTGTTGGGCAAGCCATATTCACCTTAAGAATATATATAAACTCTACATAATCAGATATAATTTATTGTAAAACAAGGGATTATATTTAATACTCTACTTTGCGGCGCAATGTTTTTTGTTTTCCCTGTTTAGTCTTACTGTCCATACGTCTTCGTTGCGAGCCTCGGGTTGGCTTGGTTGGTCTGCGTTTCTTTTTTATCAGCATTGATTTTTGGATAATATCAATTAACCGTTGACGTGCATCCTCTTTATTTTTGTCCTGAGTTCGAAAACTCTGTGCCTTGATTACAAGAATACCCTCAGCCGTAATATGATGATCTTTATACTTCAGTAATCTCTCTTTATAAATTGCTGGGAGTGATGATGTTTTGATATTAAAGCGTAGGTGCACAGCCGTTGAGACTTTATTGACATTTTGCCCCCCTTTGCCCTGAGCACGAATAAAGTTCATCTCAATTTCATTGGCAGGAATGCCCACCTGATTGGAAATCATAAGCATAGCAGAGGTGTTTGTAGGTTCAGAATAGCTCATCGACTAATTTTAACAGTTAGTGAATCAAAAAAAGAGATTAAACCTGAGTTATTCAATTAAATTCTTAAAGTTACTATAAAATTAGCGTTTACGAACAACAAAAACATAAATGATAAATATTATCATTTGCAATTACATTTGTATTTGAGTAAAATTTGCTTATAAATCAAGCAACAGAATATGTTAACTCTAAGTGTTTCACAAATTACTCCTAAAGGTTTCTCCACAATGCGCCTAAAACAATTAACTTTAAAAAAAATGTTTTTTAATAATAACTTAAAACTCAATAAAAAAAATTTATCACCTAAAATTTTAGGCCTGACATCAATGATTGCAGGCACACTGCTCTTATCTGCAGTGTCTCAATCTATTATGGCCAGTGAGGGTGAAGTCAACCTATATTCTGCTAGAAAAGAAGCACTGATTAAGCCTATTTTGGATACTTTTAGCCAACAAACGGGCATTAAGGTCAACCTGATCACAGGTAAAGCCGATGCTTTGTTGCAAAGAATTAAATCTGAAGGTAAAAACACCCATGCAGATGTATTTATTACCACTGACGCGGGTCGTTTATACCGTGCCAAGAAGGCCAATGTTTTACAAGTCATTCAATCTGATGTGCTCAATGAGGCAATTCCAGAAAATTTACGCGATCCTCAAGGATATTGGTATGGGATCTCCATGCGAGCCAGACCCATTTTTTATGTTAAAGGTGCGGTTGAAGCCAATGAATTGTCCACATATGAAGCCTTGGCCGATAAAAAATTCAAAGATAAAATTTGCATTCGCTCATCAAACAATATCTATAACCAATCTTTAGTGGCTTCCATGTTGTCAGCTGATGGTGCTGAGAAGACCCAACAATGGGCAACTAATTTTGTCAAAAACTTCGCCCGCAAACCTAAAGGCGGCGATCGTGACCAGATTAAAGGGGCTGCATCAGGCCAGTGTGACATTGCCATTGCAAACACTTATTATTTCGGTAAGATGATCACTGGTAAAAAAGCAGATCAGAAAAAAGCAGCTGAAGCCGTTGCCATTTTTTGGCCAAACCAGAACAGTCGGGGCACCCATGTGAATGTCAGCGGCGCAGCAGTCACCAAGTATGCGAAAAATGCTGCCAATGCCCAAAAACTCATTGAATTTTTATCAACTAAAGAAGCTCAACGCTGGTATGCAGATGTTAATTTTGAATACCCTGTTCGCAAAGATGTGCCTGCCAGTGATTTATTAAAAAGCTGGGGGAAATTTAAAGCAGATGCCATTAATCTCAATCAACTCGGTGTTAACAATGCTGAAGCCGTTAAGATCATGGACCGCGCTGGCTGGAAATAATATTGAAGTAGAGACAAAGCATGCCTTGTCTCTACTCATTTGGTAACAGAAAAATATTAATTTGATTTATTTTTTAAAAAATAAGATTAATCGTTGGCAAATCGGAGTGATTTTAATTGCTCTATTATTTGCAATCCCCGTCATTACCGTTGTCAGCTTTGTCTTTGATGGCCAAAATGATGTCTGGCAACACCTGGTTGATACAGTGCTTGCTGATTACATCACCAACTCTCTGCTTCTAATGCTGGGCGTTAGCTTTGGGACCTTAAGCATTGGTATCACAACAGCCTGGCTCACCAGTATTTGTGAGTTTCCTGGGCGAAAGTTTTTCCAGTGGGCCTTATTATTGCCACTTGCAGTACCCGCTTATATCATTGCATACACCTATACAGGCATGCTGGATTTTTCAGGACCTGTGCAAACATTCATCAGAGAATCCTTCGGCTGGGGTCCCAGAGACTATTGGTTTCCGGAAATCCGTTCCATTGGCGGTGCGATGATGATGCTTTCCTTAGTACTCTACCCATATGTCTATTTGCTCACCCGTGCGGCCTTTCTGGAACAGTCCAGTGTCACTCTTGAAGCCAGCCGTTCGCTTGGCATGGGCCCCTGGAAAAGCTTTTTCTTTATCGCTTTGCCAATGGCCCGCCCTGCAATTATTACGGGGTTATCTTTGGCTCTCATGGAAACACTGGCTGACTTTGGCACTGTCGAATATTTTGGTGTCACCACCTTTACCACAGGTATTTTTCGAACCTGGTTTGGCCTTGGGGATGCTGCAGCTGCCTCCCAATTGGCATCGACACTCTTATTATTTGTTTTTGTACTGATTCTTGTTGAACGTTTTTCTCGTCGTCAGGCACGTTATCATCAGCACATTGGCCGTCAGGCTCATGCCAAGCGTATTCATCTGTCTTTTCAACACGGTTGGATTGCTTTTATTGCCTGTGCCATTCCGTTAATACTTGGCTTTGGCCTACCATTTACTCAGTTATTGGTCTGGACAATAGAAACCGCCGAAGAAATGATCAATAGTGACTTCTACGCTCTGGTTATTAACAGCCTGACCTTGGCTTTTGTCACATCACTCCTGGCTTTGTTATTAGCACTGTTTATGGGCTATGGGCAGCGACTTAATAATACACCTTTTATTCGTTTTATGGTGCGCATTGCATCAATGGGTTATGCCATTCCAGGCACAGTTATCGCAATTGGTGTTGTCATTCCATTCGCCTGGCTAGACAATTCCATTGATGACTGGACACGCAATCAATTTGATTTTTCAACAGGTTTAATTCTGTCTGGTACTTTATTTGCATTGATATTTTCATATCTGGTGCGTTTTTTAGCCGTCTCTGTTGGTTCTGTTGAGTCTTCTTTGGGTAAAATAAAACCATCAATGGATGATGCTGCCCGTTCAATGGGCTTTAAGCCCATGCACGTTTTGCAGAAAATCCACATTCCTATTATGAGAACCACTTTACTCACTGCTGTGCTCTTGGTCTTTGTTGATGTTTTAAAAGAATTGCCTGCCACACTGCTTCTGCGTCCATTTAATTTTAACACTTTAGCCGTTAGAGCCTATGAGTTAGCCGCAGATGAACGCCTTGCAGATGCATCCAGTGCTGC
>JADGEK010000148.1 GCA_016744395.1 Gammaproteobacteria bacterium | reverse complement strand
ATATAATTTTTAAATTGTTAGGAAATATTTTTTATAATTATTTGGAATTTGGAATTTGGAATTTGGAATTTGGAATTTGGAATTTGGAATTTGGAATTAAGAACAGTTCTTTAATAATAATATATTTAATTTAAGGATTGACTAATGAATTAAGAAAAATGTATAATCGCCTGCTCACAAAAGAACCTTTACATGAATTAGTAGTTTTATTTAAAAAATACATACTATTAATTTTTTTGATATAATTTAAGAAGATATACCCAGGTAGCATGCTATGAAAAGAACATTTCAACCAAGTAATTTAAAGCGTAAACGTACTCACGGCTTTCGTGCACGTATGGCCACAAAAGCTGGAAGAAAAATTTTGAATGCACGTCGTGCAAAAGGTCGTCACCAGCTAGCAGTATAATTAATTACTGTTTTTTGAAAGGGCTCCCAAGTCAATAAGCACGGTACTCAGACCTAAAAGATTCATTGAGTAAATTTATTTAATCAATGAATTGATTTTTCTGAATACGCTTACTCTGACAGAGTAATAAAAAAGTATTGCAATAGCTTATCATCAGTAATTTACCTTAAAGAGCTTCTTTCTGAGCAGGTGATAATTTAAAATCTGGTAGTAAACTGCTTTAGAATTTATGTCTGACACTAGTAAAAAATCTGAACGAAAATTCAGTCGAGAACAAAGACTCCTCCTCCCAACAGATTATAAGTTCGTATTTAATCAGCCAATTCGCTCTTCAGATAAGTTACTTACCATTTTAGCCAAACAAAATCAGTCAGAAGAACAGGCTCGATTAGGATTAGCAGTAGCAAAAAAATCAGTTAAAACAGCTGTACACCGCAATAGAATTAAGCGCCTAATACGAGAATTTTTTCGTTTAAATACTGACAAGCTAGCCTGTGCCGATTATGTTATTTTAGTACGAAGTGGAATTGATAAAATGGATAATAGAGTGATTACAGAATCACTGGCTAAGCAGTTTAATTATTTAAGAAAAAAACTGACTTAAGGATCAATTACTTTAAGTTGACTAACAAATAATCAGTTTAATTTTTTTCAGCAAGCTATTAAGTAAAGCTCATAAATAAATAAAAGAAAGCAGAACAAACAAGCCTTATTCACTCTAATCTGTTAAAATTCTTTCTTGCAAAAAAAGTGCAAGCTTTAATACTGCTTCAGTACGAGAAATTGGTATGAAAAAGTGACTATTTTTCAGAAAATTGCATTAGCTTTCCTGACAGGCTACAAGTATCTTATAAGCCCAATACTAGGAAATAACTGCAGGTATCTACCTACTTGCTCCTGTTACACCCATACAGCTATTGAACGCTTTGGTGTATTACGTGGAAGTTGGATGGGTTTAAAACGGATTCTAAGGTGCCATCCGTTTCATTCAGGTGGGCTAGATCCAGTCCCTGAAGTGGAAACTAAGAAAAAAAACGATTAATAGACATCTGAAATTATTGAAGCACTGTTCAGTTATTTCAAAATAGGCTTATTCACATAAAAATTCAATCAGTTTAAAAGTTGATTGCTAAATAATCTTTAGAAGAAATAGACAAACTCAAACTATGGATACACAACGTTTAATTTTATTTGCAGCATTTATGCTGATATCAATGTCACTTTGGCAGTCCTGGCAAATTCAAGTCAATCCTCCGCCAACAAGATCGATTAGTGACACAACCGTTGCAAACAAAACTTCAGAGCAGGCTGTTGCTAATGATTTACCTTCTGTACCAGTTGCAGAGAATAATACTGAAGGCGCTCAATCAGTAAGCACACCTTCTATTGCAGAAAAAA
The DNA here is from genome assembly GCA_016744395.1 of Gammaproteobacteria bacterium. Classification (GTDB taxonomy): domain Bacteria; phylum Pseudomonadota; class Gammaproteobacteria; order GRL18; family GRL18; genus GRL18. The sequence goes on along the minus strand of JADGEK010000148.1, from coordinate 5,210 downwards.
TGCAAAGCGGTCAACGAGTGAATGTCAAAACAGATGTCTTTGAAATTGAAATCGATACAATCGGTGGTGATATCAGACGTGTTGCTTTACTGGAATACCCCGTTGATGTCAATAAAGATCCGAGCCCAGTTATTTTAATGAATGATAAATCGGGTTTGTTCTTTATCAGTCAAACTGGTTTATTGGCTTCATCAAAAGATACTCCTTATGCACCCGATCATAATGTCAGCTATAAAATAAATTCACTGAGCTATGAATTAGGTAAAAATTCAGAATTAAAAGTACCAATGACCTGGACGTCGGAAGATGGTCAATTTACTTTAACTAAGATTTATACTTTTTATCCTGGAAAATACGAAATATCTGTTGAACATCAAATTACAAATAATTCAGGCATAGCATGGCAAGGACATTTGTACCGTCAATTACAAAGAACTAATTTAGAGCAAGCCAGTATGTTTTTACAAACTTATACTGGAGGTATGATTTCTAATGAAGGTGATGGCTTTGAAAAAATTGATTTTTCAGAAATGTCTGAGGGCGATCTAAGTCGAGCCAATACGGGTGGTTGGATTTCTATGATTCAACATTATTTTGCAGGTGTTTGGATTCCACCTGAGAATAGTGTTGAAACTTACTATACTCGTGTTTCAAATAAAAATACTTCTGATCCTCATTATATTATCGGTAGTATATCGCCAGCACAAATTGTGAACCCAGATAAAAGTATTGTGTTAAAAGACACTCTTTTTATTGGACCAAAACTACAAACACAAATTAAAAAATTGTCACCAGGTGTTGATAGTATCGTTGATTATGGATTCCTATCTGTGATTGCACATCCTATCTATTGGCTATTAGAAAAAATTCAGAGTGTGGTCAATAATTGGGGTTGGTCAATTATTTTCTTAACCATTATCATTAAGGGACTGTTTTATAAATTATCTGCAGCGTCTTATAAATCAATGGCTCATATGCGTAAAGTCACACCACGCCTCAAAGCCATCCAAGAGCAATTTAAAGATAACTCCGCTGAGAAAAATAAAGCTATGATGGAGTTGTATAAGAAAGAAAAAATCAATCCTCTGGGTGGTTGTTTACCTATAGTAGTACAAATACCAGTCTTTATTTCTTTGTATTGGGTTTTATTAGAAAGTGTTGAAATGCGTCAAGCTGATTTCATGCTTTGGTTAAATAACTTATCAGCGCCTGATCCCTATTATGTACTACCATTGATTATGGGGATTTCAATGTTTGTTCAACAAAAATTAAATCCAGCACCTATGGATCCAGTTCAGGCCAAAGTAATGATGATGTTACCTATTATCTTTACAGTCTTTTTTGCCTTCTTCCCATCGGGATTAGTTTTATACTGGGTTGTTAATAACTTGCTATCTATTACACAGCAATGGTATATCACTCGACAAATAGAGAATGCCTAACTCTACTTTTTCTGAAATCTCTACTAATGCAACGAGTACAACTATAGCTGCATTAGCAACTGCCCCTGGTCGTGGGGGCGTTGGTATTATCCGATTATCTGGCCCACAATCCTTATCCATAGTTGAAAAAATAATTCAACAAACTCCCAAGCCTCGTTATGCTCATTATTTACCATTCCTTGATGACTGTTTATCTGATAAAGAGCCTCAGGAAATTGATGCAGGTATTGTTATTTATTTTCCAGGACCTAATTCATTTACAGGTGAAGATGTTGTAGAACTCCAAGGTCATGGGGGTCCAGTGGTCATGGATATGTTATTGCAACGTGTTTATTCCCTTGGGGCAGAGCCAGCTAAACCTGGTGAATTCAGTGAAAGGGCTTTTTTAAATGATAAACTGGATTTAGCTCAGGCAGAAGCCATTGCCGATTTAATTGATGCCAGCAGCGAACAAGCTGCTCGTTCTGCCTTACGTTCACTGCAAGGTGAATTTTCAGATCTCATTCATAAACAGGTTGAAGCTTTAATTACTCTAAGAATTTATGTTGAAGCAGCCATCGATTTTCCAGAAGAAGAAATTGATTTTCTCTCTGATGGTAAAGTTGAACATGATACAAAAATGATTTTAGTGGATTTACAAAAAATACTGATAAAAGCTCAACAAGGCTGTTTAATGCGTGAAGGGATGAGCGTTGCGATTGTTGGGCAACCTAATGCTGGAAAGTCCAGTTTATTAAATGCTTTGTCAGGAAAAGATTCGGCTATTGTGACAGATATTGCAGGTACTACACGGGATGTTTTAAAAGAAGAAATTAATATTGATGGCATGCCTTTGCATATTATTGATACTGCCGGCCTACGGGAAAGTGATTGCGAAGTAGAAAAAATTGGTATTGAACGTGCGTGGAATGTCATTGAAAACGCGGATCGGATTTTGCTGGTTATTGATGAAAATAATAATGAAGAGTCGGATCGTAAAATCAATCAGCAATTATTAGAACAGTTTCCTGATTCAATTGATATTACCCTAATACATAATAAAATTGATCGTGCTGGAAGGGAACCAGAAATTATTAAGGGTGAACATCGAACACAAATTTATTTATCTGCTAAAGAAAATTGTGGTATTGAATTACTAAAAGAGCACCTCAAAGAATGCATGGGCTACCAAAGTGCTGGTGAAGGTAGTTTTATGGCGCGACGTAGACATTTAGAAGCAATCAATAAAGGCATTCGATCAGTTGAAAATGGCTTATCACAATTACAAGAATTTTCTGCAGGTGAATTACTTGCTGAAGAACTTCGTCAGGCGCAAAATTTCTTATCAGAAATTACAGGTGAGTTTACATCAGATGATCTATTAGGCCGAATATTCACCAGCTTTTGTATTGGCAAATAATTTCGAATTTAATCCCGTTTTTTCCCCGTCAAAATAATACTTAACTATTGTTTTTAGATACTTTATGCCTGTTTTAAATAAGTTCAGCCCCTGTTGAATTAATTTGTGTCAATATAGCACTATCGCTCTAACTTCAAGCCTTCCCAAGGTGATTTAATACCCGAGTTCTCGCTTTGCTGATAACAGACATTGCTTGATCACCTTATTGTTGGTCATGATGTCTTTAGCATGGCAGGATCTAAATTATTTAAAATAATGGCTTCAGCTAAAATTGAGTTGAAGCTAATTTTATCAATCTTATCAAGAAAACGGAAAAAAAATTTGATTTACGGATAAATTCGGATAGAATTGGATAAAATATTATCTAATCTAATCATTTATCCAGTATGAATTTAACAACACTAATAATAACCCAGGAACTTTTAAAAATAATAGCTGAACTTGATAAGTTTAATGCTACCTGGGAAGTAAAAAGTAGCCATAATCCTGAATTTTTAACCCATCTACGCCATGTTGCAACTATTGAAAGCATTGGTTCCAGCACCCGTATTGAAGGAGTCAAGCTTACTGATAGTGAGATTGAATATTTACTGGGTAAAGTAGGTAAACAATCTTTTTCCAGTAGAGATGAACAAGAAGTGGTTGGCTATGCTGAAGTCATGGAAACCGTTTTTACAAACTTTCAAGATATTCAAATTTCTGAAAATTATATTAAACAATTGCATCGTGATTTATTAAGATTATCAGAAAAAGATCAGCGGCATATGGGAGAATATAAAAAGCATTCTAACAGTGTTGAAGCTTTTGATAATACAGGAAAGAGTTTAGGTGTTGTATTTGAAACAACATCGGCTTTTGATACGCCTGAACAAATGCGAGATTTGGTTTATTGGACAAAAGAATCCTTAGAAGATAACAGCTATCACCCTTTAATTGTAATAGCTGTATTTAATGTGGTTTTTTTGGCTATCCATCCTTTCCAGGATGGAAATGGTAGACTTTCAAGAATATTAGTCACTTTATTAATGCTCAAAGCAGAATATAGTTATATTCCCTATAGTTCATTTGAAAGCATTATTGAAAAAAACAAAGATTCGTATTACCTGGCCTTACAAAGAACACAGAAAACACTCAAAGATAGAACAGATTGGGAGCCTTGGCTAAATTTCTTTTTTCGGTCACTCAAAAGACAAAAAGATCATTTAGAAGTAAAAACGAATGCTATCGAAAAATATTCAAACCTTTCTGAGGAATGTGCTTTGATAATGCAATATATTGAAGATAGTGGAAGGATAAATTTATCTAAAGCCTGTGAACTACTACCGAATGTAAAAAAGCCAACTATAAAAAATAGAATAAAAAAATTAGTTGATACAGGATTGATTGTTCGTCATGGTATAGGTAAAGCTACATGGTATAGTAAAAATTTATCTTAAACTAGAGGCTGTTGATCTTTCGTGATTAAAAAATAAGCAGCATAGGTTGGTTAAAATATGAACACCAAAGATCAACAGCCCTTAGAAATAAAAATTTGATTTTTATTTCTTAAAATAAACAACCTCTGGTAAATTAAGAAAATGATCGTCAGAAGTGATAAGTTCAACTTGTTCATTTTGGGCTGTTGCATAAATAATGGCATCAGCAAAAGACAGTTTATAATCCTGGGCTAAATCGCCAGATAAGAGTGAAAGTGAAGTGGTTAAAGGAATGACCTTTCCTTGCTCGGTTAAAGCAATAACTTTTAAGGCTTCCTGTTTGTTTTTAACTCTACTTGCCCATTTATATAATTCAAATTGTACTGAAGTTGGGACGATAATGGATTCAACATCTTGCATATAAGGTTTGTACCTATTTGCAAGAATACCATCAGTTAACCACTCAATCCATCCACACGTATCAACCAGGATCATAGATTTCTGTCCTGCCTGTCACGATATTGATCTGACTTTACTGCTTGTTTTGTTTTAAATTCAGAAAAAGAGCCTCTGGCATTATCAATTGATTGCATTGGTATCATTTCAATGATCGATCCTCTGATAATTAAAGTAAATTGTTGCCCGGATTTGATATCCATACTTTCTCTAATGGCTTTTGGAATTGCTATTTGATATTTACTGGATAGTTTTGCTGAAATCATAATTTTACCTTTTATCTATCGATATATATAATGTAAAATAACATTGATGACAGGTAAGTGTCAATTAAGGATAATCAATTAAGAACGGTTAATCGTTTCTGTATTGGAGAGAGAAAAAATAGTATTTCAGTCTGTACGTACTATCCGAAATCTTTAACGTATAATTACGAACAGATTAAAAATATAATTCCTTTAAACTTTACCCATACTTAATAACAATATTAAGAAAACA
>JADGEK010000147.1:4494-7135 GCA_016744395.1 Gammaproteobacteria bacterium | reverse complement strand
GCCTGTAATGATTTTAATGTGGCTTGGGTTCGTGATATTTTATTGGATAGTGAAACAGGGTATGTGCCAGATAAAGATCAGCCAGTTGATTTACTTTGGTGTGAACTTAAGAAACATGAAAATAATATCGTTTTAATTTCTAAAACTGGAGAGCATGTGTAAAATCTATCAGTTACTTTTCTTAGGCGAATATATTTGCCTCGTTCTTAATTTACATACAGATGGAAACTATGAAAAAAGCATTAATCACGGGGATCACAGGTCAAGATGGTGCCTATTTAGCTGAACTTTTATTGAAAAAAGGTTATGAAGTTCATGGCATCAAACGTCGTGCCTCATCGTTTAACACCGATAGAATTGACCATCTCTACCAAGATCCTCACGTGAGTAATAGACACTTTATTTTACACTATGGTGATTTGAGCGATTCTATGAACCTGGTTCGTATTATTCAGCAAGTGCGTCCTGATGAGATTTATAATCTGGGGGCACAGAGTCATGTGGCTGTATCATTTGAGAGTCCTGAATATACGGCTGATACGGTTGGTCTGGGAGCTTTACGGATTCTTGAGGCGATTCGTATTTCGGGGTTAGAGAAAACGACTCGGTATTATCAGGCATCTACTTCTGAGTTGTATGGTCTGGTGCAGGAAGTACCACAAAAAGAGACAACTCCTTTTTATCCTCGTTCACCTTATGCTGCGGCTAAATTATATGCATACTGGATCACGATAAACTATCGTGAAGCTTATGGTATGTATGCTTGTAATGGTATTTTGTTTAACCACGAATCACCCATGCGCGGTGAAACATTTGTGACGCGAAAGATAACCCGAGCGGTTGCACGACTAAGTTTGGGCTTGCAAGACTGTTTGTACCTTGGAAATATGAATGCTAAACGTGATTGGGGGCATGCTAAAGATTATGTTGAAATGCAGTGGCTGATGCTTCAGCAGGAAGAACCTGAAGACTTTTGTATTGCGACAGGTAAACAATACTCTGTTCGTGATTTTGTCAATGCTGCAGCAAAAGAATTAGGTATCAAGATTTGCTGGGAAGGAGAAGGGCTTGATGAGCAAGGGTCTGTAGCAGATGCGGGCGATACCCAGTTAAAAATAGGCCAGATAGTGGTGAAAGTTGATCCCCGATATTTTCGTCCTACTGAGGTTGAAACATTGTTAGGTGATCCAACAAAAGCCAAAGAAAAACTCGGCTGGGTTCCTCAAATAACTTTGGAAGAAATGGTTGCTGAAATGGTTCGAGAAGATCTTTCTATTGCCCAGCGAGATGATCTGTGTCGTAAAGAAGGCTTTAAGACGTTTGATTATAATGAATAAAGGAAGGCTTATTCAAAAAATAAGAAGTGGTGGTTTGTGTTAGTTGACGGTTGTAAAGTATACGTGGCAGGTCATCGTGGTATGGTGGGTGCTGCAATTATTCGCCAACTTGAAGGTATTGGTATTCAGGATATTATTACTCGAACTCATGCTGAGCTGGATTTATGTGATCAGAAAGCTGTACGAGCTTTTATGAAAACTGAAAAGCCTGACTATGTGGTTTTGGCTGCAGCTAAGGTCGGTGGGATTCATGCCAATAAAGAATATCCAGCGGAATTTATTTATCAGAATATGATGATCGAAGCCAATGTAGTTCATGAGGCGTTTTCTGTTGGTATCAATAATTTGTTATTTCTTGGCAGCTCTTGCATTTACCCCAAATTTTCTAATCAACCAATGAATGAATCTGAATTATTAACGGGGGTGCTTGAGGAAACTAATGAGCCTTATGCTGTAGCAAAAATTGCCGGGATTAAATTGTGTGAATCCTACAATAGACAATATGGCACAGATTATCGTTCGGTTATGCCCACCAATTTGTATGGCCCAGGTGATAATTATCATGGTATGAATAGTCATGTGGTACCTGCTATGATTAAACGCTTTCATGAAGCTAAGCTGAATAACTTAAAATCAGTAGAGGTTTGGGGGACAGGAAAGGTTATGAGAGAGTTTTTGCATGTGGATGATATGGCTGCGGCCTGCCTCTTTATCATGCAACTGGGCAAAGAGGTTTATCTGAAAAATACAGGTTCAAGGTTATCCCACATTAATATAGGCACAGGTGTCGATGTGACTATTGCAGAATTAGCACAGCTGGTGAAAGAAGTAGTTGGCATGAAAAGTGATTTGTTTTTTGATGTGGATAAACCAGAAGGAACACCACGTAAATTATTGGATGTTAGCCGAATCAATGCAATGGGATGGGAAGCTGAAATTGATTTGAAAAGTGGCCTTGAAAATGCTTATCAATATTTCTTAAGCTCTTAGCTGTATATTTTTGTTGATACAATTATAAGTAATCTTACCTATTATTTTGTTGCTTTGTCTGTGATAGGATTGGTACTAATAATTACTTCTTATTATAATAATGGACAAATTTTGTTAAACCAATTCAGACAAATCCCCAAAGCATTCGGACGTAACCTATTAGGTATACTGCTGTTTGTCTGGTTGTCTATGGCGATTTCACCTTGTGTAATGGCGAGTAGTGTAATGGTAAATAGCATGATGGCTGACAATACTATTGCTACTGAGAGTATGCATTCGAATATGGATGACTGTATGCTTTGCCCTGATGATTC
>JADGEK010000147.1:0-4394 GCA_016744395.1 Gammaproteobacteria bacterium | reverse complement strand
CTCTGGTGGTCTCATCGGCTGAAACAGCATTGGAACATGCTGAAAAACATCTGGCTCCCAATTATGTCTGCCCAATGCATGGCCAAATTGTAAAAGGAGAACCTGGCAGTTGCCCAATTTGTGGTATGGACTTAGTTGAGCAGGCAATTGAGACGTCAGTGAGCAGTCCTGAAAGTCAGGAGCAAAAAATACTTTATTGGGTGGCACCGATGGACCCAAATTATCGCAGGGATAAGCCAGGTTTGTCACCCATGGGGATGGATCTGGTTCCAGTCTACGCACCAGAGAATCAAGCGGCAGGTCTGGTAACCATTAATCCAGCTGTGCAGCAAAATATTGGTGTTAAAACAGCTAAAGTAAAGCGTGGTGATCTCTGGCGTAAAGTCAGTACAGTCGGCTATGTTGAATATGATGAAGACTCGATTTCGCATATTCATATACGAACGGATGGATGGGTTGAGCACTTGATGGTTCGGGCTATTGGTGACCGAGTTAAAAAAGGACAGCTTCTGGTGGAAATCTATTCACCTGAAATCATTCGGGCACAACAGGATTTTATTCGTGTCACCTCAAACGATGGTGCTTCTCTGGCTCGTGCTGCAGAACGTAACCTCATTGCACTTGGAATGAGTCGCCGCCAAATGAATCAATTACGTAAAACTAAAAAAGTAACTCAGACACTTAAAATTTATGCACCTCAGGATGGCATTATTGACAATATGCAGGTTCGTGATGGTATGTATGTGACACCCAGTGTCGAACTCATCAGTCTGGTTGACTTATCTAACGTCTGGATTCAGGCCAGTGTTTTTGAACGCCAGGCAAGCTGGATTAAAGAAGGACAGGATATGAGAGCTGTTCTGAATGCATTTCCGCAAAAGCAATGGGTTGGTAAAGTGGATTATATTTACCCGGATCTGGATTCGATGACTCGTAGTTTGAAGGTTCGCCTGAGGGTACCCAATGAAAACCTCCAATTGAAGAAAGGTATGTATGCAGAAGTTTTTATAAGTGCGGGACAAATTAAAAGTGCTTTGATTATTCCCAAGCATGCTGTGATTCGTGATGGTCGAGAGGAAAGGGTCATTGTGGCTCTGGGAGAGGGTAAATTTCAGGCGAGAACGATAAAAACGGATGTTGAAGTGGATGATCAAGTAACCGTGTTATCAGGCTTGCAAGAAGGCGATGAGATTGTCACTTCTGCACAGTTTTTAATTGATTCTGAGGCCAGCCTCAAGGCCAGCTTTTCACGGATGGTGGAATAAGAAATGGTTTTGCTCACACCTAACATCATAAGTAGGTAAATGTATGATTGAAAAAATAATTGAGTGGTCGATTAAAAATCGAGTTTTGGTGCTGATGGTATCTGCTATGTTGGCGATCAGTGGGTTTGTCTCAATTAAATCCACTCCCATTGATGCTATTCCTGATCTATCAGATGTACAGGTCATTATTAAGACATCCTATCCTGGTCAGGCACCTCAGGTGGTTGAGGATCAGGTGACTTATCCTTTAACCACTGCAATGTTAGCGGTGCCAGGGGCATCAACGGTCAGGGGGTATTCATTCTTTGGGGATTCTTATGTCTATATTATTTTTGAGGATGGTACGGATTTATACTGGGCACGTTCCAGAGTGCTGGAATACCTGAATCAGGTGTCAGCCAGTCTTCCTGCTGAGGCAAAAACACAACTGGGTCCGGATGCCAGTGGCGTGGGGTGGGTTTATGAATATGCAGTGGTTGACACTTTACGGGCTGATGGCTCCTCGGGCCGAAACGATCTCGCTGAATTACGCAGTATTCAGGATTGGTTTTTGAAATTTGAATTGCAATCCGTTTCAGGTGTTTCAGAAGTCGCGACCATTGGCGGCTTTGTTAAACAGTATCAAATTGTTATGAATCCCTATAAATTACGAGCTTATAACTTACCGTTAGAGCAGGTGATTCAGGCAATTAAAAATGCAAATAGTGAAGTGGGTGGCTCAGTCATTGAGCTGGCAGAAGCTGAATATATGGTGCGCAGTAAAGGCTATATATCCAGTGTTTCTGATCTTGAAGAAATTGTCATTCAGGTCAATAAAAATGGTATTCCATTACTGTTACGAGATATTGCTGACATCCGGCTGGGTCCGCAAATGCGTCGTGGCATTGCTGAATTAGATGGTGAGGGTGAAACAGTCGGTGGCATCGTTGTCATGCGTTTTGGTGAAAATGCCTTGGATGTTATTGATGCAGTCAAAACTAAATTGGATACTCTGCGTCAAGGCTTACCTGAAGGTGTGGAAATTATTGAAACATATGATCGCTCAAATCTGATCAATAATGCCGTGGATAACTTAAAGAATAAACTCATTGAAGAATTTATTGTGGTAGCCCTGGTGTGTCTGGTGTTCCTATTTCATATTCGTTCTGTTTTTGTGGTTGTTATTAGTATGCCAATTGGAATACTGACGGCCTTTATGATTATGAATGCGCAGGGGATCACAGCAAATATTATGTCATTGGGCGGTATTGCCATTGCCATTGGTGCGATGGTGGATGCAACGATTGTGATGCTTGAAAATGTGCATAAGCATCTCGAAAAAGAGAGTGAAAAAGAAGACATTAGTGATAAAAATCGTTGGCATGTGATTATGAAAGCTTCAAAAGAAGTGGGACCACCCTTATTCTTTTCTTTATTAATTATTACAGTGAGTTTTGTACCCGTTTTTGCACTCCAGGCGCAGGAAGGTAAACTGTTCTCCCCTCTGGCTTATACTAAAACATATGCAATGGCAGCTTCTGCTGCCCTGTCGATTACTCTTGTTCCAGTCTTGATGGGCTACTTTATTCGTGGTCATATCATTAAAGAAAGCAGTAATCCTGTTAATCGACTATTAATTGCTTTGTATAAGCCATTTATTCGTTTAGTTTTAAAATTACCTAAAACAATTATCCTGGTTTCTCTGCTAGTCACACTGTCTGCTTTGTGGCCTATGATGGGATGGGCACCTCTGAATCATAAAATTGGCAGTGAATTTATGCCTGACTTAGATGAAGGGGATTTAATGTATATGCCGACCACTTTTCCAGGTCTATCAATTGGTAAAGCTAAAGAACTTTTACAACAAACCAACAAGTTGATTATGACTGTGCCTGAAGTCAGGCAAGTGTTTGGTAAGATTGGCCGTGCTGAGACGGCAACCGATCCTGCACCACTGACAATGATTGAAACATTGATTCGGCTGAAACCGAAAGACGAGTGGCGCACAGGTATGGATCTGGCGCAGTTAAAAAAAGAGTTAAATAAAGTGGTCAACATTCCCAGTCTTAGCAATGCCTGGGTTATGCCGATCAAAACTCGAATTGATATGTTATCAACGGGCATTAAAACACCCATTGGAATCAAGATAGCAGGCAGTGATCTAAGCATTATTGAATCAATTGGCAGTGATATTGAAAATCGGTTAAAAAATGTGCCAGGCACATTGTCTGTTTTTGCCGATAAAGCCAATAATGGACGTTATATTACCGTGGACATTAATCGTATTAAAGCGGCTCGTTTAGGCTTAACCATTAAAGACATTCAAACGGTGGTGGGCAGTGCTATTGGTGGGCTAAATATTAGTGAAAGTGTAGAAGGGCTTGAGCGTTACCCCATCAATATACGTTATCCTCAGGTGACTCGGGATTCCGTTGAAACCATTAAGCTTCTACCTGTAATTGCTAAAAATGGTGCTCAAATACCTCTGGGGGATGTTGCAGATATTCGTTATGAAACTGGGCCTCCAATGATTAAAAGTGAAAATGCGCGTCTTAATGGCTGGGTGTTTGTGGATATTTCTGATCGAGACATTGGCTCTTATGTTGAAGAAGCCAAACAATATTTACAGGAACATTTACAATTGCCTGCAGGTTATTCACTGGCCTGGTCAGGGCAGTTTGAATATTTAATTCGGGCAAAAGAGCGCATGACGGTGGTTGTACCAATGACATTGATGATAATTATTGTTCTTTTGTATTTAAATTTTAAAAATTTTGCCGATGTCATGATGATATTAGGTGCTTTACCCATGGCTCTGGTGGGTGGTATTTGGTTGCTCTATATATTGGATTTTAACTTTTCAGTCGCAGTCTGGATTGGCTTTATTGCTTTAGCAGGTGTTGCTGCAGAAACGGGGGTAATTATGCTGGTGTACTTAAAAAATGCCTGGGAAGAGCGCTTATGTCATGCCCACAGCATAAATCGTGATGTGACTTATGATGAATTAATTGATGCGATTGTGGAAGGGGCTTTATTGAGAATTCGCCCTAAAATAATGACTGTTACAGCTATTATTGCAGGTTTATTGCCCATCATGTTGACCACTGGAACAGGTTCTGAAGTGATGCAGAGAATTGCAGCACCAATGAT
>JADGEK010000146.1 GCA_016744395.1 Gammaproteobacteria bacterium | reverse complement strand
CGGGCACAAAAATCCATCATTTGGACTGTTGTTTATGGCAACCAGTTTTATAAGCAACCACTTCGGGACAGTATTGAGCCCTTGAAAGAAGCTTCGCTCAGTGGTCTGGAGGTGGGCGATTTGTATTATGCCTCGATTGATGTTTGGTGGGCATCGACTTACGCCTATTTTGCTGGTGAGGAGCTTTCAGGGTTGGAAAAACAGCTGACGGGCTATGATCAGTTTATTGCCAGCAATCACCAGGATTTAGCTTTGACTCAGAGTCAGATGTTACATCAAGTTGTATTGAATCTTATGGGTCACCCAGAAAGTGTAATGCTTCTTCAGGGTGATGTCTATAATGAAAAATTGAGTTTTACCCTATACCAGAAGGCTGGAAATCGCGTTTCTATTTGTTTTTTACACATACATCAGGCCATTTTGGCTTTTCTATTCCTGGATAATCAAAGAGCAATAAAGGTAATAAACCAGGCTCTGGCATATAAGGACACCTTAAGCAGTAATTTATTTGTACCTGAATTAAATTTTTATGAATCATTGATCCGTCTGGCGCAGTATCCAGAACAAACGGAAGAAGAACAAGCCCGTACTTTGAAAATCATCGCTGAAAATCAAATTAGAATGAATTTATGGAAACAGCATGCACCAATGAATTTTCGGCATAAATGGGCCTTGGTAGAAGCAGAGTTTTACCGGGTTCAGGGAGATTTTTTGGCTGCAGAAGACCATTATGATGATGCCATTAGTGGTGCGAAGAAAAATAAATACATTCAGGAAGAAGCTCTGGCTTGTGAACTGACGGCCCGTTTTTATCTGCAGCGCAAAAAAAGTATCATTGCCCGGGCTTATATGAATCGTGCTTATTATGCCTGGGCTCGTTGGGGGGCAAAAGCAAAGACAGAACAACTGGAAGTTGAATATCCACACTTACTGAATCAAATCAGTAAAAATGAAGTGGATCTGGGGGTCAGTATTCGTACCTCCAGCACCAATACCGAAACATCTGTGGGGATGGACCTGGATACGGTCATGAAATTTGCGCATACTTTATCCAGTGAATTAAGCTTGTCTGGTGTATTAGATAAACTCCTGAGTACGGTCATGGAAAATGCGGGTGCACAGCGGACTTTATTATTGCTCAAGGATTCTTCTGATGCTTCTAATCATTTGTCACACTGGCTGATAGTTGGTGAATGCCGCATGGATAATCAGACCCGGCAAATCCTGCACAATGTGCCATTGAGAGAGTATTATGAAATCCCTAAAACACTACTCCAGTATGTCATTAAAATAAAGCGACCGATCGCACTGGATGATGCACGTGATACCTATCAGTCTTTTTATGATGATCCCTATTTTATTCGAGACAGGGGACAGCAATCTGTGTTGTGTCAGCCCGTTTTGTCCAAGGGTAAACTGATGGGCTTGTTGTATCTGGAAAATAAACTTGCCACTCACGTTTTTCATCAGAGTCGACAACAGTTGATGCAGATGATGGCGGCACAGGCAGCAATTTCTATTGAAAATGCCAACTTGTATGAGCACCTTGAAGACAAGGTGCGTGAACGGACTAATGAATTAAAACAGGCTCAGGCACAACTGCTTAAGCATGCACGGGAATCCGGTCAGGCAGAAATTGCTATTGAAGTGATGCATAATATCGGTAATGCTCTGACACCGCTGAAAACAAAAACAGAGCAGACCTATAGTGCTATGCATAATAGTGAACTTGTGAATAAAACTCCTCAACTCATGAAGCGACTCTCCGATGCATTGAAAACCCATAATTCACTGGATACCAAAGAGCGAGACAAACTGACTCAGATCACAAAAGTATTACCAGAGGTGATTGCTAATGATTATCAGGCCCATGCTGATAATCTGGAAAAAGCCTGTGATACGATCAGGCGCATAGAAGAGTTTATTCACCTGCAGTCAAAATACACCACAGTTAAACCCATGAACGAGTATCTGAATATCAATGAATTATTAAATGATGCTTTAACCATGTTAGACAATTTACTGCGTTCTGAGCATATTGATCTGATTCTCACTCAAGATGAGTTGCCACCGCTCTATGCAGAAGAATATCAGTTGATGCAAATCATTTTGAGTGTGGTCAAAAATGCCTGTGAAGCAATGACGACAGTTGCTCTTTCTCAACGTCAACTGAATATTAGCACCCGCTTAGAAGAAGCTGACAGCCCGTCAGAAGAGTGCGCTCAAATTGTTTTGAGTATACAGGATAATGGTATTGGTTTTGTGTCTGAAATGAGAGAACGGATCTTTGCTGGTGATTATGCAGATTCAAAAAAACAGCAAAAACAAAGAGAATCTTCCTCCAGCTCTGGATTCAAATTACATGCCTGTGCTAATTATCTCATTGCCCATGGTGGCAGTATCAATGCGCAAAGTGAAGGTGAGAGCAAAGGGGCGATCTTTACAATTAAGTTACCAGTTAAAGCTTAACTCCCTTATTGTAAGGGGGAAAGTAAAAGAAGAAATAATTGATGTCTCAACCATTTATCATCGGTAATGCTCTGACGCTTCTGAAACCCAAAATTGATTTATTTCATTTACTCAGCTCTATAATATGTGTATTCACATGTGCAGTTAATTTCAATCTGTTTTTGGAATCAATGAACGTTAAGTAGCTGTGAAAATCAACAAAGTCGGGGAGGGGTTAAATAGAATAATAAAGGGGTTCATGACAATGGTCATGTAAATAATAATTAATATCATTTACAATGATGCTTAACTTTTTAATATCAGAGATCAGAATGACACTCAATGAACTTCAAAAAGGGCAGTCCGCGACAGTAACAGCGGTAGATGCCAATCGAGAGCTTAAAAACCGATTTAGTTCATTTGGTTTAGTCAAAGGCGTTCTTATATATACAGAATGTCATTCATTAGCTAAAAAAACGATGGAAATTCGCATTAATAAGACACGTATTGCCTTGCGTGCCTCTGAAGCAGAAAAAATTGAGGTAGTGGCTAGTGAGTAGTGCTTCAGAAAAAGCGACAGAAACGATTAAAATTGCGCTGGTTGGTCAGCCTAATGTGGGTAAAAGTGCGCTGATCAACTCTGTGGGCAATGCTCGCCTCAAAGTCGGTAATTTTAGTGGTGTCACCGTTAAAAAAGAAGAGGTACGTTTTAGTCGTGAAGGATATGACTTTGAAATAACGGATTTACCTGGGTCTTATTCGCTCACAGACTATACCATTGAAGAGCGTGTTACTAAGCAATATCTGGATGAGAGTGATTATGATCTGATCCTCAATGTAGTCGATTCAACCAATATTGAACGTAATTTATATCTGACAACTGAATTATTGTCTTTAAACAAAAAAATTGTTGTTGCACTGAACATGACCGATGAAGCGGTCAAAGAAGGTGTGCAGATTGATGCGCAGCAATTGGGAAAAATTCTAGGTACCCCCTGTGTTAAAACCTCTGCGGTTGAAAAAACAGGGATTGATGACGTCATTCAGGCAATTATTAATACCTATAATCGTCGCGAAAACCGCTTTCACATACAATTCAGTGAAGTGTTTGAAGAAGAAATTACTCATATTGTCTCTTTCTTAGAAGAGAAAAAAATAAAATGTAAAATCAGTTTGAAAGCTCTGGCGATTAAACTGCTCAGAGAGGACAGAGAAACCTACCTGAGATTTCATGAAGAACCCATTTGGACCGAATTACAGCCTATAGTGAATAAAGCCTATCAACATTTATACCTGCATTACGATACCAAAGATTTGGATGATATCTTTAATGATGAAAAATCGGCTTTGGCTAAAGGGGCTGTAGCAGAAACGGTCAAATTTAATAAAGAAATCACACAAAGCTTCACCGATAAAATCGATGCCTTATTAATGCATCAGTTTGTTGGTTTACCTATTTTCTTATTTATGATGTGGGGCTTATTTCAGTTGACCTTTGAAGTAGGTAGTATTCCTATGGACTGGATTGATGCTTTCTTTGCGCTTCTGATTGATGGCACGAAAAATTTTCTTGGAGAGACTGAGTTAGCCTCAGTGATTGCTGATGGTGCGATTGCGGGTGTGGGAGCGGTTGTTTTATTTTTACCTAATATTATTATTTTATTTTTAGGCATTGCCTTGTTGGAAACCACTGGGTACATGAGTCGTGTGGCTTTTTTATTAGATGGCTTTTTTCATAAATTTGGCTTGCATGGTAAATCTTTTATCCCATTAGTCAGTGGCTTTGGTTGTTCTGTACCTGCTTATATGGCTGCCCGAACATTAAAAAATGATCGAGATCGTTTGCTGACATTATTTATTATCGGTTTTATGAGTTGTGGTGCGCGACTGCCTATTTATGTTTTATTTGTGGGTGCTTTGTTTTCAGAAGAGCAGGCAGGTAATATTTTGTTTTTGATTTATATCAGTGGTGCACTCATTGGTGTGATTGCTGCTAAAGTACTGAAAATGACTGTTTTTAAAGGTGATGATGAACCTTTTGTGATGGAAATGCCTAAATATCGCTTGCCTTCCTTTAAATTGATCTGGCATACGGTTTCAGCTCAGGCTATGATGTATTTAAGGAAAGCGGGTACGTACATTCTAATGGCTTCTGTCTTGATTTGGTTTGCCAGTAATTATCCCAAGCAAGTTGAAATGGATCAAGAATATCAGGCTAAGGTTGAGCAAGCGCAAACTGAAGAAGCTATTAATACTTTAAATAATGAACTCGCACTCTATAAGCTGGAAAACAGTTATCTGGGAATCATTGGTCATGCGTCAGAGCCATTTTTCTCACCATTAGGCTATGATTGGCGTATGGCTATTGCCTTAGAAACGGGGCTGGCTGCAAAGGAAGTTGTCGTGGCAACTCTGGGTGTTTTGTATGGCCTTGGTGAAGAACATGATGAGCAAAGCAGGGGACTTATTGAGAAAATCAGAGCAAACATCAGTTTTCCAGCAGGTATTTCATTTATTGTTTTTGTTATGATTTATCTACCCTGTTTGGCGGCCTCTATGGTCTTTATGCGTGAAGCAGGTGGACCAAAATATCTTGGCTATCTCTTTGTTTTTACCACAGCAACGGCCTGGAGTTTATCATTCATCGCGTTTAACTTGACGCAAATGCTGACTTAAAATGCAGAGGCGAATCCCTTGGTGGGATTCGCAGTGAATACCGCCACTCAATCCAAGTTAAACACTTTACTCATAAAAACGAAAAAAATGAAAGAACTGATATTAGAATTTCTGGCCAATTTTTGGTTACTGCTTAATTCCATCGCTTTTTTTATTTTACTTGGGGTGTTGATTGCAGGCGTCTTTAAATTGCTTTTACCCGATGCTTTCATAAAAAAACATCTGGGTGAGCATAATTTTATGGCTAATATCAAGGCAGCAGTGCTTGGTATACCATTGCCTCTTTGTTCCTGTAGCGTGATTCCTTTTGTCAGTGCCTTGAAAAAAAGCGGTGCCTCCCGCAGTGCGATTCAAACTTTTTTAATTTCAACGCCCATCACTGGTGCTGATTCCATTATGGCAACCTATGGTGTTTTTGGCTGGTTATTTACAATCTACCGTGTTGTGACTTCGGTGATCATCTCTTTGTTGGCAGGCCTGTTGACACTTCTTTTTGTAAATGAAGAGGATGCTAAAAATGAGGTTATAGATAAAGCCGTCGCAACCAATTTTAAACCTGCTGCTCATATTATTGGTATGCCGTTGAATATCAGTGTGGTTAAATCTGAAGATAGGCTCAATATTTTCCAAAAAATAGTCTCTTATGCCTTTGATGATATTTATAAAGATATTGCTCGCTCTCTAATGATAGGTGTTATTTTAGGTGCACTGATTGTCACCTTTATGCCTGAGAATTTAGCTGAATACATTTCTGCAAATCCTTTAATGAACTATGTTTTAGTTCTTGCTGTTTCTATACCACTGTATGTCTGTGCAACGGCATCAATTCCTTTAGGTTTGTCACTACTCAGCGCTGGCTTTTCACCTGGAGCGGCTTTTATCTTTCTAACGGCAGGACCTGCGACAAATACAGTGACTATGAGTGTGGTTTTTAAAACTTTGGGTAAAACGTCTTTAATTATCTATTTATCTTCAGTGATTATTGGCAGTCTGATTTTCGGTTTTTTCTTTGATTCATTTTTCTCTGAAAGTTTGAGTCAAATGATGAGCTTTGATGGTGATGAAGAGGATGCGGGCTTTATTGCTCAAGTGTCATCTGTAATTTTATTATATTTATCATTGAACTATATTTTTAACAAAGATGCGAAAATTATTAAGACAGGTGGCTGCAGTAGTGGTGGATGTTGTAGTTCTGGATCGTAATAATATGTTAATGGATGTAATGTTTCTTCTTTCCCCCTCTAGAGAGAAAGGTGATGTATCTCCAACTCTAATATGTGTTTACAACACATCACCTTACGAATGCCCCTTTAATGTTTATTATAAAAATGCATTTTTATTCGCATCACTTAAATGCTCCGAAACAAAGTTGATGGCTTTATTTCTATCCCCATATAAAAACCAATAAACTGTCACCAGTTGGTTAAATTTTACTTTTGATTGTGGATCAACAACGAATTTAGACATTGATATATTTTCCATTTGCAATATAAAAAGTGAATAATAAAATAGGCAAAATCAAGCACATAATTAAATAAAGCCTATGATTTTTTTTAGAGTTACAACAGCCTAGAGATACAACAGAAATGGATTTTTACCCCTATAAAAATAGGGGTTCTAATAAAACCACCCTTATTTTATAGGGTAAGTTCATGCAGGGGTAACGCAGACTTCCTGGCAAAGTTATGAGTCCATACAACTTCAAAATCTAGTGAGTCTAATTGTAGTTAAGTTAAAAAATGTGTCAATTAAAAATGACTGTTTTTTTATTCATTTTCATGTTTGACATTTACTTCAATTGAATTAGCATTTTGATGCACCTGGAATGTGATGGGGCGACAACAGACCTGACAGTCTTCAATGTATTCCTGAATATCATAAGTACAATCAATTAAAACATTAATGACTTCACCGCAATAGGGGCAGGAAATGGTCTGTTCTTCTTGGTGATTCATTCTGATTTCATACGTTAGTTTATGTTGGCTTGACAGGGAGATGGATGTTTACCAACCCCCCCCGCCTCCGCCCCCCC
>JADGEK010000145.1:1601-7280 GCA_016744395.1 Gammaproteobacteria bacterium | reverse complement strand
ATCTTCCAATTCCAACAACAAACCATTAGCAATCTGAAATGAAAATGCATCCAGTGTTAAATGATAATTTTGCTGATCCACTAACTTGGCAAAATAATTCCCAGTAACAGCCAAGCCACCCCAAACACCGCTATAGGTTGTAATTTGCGCCTGGATCAACGCCTGATATTCACCCGTCATTTCATAATAACGCCAGTAAAATTGCCCCCGGTTTCCATCAACGCGCAGTAAGTCATTTAGTTCGCTTATATCTTCATTTTTTAAATCAGGCATAGGGATTTCCTTTAGTTTTTAGCATTGTCTAAAAATTGTTGCAACAGCGCACGCACCGACGCATCGACCTTTAAATAATGAGGTAGTGCAATTTTTCTAAATGTAAATGAGTAGCTCATAAAACGACGACTATCTTGTTCATCATATGCATAGTGCTGGTCATAACCACACGCTACACGACAATCAATTAAGTATTTATTATCATGCGAGAGGTATACCACATACTTACCTGCACTCCCGGGCATTTGGGCACGATTTTTAGGGCGAAAAGCTCTCAAATCAGGGTATTCAGAATCAACTTCAACAAATTTATCAAATCCAGTGGTCTTAGTTTTTAGCTTTTTGAGGTTCCAGTTTTCAATCGAGTGATCACCTGAGGAAGCACGTACTCTCAGATATCCTGTACGCCATCGGTTATAAGGATCATCGGGAATGGGAATTTGATAGCCCTCAATCACCGGCATTTCAACATAAGGAATATTTAATGCAATTGAACCTCTATCACCCCCTTTTAACACCTTTCTTCTCGGAAAAAAAAGTCGTGTGACAATATTGACGTATCGACCTGGTACGGTTATTTTTAATTTTCCTTTTTTTGAAAGCAAAGTAAAATCAACCTCATCGGGTGTATAAAAAACATAGGAGTAATGATAAGCCGCCGCTACTACAGCCAGGATCATTAACAAAGCCACCTTTTTCTTTAAACTCAGCTTTTTTTTCTTTTTGTTTTTAATTTTTTCTTTTATCATTTTTTACAATTTAATGACCTCGTGGCTACTTCCACTGGCAGGTAAAATTAATGCTTCTAAATGTCATGATGTATTGGAAATAAAACATAATAAAATTATAACGAACCAATGAATCAATAAGAATTCAATATTTTTAAAAAGACAGAACTTATTGCATTGAAAAAAGATATTGCTGACGTTCAGACAATAGCCCCAAAGAAAACTTGTTATTCCATAACATCATCTTTGCCGGAAGCCATATCCGCACTAGAAAGGAAGTATTATCAATCAATATAACACAATTGATAATGATTTATATTCGCATTTAGAAACATTAATGTCAAGTTTTGTTTTTTTCCGTCTTTTTTAAGCAGATTCCACAATCAATTGCCCATCACCACGAGTCTGAATTACAAACACCTATTAAAGAGTTTCTCCATAATTTTTCTTTTTTTGGGACTAGAGAATAATTAAAGGCATTTTTCAAAAAAGATAAAAGATATTGATTTTAGGGGTCAAATCATGTCTCGGATTATTGAAAGACAATAGCCTAATTTCATGACACCTAAAAACCAACTTTTAACTCCATATTTTATATGAATATCATCTGATCCTCATTCGTATAAAAAATATGGGAATTGCAGACATCTATCATTTACAACATGACTGACTTGATTTTATCTGTTTTTTTAAATATTAAATGATGACTGCACAGCCATACAAATGGAATCTTGACCGAAAAACATCTTGAAATCATGCCTACTCTGCATCAGTGGCGTGCTGATTTAGAAGCTAAACATAACATGTAAATCCAAAAAATAAGAAATAATGGATTGGACAATTAATTGAGAAAAGAAGAGCTTTTTTTGCCTGATGGTTGTCCTGGCTTTTTAAGTGCTTCTATGAAACACTTAAAGGAGAATCATTATGAAAACCAATGAATAGCAAAATTTAACGGTCAATGCATTATTATTCATTTTATGTAATTATTCAGCGTAAATTTTTTATTTAAAAACCATCAGATAAAATCTGGCAGCTTTTTCTCAAATAACATTTCCATCGCATGACTGGAACTTACCCCATGTTTTCGGCAAGTTGATAAATAACCACGCACACGACAGAATATTTCAGAGCCTTCAGTGCTTCGAAAACAGCCTGATATTTTTTGTTGTACTTTGGTCATCCTGATATCATTTTCACCTTGATTATTGGTAAAAGGGACATCGGGATTTTCCATAAATCGTAGCACGTCATTTTCGTAATTAATTAATCGTTCCAATAAATTTCGTGCCTTACTTCGCTTGATTCTTCCCCGTTTACCCCTTCGCTGTGTTTCATCAGGTGGAGGACACTCTTTTTCTGCATTCTCCAGTAATAGCCGATACTTTTGTCGATAGTTATCGGCATGCTTCTTATCAAGAGAATGACCAGCATCATGGACTGCACTATTTATCTCTTCAAGTAATGCCTTCATCATGCCAGCCCATTCTTGCTTATCTTGCTCGTGTGCACTGGTTAGTTCTCTCAAATGATGTGCATTACATAATGCATGTAAGCAACCATCATAACGATAATAAGGTTTCCAATGATCATGGCATAAGATCCCTTTAAATCGAGGAATGATATTGATTTCATCCATGGCCACAGTGCCTCGTTTTTCATGAGGGAAGAAATAAGTCCATAAAGAATTACTGGCACAATGTAACCAATGTCGCTTGCTGTTAATATTAATCCCTGTCTCATCCGCATGAACAATTTGGGAAGCCACCAATTGATCTTTTGCGATCTGGTCATAACCCGCTAAGTTTTTAAAGGCTTCTTTATTAAAGTTAAACAGTGAGCCCTGACTGATGGGTATTTGTAACTGCTCTGTAAAATATTCTTCTACCCTCTTGTAAGGTAACAGTTGGTACAGTGACATATAAACGGCATGGGCCTTCAATGTCTTGCCGTATTGAACGGCTTTAGTCGCATCCTCTGGAAACGGTGCAACAAACCGTTTGCCATGTTCATCTTGTAGAACCTGAGCCTGATATTCGATGACCTTTCGTGAAATATCAATATCAATATCAAAGACTTGACGTATTTCTGGGGCTAACTCTTTATAGTGGCCTCTTGGTATACTTCTGCGATCAATTTGTATTATCTCAACTTCGTCAGGCTCATCAATCTGCTTGAGTGTTGTTCCACTATGGCCTTTTTGACCACAAGGCTTTTTCCCTGATTTCTTTTTACTTGTTTTAAGTCTATTGAGATCACTTGATGGTGGCTTACTACTGTTACTGCTATTCAAACCCATACGGTTAGTTAACAGTTTAACGATCAATATCAAAATACCAATCATTGACTTTAACGCTGGCGAACAATCTTTTTCACTGGCAAGCGTTGATTCCAAGTCTTTCAGTGTGCCATCAATATCAATGCCGTCTAATTTCACTCAAGTTCCCAATGACTCATTTAATAGAGCAATTGTATCATGAGGCTTTTTTACTTAGTTCGATCTGTGGATCGATTTAAGCCAATATAAATTCTAAGACCCCAAGGGGGATCTCTTAGTTTTAAAAAGATCGCTGTGGATCAATCTGATCGTTTGACACTATAATAATGGTGTACTCACAAATCAGTAAAATTTTTAAAAGTTGCATAAAAAATCTGTCAAGCACTTTTTTTCATCTTTTTTAGAAGTTCATGCTGAATGATTACCATTTTATTAGCCCTCCTTTTCCTGTCTGGCTCATTAATGTGATTTCAACATGGTCAGTATCATAATCAGCAAGGAATTGGATGGATGGTACCTGAAAATTCACAACATATATCAGGGCCTGGTTATTTATATATAACAGTAATAATTTGAATGAATAGCTAAGCTGTCATGATATATGTTTTAATATTTAACACTAGGAGGTGTATTATGTTATGGTTATTTTTATTGCTTATTGATTGTAAAGTAGGACTTTTTTTCTTAGCAAGGTAGAACCCAATGAAACACATTTATTTAAAGACATTAGTTACTCTGATGTTCATTAACCTTTTTACAATGGGCAATTCCTGGTCACATAGTGTCTCAATGAAAGCATCAACTTTTTTTATTTCCCCCATAAATGGCGCTCAGGTCAGCTCCCCTTTTCAAGTTAAATTTGGTATTAAACATTTTAAAATTGCACCTGCTGGTGAAAATATTCATAAAGCGGGTCATTATCACCTGTTAATTGATCAAACTGCTCCATTATCAATGGATGTACCCATTCCTTCAGATCAGCAACATATTGATTTTAAACATGGCGAAACAGAGGCGTTAATAAGCCTTCCTCCTGGACAACATACTCTTCAATTGGTTGTTGGCGATGAAGAACATGAAGCATTTGAAGAATTAATCTCAAAGCCTATCCAAATTACAGTGATTCCATCAAAGAAATAGTTATACAGTCAATAACAGAGCACATGGAGAAATGAAAACACTTGAGCCCTTTTATAGTATGGAAAATCATCTTGATCACCAGGAAAATAGCATAGGATTAAGCATGGCTTGGTATCTGCAATTGTAAAATGACATAAGGAAAGCATAAGATTTAAAAATAACGCTCCCAGTCTAAAGGTATCCATTCAATTACCTATTTAAAATACTTCTGTTTAGAAACAGACAAACTTTATACGGTTAATCTCTAAGAGCATTCATTACTGCCAAAGGTTCATTTTTCACGACATTAAGTAAAACTAACGCTGATATGTTCGGCTTACGAGCACCACGTTCCCAATGTCTAAGTGAACCTACATTAAACCCAAATGTTAAGGCGAATTTATCTTGAGTCATGCCAAATTTTCTACGGATATTTTTTATATCAACAGGTGTAAACTCATGAATTACTGCCTTTTTTATTTTATGTTTTAATAAAGCGTCTTTAATCTCTTGTTTTGTACCATCACATGCAGAGTTCATTTACAGTTTCCATTACTTTCATACCATTTTTTTAAATAAACATTTAAATTCTTTCTTCTACTATTCCATTAAGCTCTTTAATTTGATGACTAATACCAACAGCATCTTCTGCATCAATTTGAAACGCAATCCCAGTTCCAGGTGAATCATCAAACTTTCCTATTAGTTTAATTTTTTCTAAAACATCGAGGCTTAAATGTTCTTCAACTAAAAATAATAAAATATCAAATTGATTGTCTACACTGAGTCCAAATAAAGATTTATTTTTTACAATGCCTTCTCCATGAGCTCTGTTAATCACTGTTGCACCTGTAGCGCCTGACGAGCGTGAAGCATCTAATATTTTATCTGTCATTTTTTCATTGACAAAAGCAACAATTAATTTGAAATGCATTTATTGATCCTATGGTTTCTGAATAATGAAAACCTAAATTTAATCCTATTCATCTATCTCATCAGTGAAATCCAGCCCCAGTTGCAAGCCAATAATTCACTAATAAAGAATAGAGATAAATAAGATTAAAATAAGGCACTATTAATCCACATATGTGTGACTATACTGGCAGCATAACCAACCGCTATTGCTGGTGCCCACTTCAAATGACCGAAAAAAGTATATTGACCTCTGGCTTGTCCCATCAAAGCCACGCCAGCCGCTGATCCAATGGATAGTAATGACCCCCCTACCCCTGCTGTCATGGTGACCAATAACCACTGTCCTTGTGACATTTCAGGATTCAT
>JADGEK010000145.1:0-1501 GCA_016744395.1 Gammaproteobacteria bacterium | reverse complement strand
GCTGGTACGATAAAATTGACCACTGATGGAATGAATAGAGCAAAAAATCCCCAGAAATTAACCATCCCTTTTTGCCAGACCATTAATGTCGTAATATCTCCAAATGGACTGAATGCTCCTCCAGCATTGGCTGCTACAACAATATTAATACAGGCAATTGAAACAAAACGGGTATTAGTACCACCTACTGCAAGTACAACAGCACACATTAATAATGCAGTTGTTAAATTATCAGCAACGGGTGAGATAAAGAAAGCAAGAATTCCAGTCAACCAAAACAGCTGACGAAAGGAAAATCCCTTACGAATAAGCCAGGAGCGTAAAGCATCAAAAACCTGACGCTCATCCATACTATTAATGTAAGTCATTGCAACTAAAAGAAACAGCATCAGCTCTGCATATTCTAACAGGTTATGACGGACAGCATGTTCTGCCAATTCAGACAGACCATGATTTGTATAAACCCAGCCAATCATTCCCCAAATAATTCCAGCCGCTAAAATAACGGGTTTGGATTTACGTAAATGAGTAAATTCTTCTGCCATAACAAAAAAATAGGCAATCATAAATAAAAATAAAGAAATAAAGCCAATAGAACTGGAAGTGAGATCCAATGGTTCATGCCCTCCTCCAGCTTCTGCCGCAAAGAGTTGAAAAGGAATTAAGAGTAAAAAAAACACTAAGGCGGAAAGTTGAACTTGTTGATTTTTTAATAGATTCATAATAGTCACAAAATATTTTTATAAGATATTTTATACTGAACTGTATTATTTCACTGTTCAGTATAAAGATAGGAATTTAGGTAGATTAGCCCTAACGGATAATTACCTTCAAAATTTTAAATTTAAAGGTACTAAACGAAATTGAAATCTCTCAAGTCCTAAAAAACAAGACTCATCATAATCATCATGACCACTAGAAAGAGTACAGTCATAATACCGCCCGCTCTCATAAAATCAGGCACTTTATAGCCAGCAGGTCCCATAATTAATGCATTGACCTGATGAGTTGGGATAAGGAATGAATTAGAAGTGGCAATGGCAACGGTTAAAGCAAATACGGCAGGGTCTGCACCATCAACACCCAAAGCAATATTAACCGCCAGTGGTACTAATAAAACAGTGGCACCAACATTGGACATCACCAAAGTAAAAAAAGTGGCTAACATTGCAATAGACGTTTGAATGACCCAAATAGGTTGATCACCCACTACTTTTAATGTTTGTTCAGCAATCCATCCAGCGGTACCAGAAGTTTCAACTGCCAGTCCTAATGGAATTAAACTGGCTAGAAGGAAAACTGTTTTCCATGAAACCGCTTCATAAGCTTCATCAATTTTTAGTACACCCGATAAAACCATACCAATGGCACCCGTTAACAAGGCTACCGATAATTTCAGATACGTGAATAAGACCATAGATAAAGCAATAACAAAGAATAAACCTGCCCAGCCTACTTTATGAGGACGAGTTTCTTCATGTGGATATTCAGTGGTAACAAC